>DASYCD010000313.1:0-11942 GCA_036500405.1 Bryobacteraceae bacterium
CGAAATCGAGCCGCGCATCCCCCCGGCTACCGGCAAATACTTCGCCGACGCCAATCATCACGTCATCCAGGATTCGAGAACGAAGGTCGTTTACGACGATGCGCGCCACTACGTCCTCACGTCCGATCAGAAATACGACATCATCACGTCTGACCCCATTCATCCCTGGGTAAAAGGCATGGCGTCGCTCTACACAACCGAATATTTCGAAATGTGCAAGCGACACCTGAATCCGGGCGGCATCGTGACGCAATGGGTCCCGCTTTATGAGAGCTCATTCGAAACCGTGCAGAGCGAACTGGCCACCTTCTTTGAAGCCTTCCCCTATGGAACGGTCTGGGGCAATCTCAATACGGATGGCTCTGGCTACGATGTCGTCCTGATGGGTACGGTGGAAAAACTGCCCATCGACGTCGACGCCGTTCAGGCCAAGCTGGCGGATCCGAAATATGCCGCTGTCCGGAAGTCGCTTTCGGATGTCGGGTTCCCGAGCGTCCTGAACCTGTTTTCCACCTTCGCCGCCGACGCGAACGAACTGCGCGGCTGGATGCGGACCGCGCAGATTAATCACGACCGCAATCTGCGCCTGCAGTACCTCGCCGGTCTGGGATTAAACCAGAACCTGGGTCCGGATATTTTCCAGCAGATCATCAGCGGGCGCAAATTCCCCAACGACATCTTCACGGGATCGCCCGGCGCGATGCAGCCCATCGAGCAAATGGTGGGGCGGCAGTTCGGACAATAGTAGAAGGGGAAATTACTGGACAGGAACGCGGGTCTGCTCGGTGGAAACCAAGCCATCGAAAATGGCCAGCACGCGCTTCCGGTACTGGTAAACGCGGTCAAGGTCAGCTTTAAACGTTCCCTGAAAGTCTCTGGCAACAAGCCACTTGTCAGTAATCTTCCGCGGAACGTCGATGTCTTCGCGCAGCATACTCAGCGAGTGGCCGCGCAGAAACAGGCCGTAGAAAAACGCAGCTTCCCGGTGTGGCGCCAGTGGATCGTGATCGTCTCTGGTGGTCATGAGCCCTCGGTCTTCGGCGAAAACGCCATTGTAGCCCTGGTCCGGTTTACGATCAAGTATTCTCAAGGTTTCAATCTCCCTCGCCCAAAACGGACTATATGCCTCAAATCATCGCGCAACCAACTCGAATCGCCGCAGCCGGTAATAAGCCGAAACTGATCGACGAATTCGTGGGTCGGGTCAACACCGGAGCCGGCGAAATCAGCATTGCCCACATGCGGAGCCCCGGCGGCTGGGTGGAACCCGGCCAGACCCCGGACTTCGACGAATACACGGTGGTTCTGCGGGGCATGCTTCGCGTCGAATCAAAGGACGGTACTCTGGACGTGCGCCCCGGACAGGCCGTTACGACCGCCCGGGGAGAGTGGATCCGCTACAGCACCCCCGAGGCCGACGGCGCCGAATACATCGCCATCTGCACGCCGGCGTTCTCGCCGGACACCGTCCATCGCGACGGGGCTTAGGGCCCGACTGGCCCCCTGCCTGCTCCATTCGACCTCCGGCAGCATCCGCCGAAGCGCAAACGCTTTATGTATTAGATAGGTATGCTGTAATAAAGTTTCGTCCTGATGCCATCACTCAGCACACGCATGAGCCGACGTTTGACCGCCCTGCATCGCGTAAGCCGCGAATGGCGTATGCTCGCCAGCGGGGTCCTCGACACCGACCATCCGGTGCTGGCTCACATTATCCCGATCCGCCGCTGCAATCTTTCCTGCACGTATTGCAACGAGTTTGACGACTTTTCGAAGCCTGTCCCGAAGGAGGAAATGTACCGCCGGATCGACCGTTTGGGCGAACTCGGCACATCCGTCATCTCCTTCAGCGGCGGCGAACCCCTGCTCCACCCCGATCTGGACGACCTGATCCGCCGGATTCGCGGAACCGGCGCCATGGCCGGGATGATCACGAATGGTTTTCTGCTCAATCCCGAGCGCATCCAGCAATTGAACGACGCCGGGCTGGAGCACATGCAGATCTCGATCGACAATGTGATGCCGGACGATGTCTCGAAGAAGAGCCTCAAAACGCTCGACCTTCGGCTCAAGTATCTGGCCGAGCACGCCGATTTTCACGTCAATATCAACTCGGTGGTCGGCGGCGGTATTCATAAGCCGCAGGACGCGATTGTGGTTGCAAAGCGGGCGGTCGAACTGGGCTTCACGACGACGGTCGGAATCATTCACGATACGAGCGGGCAGTTGCAGCCCCTTTCCGAGGAAGAGCAGAGCATTTATCTGCAGGTCCGGGAGATGGGCAAGAAATCCTACGCCCGCATGAATTATTTCCAGGACAACATCGCGCATGGGCGCGAGAACACCTGGAAATGCCGGGCCGGCGCGCGCTATCTCTACATCTGCGAAGAGGGCCTGGTGCACTATTGCTCGCAGCAGCGTGGCTATCCCGCCAAGCCGCTTGCGCAATACACGAAGGAAGATATCCGGCGCGAGTTCATCACGGAAAAGGGCTGTGCTCCGCGGTGCACGGTGGCTTGCGTGCACTACACGTCATACATGGATTTCTGGCGGGCTCCGCAGACCATTCCAGCGCCGCCCAACGCGCCGCACGATGGCGATCACAGCGGCTCGCTGGTTCAGTTGCAGACGCGTTAACGCTGCCGTCGCGAATCGAAAACCATATCTCCGGCAGGGATGGAGTGCTCCTCGCGCCATTTCTCCCACAGGCGCGAATAGCTCATGGTGATGTAGTCGTTTCGTGAAAATCCCAGGTCTTTCGCGGTACGATCGATCCAGACGGCCGGACCTTCCAGTTCCAGGAACACGCCGATCGGCGTTTCGTCGAGCACAATGTGCCCCTGCTTCCCCACCCCGCGGACGCGCCGCGAAAACTTCGTCCGGAATTTCTCGTAGCGGAATGCCGGATGAAAACCGATGCCGGCAAATACGGCAAGGCATTCATCGCTGTCCCCGGCATCGAACTCGCGCTCGATCCGGATCTTGTGATGCGTACGCGTCTCGCGCGCCGGTCCCTTGAACGTGCACAGCGCGCCGTCCGCCTTTCCGCTCTTTCCCGTAGTTCGCACACGAAGCAGCAGCCCCTGGCGCTTCAGATTGCCCTGAGCGTCATCGAGAACGAGGTTCCGCTCGAACCCCCGCGAGCCCTCCGCCTGAAATTTCCCCTCGCGAAGAATTTTCCGCGCCTTCGCCACGCTCGTGAGCGCAATCTTGACTTCGATTTCGACCGGAGCCGCCATGCCCCCAGCGTATCGCGCGGCGTTACTTCTTCGGCGGGTATTTCGAAAGTTTCCGCTGCAATGAGCGCCGATGCAGGCCCAGGAGCTTCGCGGCCTGCGTGACGTTACCGTTACAGCCGGCCAGAACGCGCTGCATGTACTCCCACTCCACCATGGCCAGGCTCGGAACGCTGCCCTCCTCGGGCTCGGCCACGCATTCCGCCGACTGAATACGCCCGTACGCCTCGAGGATCTGATCCGCATCCACGGGCTTGTTCATGTAATGGTTGGCGCCAAGCTTAGTGGCGGTCAGCGCGGTAGCGATGTTACCGTATCCCGTCAGCATAATGATGCAAATCTTCCGGTCGAGGTGATGCAGTTTTTGAATCAGATCAAGGCCATTCATTCCCGGCAGCCGCAGATCCACGATGGCCAGATCGGGCCGCGCGCTCTGCGCGAGCTGCAGCGCAGAGTCGCCGTCGAATGCCGATTGGGCATTCCAGCCGCGGTCCGTCAAGGCGCGGCAGAGCCGGGTGTTGAAGATTTTGTCGTCGTCCACCACAAGAACGATCGGTGGAGCGTGAGGAATCCGGCCCACCAGGTTTGGCGCTGCGCTCATACTTCTATCGCCTCCACCACGGGAGCCCGTGGAATTTCCAGCGTCGCGACCGTTCCTTTATCCGGCGATTCGAACGTAAGATGTCCGCCGAGCCGGTCCGCCAGGGTACGCGTGAGAAACACGCCGAGCCCCATTCCTTTACCGGGGTCCTTTGTCGTATAGAACGGTTCCCCCACGCGCCGCAGAGTTTCCTGGGACATCCCACAGCCCCGGTCGCACACCACGAACTGTATGTTTCCTTCACGCCGCGGCCCGGCCTGCCGCGCAGTCAGTACGACGGGCGCGTCTGCCGGGCTCGCGTCGATCGCGTTCCGCACGAGCGCCGTGAGAGCCTGCTCCACGGCTCGCATCGGAATCACCAGCAGCATTTCGGGATCATCCGCCTCCATGCGAACCCGCCGTCGCTCAGTTTCCGTCAGCCCTTCACGAAATTCTTCGAGAAAACCGGAGGTGGTGATCGCTTCCGGAATCTCTCCGGCAGGATCGGCCCCATCCGCGCTCATTCGCTCCAAAATCTCGCGGCAGCGATCCACTTCGCCGCGGATCAGTCCGGAGTCCAGCGCAATCGCTTCGTTTGGTTGCGTGACCGTCGCATAGCGCTCCAGTTCGCGCGCAACCACCGCGATGGTGGCGAGAGGCGTATTCAGTTCGTGCGCCGCGCCCGCCGCAAGAGTGGCCAGCGACGCGAGCCGGTCCTTCCGATGGAGCTGCTGGCTCAGCCGCAGCAGCGATTCCTCGCGTTCACGCAGCAATTCGGAAATCTTGCCGCAAAATACCGTGACGAGCGATGTCGCGATCGCAAATGCAAACCACAGTCCAACGAGATGCAGGCTTGTATCGCTTCCTGCAAATTTCGGCACATTCTGGTGAAAACGAAAGACGGCGCCGAAGCACAAACACGCAAATGCCGCCAGACTTCTCGCATACCAGCGCGACAAAATCACGGCCGATATCGCCACATGGACCAGATAAAGAATGTTGTAGGGATTGTCGGGACCACCGGTCATCATCAGGATGGCGGTGAAGCAAAGCGTATCAATAATTACAACACCCGAGATAATCCACTCTGGATGCCGGGCACGCAGCGCGAGGCCCCGCGGGGACAAGACCCGTGCGGTAAGCCACAGATTACTGATCAGCACGATGGACGGCGGCAAGAGAAGCCAGCGCAGAGGCAGATCGACGCCCAGCATACGATTCACAAAGAGAATGCGGACGATCTGCCACAACGCCATCAGATAGCGGAGCCGCACGATCCAGGGCAGCGCCACCTGAGCGGCCACGTTTTCACCCACCGAAGTCATCGGATTCCTCTTCGGCGAGATTCAGGATATATCTATCGCGCATAACCAACGTTATCGTTCCCCTGAAATGGCAGGTAGTCTATATTCGCAGGCTGTCTTGCCCGACTAATGGCAGTTACGAATAAGTTGTCTTCGATTCTGCGCCTTACAGATGCTTCCTATGCTGCCTTGTAACTGTTTCAAAAACAATAAACATTAAGTCCCAGTAGCAGCGTACTAAAACTTAGGTTATTGAAATCTATACCCGATGCCCGGCTGTAAAGTCCAGCCTCATTAAGCCCAGCAGCAATTGCCGACGAGAAAGCAATAGCTCCGAGACACTGTATCTGCTGACTTTGCAACCCAAAATAGAAAAATTTCTTTTCACCGCATTCCGCACGCTTAATTACCTAGATGGTACGTATTAACACTTTTTCCGGGAGGTAGGCTACGGGATTATCTCTGTTTGTTTTTTGCTCTGTTCCATAGTACGTGAGAAATCGCTCTGTTGAGGTTGGCACAAGTATTTCGCTCCCCGCTTCCCTCAGGTGCGTCATATTGTCGCAGCGGGCCGTTTGCATTTGACTAATCGTAAATCAATTCCCGATAATTTTTAATAATTAGATATTTTACTGAGTCTATTTCTTAACGAATAGTCCGGTAGGGATTCGCGAGCGTAAGCGATCCGGATATCACGGGAGCGAAGCAAGTGATGCGGCGAAAAAGTGAAGAGCGGGATGTAGCGACAGCCGATACGCTCGCGGATTCCGCGCATGGCGCATCGCGCACCCCCACAGGAATCGCAGTACGGATTTTCGGAGCCCGTATTCCGGACTCGATCGGCGAATTAATCGACATTCGGGAAGGAGTGCTGCGTATTCGCTGCGAAAGACGCTTACCGGACGGCGCGCTTGCGAGGATCTCGCTCGATCAGATTCAGATTTCGGGCTCTGTTCTCGGCTGCATTCCGATGGGCGACCATTGGGGAGTTTCCGTTGCTCTGAGCTTCTCGCGCCGCCGCGAAGCGCGCATTCCCTGCTCCGGCAAAGTGACGGCGGGCGTGATGAGCGTTCACGGCACGAGATCGTATGAAGCCTCGCTGGTGGATGTTTCGCCATCGGGTCTCAGTTTGAGTCTTCCCGTTCCGGTAAGAATTGCGGCTCGCATTTATGTGGAAACCGAATCGGAAATGCTGATTGGAGAAGTGCGGCATTGCCGGCGTGCCGGTGAGGATTTTATTGTCGGCGTCATGTTGATTGAAGTTGTGAAGGATGCCCGTATCCAGGGGCATTTTGGGTCGCTCTGGGGAAATATGCGCCGCCGGCTGGGTTTCGCTCTCGGCCTCCAGAGAATGTCCGGCAATCGGCCGGGAAAGGAATCCCGCTCAGGGAACTAACTGATGATATTGACGAGAAAAAACGTTCTGATCTGTGACAACCAGCCGGTCGCGGTGGAAGGCATCCGCTGCCTTCTGGAAAATACGGAGGATCTGCGCTTCGCAGGCTCCGTTCATACCCCCGAAACGATTTACGCGCTGCTGCAATCGGCCCCTCCGGCAGCTGGCGAGGAACTCGGAGAGACAGAGTTCTCCGGCGCGGTTCGGGGTGCGGAAGTGCTCGATACCGACCTCGCCAATCTGATGGGCGCCGTCGCAGGAGACCCCCATCGACCCGATCCGAACGCGTCCGTCGCGCCCTATCCTGCGGAATTGGCCGGGGTCCACTTCGACGTGGTCGTGGTCGACAAAGGCCTGGGCTTATTGCGCGTGATTGACCTCCTCCAGAAGATGGCAGCCTCGGGCTGCGGCGTGCCCGTGATTGTCTGGGGCGCGACGATTGCGGAAGGTGAAGCGCTGCGCCTGCTGCAATTCGGGGCCCGCGGCATTCTGCTGCGCACCTCGGAAGCCAGCACGTTGCTCACCTGCCTGCGCGCGGTGACCTCCGGAGGCGCGTGGATGGAAGACGGGATCTTTGGGGCATCCGGCCAGTTGCTCACGCCCAGGCGGCCGCAACTCACGAGCCGGGAGCGTCAGATTGCTGCGCTCGTGGAACGCGGGCTCCGCAATCGCGATATCGCGGGCATGCTGGGGATTCAGCCCGGAACGGTCAAGATCCACGTGAAGCATATCTTTGAAAAAACCGGTGTACGAGGCCGGTACGGTCTGGCGCTCTCGGGTCTTCAGCGGAAAGGGCTGATCCCCACGCCGGTAGGCCCGCCAGTGGGCGTCTGACTCCGCAATTCAAGCTGCACGGACGGCTGCGCCATAATGGCGGTACGGGCGCGTAGCTCAACTGGATAGAGCATCAGCCTTCGAAGCTGAGGGTTGCAGGTTCGAGCCCTGCCGCGCCCACCACCAAAGCAGCTGTATTTTCAACAATCTGCTTTGGTTTGGGCGTTCTTTCCGCTAACATTTGCTAACATGTGCAACGGCGTAGCTTTGGTCTCGCCCTCAAGGGCGTTCGCCATAGCGGAATTCCAGACCAGGGCTGCCGCGTCGAGATCCTTCGGCAAGGCGTGGCAATAAATCGAGAGTGTTATCGCCGGGTTCGCGTGCCCAAGCCTTTCTGAGACTGCCGGTATTGGCGCTCCAGAGCTGATCAGCTGGCTCGCGTGGCTATGCCCGAGGGAACATGGAGCCCAATGCCCGGCAAGCCCACCTTACGGGCGAACGCGGTCACGCAGACGGACACCCAAACGCGGCGCTTGAAGGGGCGTTGAAGGCCGTTGCCTGGCATCGGTTTCTGGCTGGCTATCGATCGTTTACCGCACAACTCGGACCTGAACGGCGAGCGGAACTGATCAATGGGCGGCCGTTTCGAAGAGCGGCCACTTATCCGGGTGATGATCGCTTTTCTGCACGTGACCACCGGAACGCCGCGCACATCACGGATGGACGCATGGGAGCGATGGGCCAAGCGCGACGATGTGGCCGAATGCAGCGGTTGCAGTTATCGGCATCCGCCCCGAACATCCGCTGTGCGTGCTGTGCGGGTCGGAGACGGCCGCGGGGAAGGATGATGACCTCGCGGGGCGCGGCTAATTGACGGGCTTAAGATCTAAAAAATCGAGCAGAACTACGTAGAAATGCGCGGTGAAACGGTTCGCGTTTTGGCCGTATTATGAGCCGAGTGGAATCAGATTCAAACATCGAAGTCCGCAACCGGGAAATAGCTGAGCAGCTACGGCGGCTCGACGAAGGCGGAATAACCGCCACTCAGTGCGTGATGGCGATTGAGGACGCGATACGGGCGGCGCATCTCAAGGCGACGCGCGCAGGATACCAGGATCAGGAATCGCGAGCGCCCGGCTGGCGGGCGGCTACCGGGGGTGGCTCCACGCGTCGCGAGCGCAGTTCGCGCAAACCCAGGCACTCACCGTAGGTCGGGCAGTAGGTCTCAAACCCAAAGCTCAGTTGCCGCACGCTGTGATAGCAAAGGCGGTCCTTCATGACATAACCGGCAACGGTTAACGCCAAAGAGAGACAGCCTTTTCACAATTGCCGGGCGAGAGTTCCGGGCTCTCGCTCAGCTCTCGCGCGGCCTGCTGATCTCGCGTGGCGGAAGTGAACCGGAAACAAGCGGCTTGCTTTATTCCTTTGATGGATCGCCCCGAACCCTTTCCCCTTTCTGGCTGACCTCTCGTCGTTTCCTTCGCTGCGTTTCTCTCGGCTCCAGCTTTTCCCCGGACTCCATCCTGCACATACACGCAACGCAGATCGACTTGTGCTCGAAAACAAGCTCAGTGAGGTTTTCGCAATACGTACAGCGGTTCAGCGGACACGCGCTCATCGTAGCGATGCGTAAAGCGCGCCACAAGAGCGGGAATTTTACAGGTATGGATCAGATTTAGCCTTCAACAACATCCTCAGCCGATCCAGGAGCTCTTCTTCCGCGCACGCCAGGTGGGAGCCACCCGCCGGCGATGCCGCGGAAACCGAGGCAACTCCATTCCCGATGCGCACTTCGCGGATGGTCCAGCCTTCATGGCGAGCAGCCTCGATCAGAATGCACACTGCGTTCCTGACTTCCGCCTGAAGTCCCTTTGGTATATCTGCCGTCATGGTTACCGAACACTGGCAATTTAGTCTGAGGAATCACCAAGGTTATGGCAACTTTACCCGAAGCGCCCACAAAATTAGCTCTTAGCCCGCTGGTCGCCAGGCTGGGCTCTGAATCACTGATTGGCTTCGTCTCGATGGAGTTCCGGTTCTGATGCAGGCAGAGGCGAGGCCCGCAGCGCTCACCATTGCGCGACGGCAACGCTCATGCCTTGATTTTATCGTTCTGGCAGAGTCCGGCCAGGTGGAACCGAACGTAACCTGTCGGACGAACTCCTGAACAGTTCTTCAATCAGCGGGCTAAATGAATCAGAAGTAAACCTCAGTAGCCGCATAGTTGCAACTACTGATTTTCTGGGTGAGCAGTTTCGTTGCCGGGAGAACTTTCAGTTCGCATCTTTGTTCCAGTTCCCGCACATCTGAACAGGCAAGGCAAATCGGGACATCGTTATCGTAAAGGGTCGTAGCGGCGCCGCAATACTGACAAGTGGCCATCGCAAAAATCTCCTTTGCTACGGCCATAATAAGGCGCCCGTAACCTGAATTTCAACGGGTTTGTGTTACACCCTTCACAATCATTCAGCAGCAGGAAACGCCGGGGTCTGACGATGTGCAGCAGGTCGGCGTGAAACTGGTTGAGCGGTTCCGGACCCATGGTTTCCTCCGCGGCCTTCCGCTCCTGGACACCGATCCGAAATTATCGGAAATTTTGGTCGTACCCGAGAAACCAATCAAACGCTTCTATTTCTTTTCTGGGAGTTGCTTGCGGGACTCGGATAAACCTCTGCGCTCGGAGTTGATCCCGTAAGTCCCGAAACTCGATGCGTAGTCGCATTGAGTCCGCTCTCGTTTTGTAGAGTTCTTCGATACTACGGCGGAGCGCGTCCGTGAAGTCGTCCATGTAGGCTGCCTCTTCCGCAAAGAAGAGGAGCCAGCCGGTCCAGGCGGTTTAGACGGCTCTCAGTTGCCCCTTCATCATACTCCTGTTTGCAGACGATGCACCAGAGCGGGAATGTTGACAAAAGGAGGGGGGCCGAGACGAACCCGCAGACGGTTCGAGTTTCCCAAACAGGCGTCCTTCCGAAAACAGCCTCGGAAACGTCTCGGCAGACATAAGGATGCCGCATACGGAAGCGAATGTCAGCTTGTGGATTTCACGGGTTGGCGAAGATTAATTTTCGCGGGCTCGGGTGATCCTTGCTGTGGCACAAACCAACCGAACGGTTTCGGAGTGGGCTTGCTCTCGTGAGGGCTT
Organism: Bryobacteraceae bacterium; assembly: GCA_036500405.1. Taxonomy (GTDB): domain Bacteria; phylum Acidobacteriota; class Terriglobia; order Bryobacterales; family Bryobacteraceae; genus BOG-234. Next base: position 10,433 of record DASYCD010000313.1, read on the forward strand.
AGGCGGCCATAAGACGCTGCGATCCTGGACCGCGATGCGCGCTCGCGTTCCTCACCGCTCCGAATCTCTCCTCTTGAACTCCGAACTCATTCGTTTGTTATCCCGCGCAGACGTCTGCGCTTCTGCGCTCTCTGAGGATAAAATTCCTTTGCCCCCGGAGTCCCCTGGACGGTTGGACCGAACACGTCGTCGGATCACGACCTGTCAGTCTGACTCATCGACTCACGGTCGATAAATACGAGCACTGGTTCAATCGGCCCGGCGTCAGGAATCCCGCGGAATCGGCGGCGCGGTGGAGATTTGAGAAGCGATGAAATAAACCGGCGTGGATGAAGAGATCACAGGCACCAGGTTAGCCTGATGCTCACGGGATCGCGGATGCGGTGATGTCGATGAGACCTACGTAATCGACACCGAATTCGGAGTGTTCTGTTGCGCTACGGCTCGCAGTCGTTCGAATTGCAGTTGGCTGTCAGTCTGACACCACCGGTCGTTAAAGAGCTAAATTCGCTGAGGCTGGCACTCACGGACGAATTGACGGTCACAGTACCGGTGGACGGCTGTCTGACGTGGAGAAGGCCTAACAGAGTGTAGGTGTTGGGAGCGGGGGAATAGATGCTGATCAGCGAAGATCCCTGGGAACCATTCAACGTGGCGGAACAGGAATCGGTCAGGCTGTCGATTCCCTTTTGCTGCAGCGCTGCGCTTCGGGAGCAGAAGGAAAACCGATACTGGTGGAGAAACTGACGGCGAAACCAGGGACTGCCGCCAGGATGGAAAAGAGCTTCCTCATCGGTGGTTCACCTGAAACCTGCTTTGTCGCGATGTGGTTTTCGTCGGTCCTTGACGATATCTATGGGTCAGCGATCCGCCCAGCGATGGAAGTCGATCCCTGGCAGAACACATTCCTTGTGTCTCGGCAATTTAACGGCTGCGAACTCTTTCGCGGCGGAGTTCCGCGAGGGAGACCTTTGAGGGGCGTCATGGTTCGCTGCGCAGTGACCTGTCATTTTACACGAAACTGAGGGTTGAGCCTTGATGTGGCAGGGCCGCTGTCGCGGCAAAGTGAGAAGTTCCTAATTGAGCAAAGTAGAAAGTTCCTCTTGACAGGCGTAAGCCGGAAGGATGGAACGAATCGCAATGAGTCAGCGGGAACGGGATTGGCTGGAGTGGTTAAAGAGAGCGAGAGACGGGCTGGTAACGCAGCGGCAGGCGGCGGAGAAGATGGGGGTAACAGACCGCTGGGTACGAGAGCTGGTAGCGCGTATAGAGAAGGATGGTGACCGGATCGTCATGCATGGATTGGCGGGGCGGGCATCGAATCGACGCATTGACGAGAAGACGCGGGCAAAAGCGTTGAAGATTCTGCAGCAGCCGGAATGGCACGATTTCGGTCCGACATTCGCCAGTGAGCAATTAGCGAAGCGTCACAAAATCGTGGTCAGCCAGGAGACGGTGCGCGCATGGATGGTGGCCGAAGGAATGTGGAAGAGCCGCCCGCGCAGACTGG
>DASYCD010000314.1:0-5209 GCA_036500405.1 Bryobacteraceae bacterium
CCCTACTACTACGCCGCGACCACCCTTCTCCGCACAGGCCGCGATCCTGCCAGGGCAGAGCGCTACCTGCGCCTCTATCTCGAACACGAACCGGAGGGCAACGAACCCACCCTGGCCGATGCCCGCCACAAGCTCAATCCGAGAACCAAATGAATCGAAAAGTCACCTTACTCTTCATCGATTGCGGCGGCGGACACCGCGCTGCGGCGGCCGCGCTTCGCGATGTCATTGGCCGCCAGCAGCGCCCCTGGGACGTCGAGATGGTCAGCATCCAGGACATCTTTGACCAGATCGACTTCATCCGGAACTACACCGGCATCCGCTTTCAGGACACCTACAACATCATGCTGCGGCGCGGCTGGACGTTCGGCTCCGCCCACATGATTCACGCCATGCATCTGCTCATTCGCCTCACCCATCGAAGGCAGGTGGATGCGCTCAAAAACCACTGGACCGGCTCACAGCCCGACCTCGTCGTCTCTCTCATCCCGCACTTCAACCGCTCCATCGCCGAAGCGCTCTCCGCCACGCGCCCCGGCGTTCCGCTCGTGACCATCCTGACCGATATCGCCGACTACCCCCCGCATTTCTGGATCGAGCCGGGGCACCGCGTCATCTGCGGCTCCGAACGCGCCGTGCGCCAGGCGAGCGAGATGGGAGCCGGCCGCATCTTCCGCACCTCCGGGATGATTCTCAATCCGGCTTTCGACGAAGCGATTGGAGCAGACCGCCGCAACGGCCGCGCCTGCATTGGACTGCAGCCCGACCTTCCAACAGGCCTCGTCTTATTCGGTGGCGAAGGTTCCACGGAAATGCTGGACATCGCGCGCGCGCTCAACCAACCCGGGCGGCGCCTTCAGTTGATCCTCCTTTGCGGCAAGAACGAACAGATCGCCCGCGAGCTTCACGCAATCCACAAAGTAATCCCGATGTCGATCCACGGCTTCACTCGCGATGTCCCGTGGTTCATGGAGCTGTCTGACTTCTTCATCGGCAAGCCAGGCCCAGGCAGCATCAGCGAAGCGCTGGCGAAGCAGTTGCCCGTCATCGTGCAGCGAAATGCGTGGACGCTGGCGCACGAGCGTTACAACACTTACTGGGTGGAAGAGCAGAGACTCGGGCTCGTGGTGAGCAACTTCGCAGACGAAATCGCAGGCGCCGTCGATACGCTGCTCGCCCCCAGAATCTATGAAGGATTCCGCCAGCGTGTTTCAGGGATTCACAATCGCGCGGTCCACGAAATTCCCGCTATCCTCGAAGATCTTCTGAACTACGCTCCCCGCGCGCCCGAAACAATTCCCGTGAGTTGCTGAGCCGGCATCCGGTTCTGCCGCGCTATTTCGCCCAGGTAGTGCGCGCTCGGTTTGATCGTGCGTTCCTGTGTGGTGCGGTCCACCGCCACCAGACCGAACTTTGGCCGGTATCCCATGATCCATTCGAAGTTGTCGAGCAGTGACCAGTGGATATAGCCGCGCACATCGACCCCATCCGCCAGGCACTTCAGGACGCCCTCCAGCGCGCGCCGCGTGTATTCAATGCGGCGCTCGTCGTCTTCCGTGCTCACGCCGTTCTCCGTCACATAGAGCGGAACCTGCACGCGCGCGTGGGCATAACGAATACAGGCTTCGAGAGCTTCGGGCCAGAACTCATATCCCATCTGAGTGATCTCGGAACCAGGCTCCGGACTAAGATCGCCTTTCTTCCCAACCCTGCATCGCGTGTAAACCTGCACGCCAAGAAAATCGCTCTTGTTCCCCACTTCCAGCCACGGATCATAAACCTCCGCACATTTCCTGTCGCGCTTGCTGTCGTGCCCTACGGGTTGCTCATCCTGCATCGAAATGCTGACGCCAACGGGAAACTTGCCGCGCCCCGATTTCATCGCGTCCACGGCCAGGTGATGCGTCGCAATCATCCGGTCTCTCAGCTTGTTTGCATCGCCCAGGAAAAAGCATCCGCATTGATCGCCGCCCAGCGCCTTCGTCGCCAGCTTCACCATCTTCCGCAGTTTCAGGAACGGGATTTCGGTAGTCGGCAGCCACTTGAGCAGCATCGGAAGATTCGGTTCATTGAATGTCGTGGCGTACGAAATCATATCGCCGAGATGCTTCACTCCGCGGCCGCAGTAGCGAACGAACAGATCGGAAGCGACAGGTTTCTCCCACCCGCCCATCGCCGCGAACCAGCGCGGCGAGCTGAAGTGATAGAACGTCACCATCGGCGTGATGCCGTTCTCATGGCAAGCCGCGAGCACACGCCGATAGTGCTCGAGCGCCGCCATGGAAAATTCCCCTCGCTCCGGCTCGATGCGCGCCCATTCGATGGAAAACCGGTAGGTATTGAATCCAAGACGCGCCAGCATCTTGATATCTTCCGGATAACGATGCAGGTGATCGCAGCCATCGAGCGACGGCTCGGCAAACAGCGTGGGTTCGATATGCTCCAGCACCCACAGATCGCTGTTGATGTTATTCCCCTCTACCTGATGCGCAGCCGTCGCCGCGCCCCACAGAAAGAATTTCGGAAATTCAGACACTATGTGAAGTTCTCCGCTGCAGCGCAAACGCGAGAACGAGATAGAGCACAATCCCCACGGGCACGCAAACACAGCACCACCCGACCACCGCGTTTCGCGTTCCGTTCAGCACGTGCTCGAGGATGTTGCCGCTCGCCCGCGATCCAATAATACTTGCCCCCGCCCGGCCCAGCGGCGCGAGCAGCAGGTATTGCAGCGGCGATGCGACCTGATTCACCAGTTGAATCGCCGCCAGATTCAGCCGGAATACAATCGCCGCCGCGGCGCAGAGAACGGTCGGCAAGCCAAACACGGGAAAAATCCCGAGCACAATTCCAAGAACCAGAATCAACGCGACGGTCTCGGGCGAAAGCCCATGCACGGAATCGCGAAGCCGCGTAAACAACGCTTTCAAAGCCTTCAAGGGAGAACTTCTCCCCGTTCGGCGAGAAAATATCTCATTGCCCCGCGCATCCGCCGCGCCGTCACGAGTTGCAGGAAGCCAGTCAGCGCATGGAGCGGCGTCGTCATCACCCACGGCCGCCGTTCGCGCCACAATTCAGTCAGCGACCGCACAACGCCGTCATCGCCGCGATAGAAGATCCGGTCGGTCCAGCGCTCGCGTCCCGTCTCGCCAGGATAAGGCCGCAGAATGTCCCACGCTGTCTCCATAATCCGCAGCGCCATCGGTTCGCGATAGTGCGGCATGAAATGCACGAAGCTCTCCCCACCCCGAACCTCCGCCGCGAACTCCGCAAACGACGTTGCGTTCGTCAGATTGATACAGGCCGAAGGCTCGCACGCATGCCGGTCGCCGCCTGAAATCACCGGCTTTCCGCACGTCTCCGCCAGTTCGACAACCTTCCTGTTCTCTTCCCACGTCCGTGTTCCGTTCAGCTCGAGGGCGTGAAACCACTCGCCGCATTCGCGCAGAAGCCGCGGCGACGCGCGATCATGATCCGACTGCTCAATCCCTTCTTCCAGCCAGAACGGATGGTTCAGAACGATCAGGCACTCCGGAATCTCAGCCACTTCGCGCAGAATGGCGGGCAGCTTCTCTTCATCGGGAGCCGCGGTAAACGCCGCGAAGCGCGACATCCATTCGCGCGCCGTCTCACGCGGCAAATTGTGAATCCCCAAATGGAAAATCGATTTGTCATACGGCGCCGTCCACTCGACAGACACCGGCTCACCGTCAAGCGACAATGGCGCTTCAATATTGTCGTGATCGGTCAGCGAAACAATGGGCCGCAGCCCCACGCCAGCAATCTGCTTCTGCTCCAGACGCAGCGCCGCGCCCGGATTCAAAGGCGGCGTCCACCACGCATTCGCAAAATGAACGGGCTCCGGCCCGCTCTCATATTTCCGAACGATTCCCGCGATCCCCGGCGCCATCTTCAGATAACGCGGCAGGAACGAGAGGCACTCTTCGGAATGGAGTGTATGGCCATGCAGGCATACGCCAGTCGTGAACTGCTGGACTACTTCCGAATCCTTCCACGCAAAACTGAAAGTGGACATCCTCACCTTCAGGATGTCCCTTCATCGTTACAATCAGCTGGCGAAATGTTATCAGTTCAGCGAAAACATCGTCTTTAAAAAATGGTTTACAGGTGCCGCGCGCGCATCAGCCTTCCGGCCCCGCCTCGCACCCGCAAGCCATCTTCACGATTCGGAAAGTACCGGGCATTGAGCTCATCGCGCCCCATGTCCTCCAACTCACGGAATCCGAAACGGAGCATTCTCTCCGCCAGATCGCTGCGCCGGAAGAACAGCTGGAACGGCTCTCCAAGGGACGCCACTTTCTTCGAGAGGCGATCGATTGCCATTTTCTCGATGAAACTCAATTCAGATCGATCGACGGCGTAGTCGAACGTGACCCCGCCACCCGGCGGCAGCGACCCAATGAACCGCATCGTGGATTCGAACGCCTCAGTCGTCAGATACATCGTAACGCCCAGCCACGAAAAATACGCCGGCTGATCTTCCCGAAATCCCACCGCGCGCAACCCGTCCACCAGCGTCTGCGATTCGAAATCCACCGGCGCAAACGTCAGAGATTCCGGCAACTCCATCCCGACATTCGCCACCCGCTGTTTCTTCCAGTGCTGCGTCGCTGGAAAATCGACTTCGAACACCCGCAGGTCCGGATACGGATTCCGCCATGCAAACGTGTCGAGACCCGCGCCCAGCACGACGTACTGCCGCACGCCCCGCTCGACGGCACAACGCAGTTCATCCTCGGCATACCGGCTCCGCACCGCCATGAATGCGCGAAATGCGGCGGAAATCGTCCCCTCCGCCTTCGCCTCAGTAGCCGCCGCGGCATCCGCCCCAATGATCCGCATCGCAAACGGATCGTCAAACACCAGCGGACGGTCAATCAACTGATGCGCCGCCCGCCGCACCGCCACCCGCTGCGCCGTCCGGCTGGGCCTTCCTTCATTCATCGAATCGGTTCTGCCGCCTTAACGAAAGCTTACTGAAGCATCCTTTCGTTAGATTTTCAGTAACGAAAGGATTTGCCTCTATCCTTTCGTTACGCCTTCGCCGCCAACTGCCGCAGGACGTAAGGCAGAATCCCGCCGTTCCGGAAATACTCCGCTTCCTGCGGCGTATCCACACGCGGAATCGCCTCGAATTCTTTGTCACCGGCCTTCACCTTCACGCGCGCGCCATTCTCCACGCCCGCAC
>DASYCD010000315.1:0-6246 GCA_036500405.1 Bryobacteraceae bacterium
GCTGGCCCGTGTTCTTCAGAAAGACCAGGATGCCGCGGTACGCGCGCAGGCGATCGATATGCTCTCCGCGCATACGGATGGCTCGCTGGTCGGTGTTCTGCAGAATGTGGTGCAGACCGAAGACAACGAATACGTGCGCGCGCAGATTGCCCGCATGCTGGCTCAGTTCCGCGCGTCAGTCGGGACGTATTGAGCGCCCCCGCGTCGATTATATTGTGAATTTGTTAAGAGGATGGGAGATGTTCTGGAAGAAGGCAGGACCGGTGTGTATTGTCGCGACGGCGCTGGGTGTCATGGCGTATGCTCAGACGACGAAGCCACGCGCGCGATCGTCCAACCTGCAGGGATCTTCGGGATATCTTGGCGTGGGCGTGATGGATGTGACGCCTGAAATAGCGAAGGAGCACGGCCTCAAAACGGTGGGGGGAGTTCTCGTCAGTTGGGTCAACGGGGAGCCGGCCGCGAGGGCGGGGATCCACGAAAACGACGTCATCCTGGAATTCAACGGTCAGAAGGTGAACAGCGAGAGCGACTTTACGGAGACGATTGTTGGCAAGGCTCCCGGTACCAAAGTCAACCTCACCATTCTGCGCGGCGATACGAAGCAGAATGTGGTCGCGGTGCTCGGCACGCGTCCTTTAGGTCTGCCGTTAAGCGTACCTGTGCCGCCTCCGGGCATCACGGAGAATCTCACTCCTGACGAAATGCGGATGGCGATCGCCGCAGCCAATGCGGTGGCGACGCCACTGCTGGGCTTCGGGGTTACCGAAATGAGTCCGCAACTGGCTGCATTTTTCAGCGTTCATCACGGTGTGTTGGTGGAAACGGTGGACACAGGCCTGCCGGCTGACAAGGCGGGTCTGAAAGCCGGTGACATTATCACGAAAGTGAATGGCCTTCCGATCACCGCGGCGCGCGAGATCATGGGCATCGTTCGTCAGGCTGGCAGCAAGAATATCTCATTCACCGTCGTCCGGAATAAAAAGGTGATGACGTTGAGCCTGGAACTCGTCAATTAGATCAGAACTAAATCAGAAGATGAAAGCGAGACCGCCGCGGAAGACGCGCGGCGTGTTGACTACCAGCAGCTGCCGCCCATCCATCATCGCGAGCGGCAGATAACCCTGCGCCAGGACGTTGCGGATTTCCGCAGTCGCTTCGATGCGGCCTACTCCGGAGAAGAAGGGAATCGGCTGGTGGATCGCGAAATTCAGGCCCGGCTCCGCTCGATCCGGCAGCGTGGAGAACGAAGCCATCGGCACCCCAGCGCCGAGATCGGCATATTGATAGCTGGCGATATAGCGGGTACCGGTGCGGCGCTCTACCCCGGTCGCTCGGATCGTCACCGATTGCCGGTTTTCGGGGCTCATGGCATCCCGCAGACTGGCCGCGCTCGAAATCCGGTTCACGCCTTCATTTGGCGCGAGCACACCTAACGTTCCATAGGTTACCGTCACCTGGCGGCTCTCGCCCAGCTTCTTTGTGACGGAGAGGGCATAGCCTGAACTCGATATGTTGCCCGCGTCGAACCAGGCGTTCGACGTGAAGATGGAAGGCATCAGATCGCCGGTGAACAGCCCGGCGTCCGGATCCGCAATTGTCAGAGTCGCGTTGGAGACGTACTGGTGATAGCCGGAGACGCGGAATTCCATCGGGCCGGCGTCGCCCGCATAGCTGATCTCGTAATCGTCGCCGCGCTGCACATGCACGCGGCCTTCTTTCTGGCTCAGGCGTGGCAACGTCGAAACCGCCGCCATCTCATTCCGCAGATTGTCCGCAGGGTCATTCGAATTCAGCTGGTTCTGGGGATTCCCGGACGTAAATGCCATCTCAAGATGTCCGTGCTGCATCTGGTAGGTCAGCTTCGCCCATGGGCTGAAGTACTGCAGATGATCGATGAAGGTGATGGTATCGAGCTGCGAGCCGTAATCGAGCGTGACCGCATCGGTCAGTTGCGCGCGGTCGCTCGTACTGACGGAGAGGGTCCGCAGAGTGGGCAGAGAACCTTCGCCCTCCGCGCCGCCCATCATGCCCTGGCTCACGCGCGATGCGACATTCATCTGCCGCATGGTCACCGAAACCGACGGCGATTCGCCCGCGATCTGATGGGTGAATGTTGTCCGGATGGCTGCGCCGGGAATACCCGTGGCTGATCCGTATCCGACGTTGCCCGCCACTCGCACCTGGCTGTTCGAATAAAGTGATGTCGCAAATGCAAACTGCGTACCAAGATCGGCCTCATCGTCAGCGCTGGTCAGCGCGGCGTCCGTGGCCGAAATCTTCACTACGCCTTTGGAATCGTGGAATACGCCGGCAGGCGCTTTCTGCTTCGAGGCGACTTGCGGCAGTACGCGGAGCACCGGGCGCATCGAAGAATCGGACCGGAGCGTCCATTTCCAATCGTCGCTCATGAGGCCGCCGGGCGCAGGCACGCTCGAAACCACCTGAATGGAGCTGAAAACCCTGGACAGGCTGACTTCCATCAGGCTGCGCATGCCGGGCTTCACGGTCACCTTATTACGCGTGGTGGGGACGAAAGTGGCCAGCGTGACCTGAACAACGTACGAATCCGGGAGAAGTTCGCTGAAAGAAAAATTGCCGGCCAGATCGGTATAGGCCCGCTGCAGCAGATGCTCCTGTTGGTTGAAAAGAGAAACGGAAGCGCCCGGCCGGGGCTTCCCGCCGGAATCCGTCACCAGTCCGCTGAGCGCGCCGGAGAAACGGATGGTGTTCGCGGCCTGCGCCGGCGCGATGAGAATCACCGTCAGGGAAAAAAGCGCTGCGGAGCGGATATAACCGCGCGGCTTCGACCCTGGTTTGCACTCTGCCACGGCTTGCCCTCTTCTATTCGGCCTCGCCCTGCTCCCACAGACGCCGCGCCACGTGGCGCGCGCGACTTCCCGCTAACTCAGTTTACAATAAACTTCTGTTCCTGTTGCACGGTCTGGTTCGCCCGCTTGTCCGTTGCCTTCACCTTGAGCATATAAACGCCCGGTCCCAGGGTTTTGAGCGGCAGCAGTTTTTCCACCGTTACCTGATTGGCGGAAGCGTACGGGATACTCTGAACGTCTTCCGTCACGTCGAAAAGGCTGCTGGTCGCACCAACCTTGCTGATGGTGTACTGGATGGTTCCGTTCGGCTTGTTGGTCTTCTCTTCCGGCGCGAAATTGTAGAACTGGATGTACACGCCCATCTTCTGATCGTTCGGATCCTTCAGGTCGAAGGTGTCGCCCACTCGCGGCCGCACTTTCGTATCGCCGATGGCGAACATCGTACCGCCGATATCGCGCGTCGGCAGCGGCGTGATCTGGTCGGCCAGAATCAGGCTGCTCGAAGCCAGCCGGTCGTCGGCGAAGTGGGGCACATCGAGCGGCACTTCGTAATCCGCCACGTTGCCCGAAGTCACGTCCTTCGCGATGATCGTGAGGTGATAGCGGGCAGGCGGGAGCGCCACTGAGTTTTGATAGATCTGCCGCAAATTGCGCGTCTGCTCCAGCATTTCGAGCGGAGCGTTCACTTCCAGCGGGAAATCGAACTTGGTGACCGGACGGCGCGTCATGGACGTCACCTTGCCTACCAGCTCGATCATGGCGTGGTTCAGGCCGTCTTTCTGGCTGAACTGAAGATCGCGATTCTGGAACTGAACGGTGATGTTGGTCAGAACCGAGTTCTCCGTGACGCGGATGTAATCCCAGCGCACCTGCATCGGCAGGCGGTTATAGGTCACGCGCGACGTGATCTCAGATTCCAGATCCTTGAATTTCACTTCCGGCGGCTGCTGCAGCTTGAAGTACTGATCCATCCGGTTGAACTCGTTCATGCCCTGGGTCATGTAAGCATCGGGCACGCCGAGGTGCGTACCGTCGGTGCGGCTGAAGCGGTCGTCTTTGGATGACAGCCCTTCCTGTTCGTAAAGGGTCAGGCCGGCGTTCGGCACGTGGAGCAGCGCGTCCTTCTCGGACGGATCCATCGTCATGTGGTATTCGCCGCAAAGACAGGGGTCCACGAATTCGATGATGATGTTCTGGCCGATCCCTTCGATGTAGCGATAGCGCCACTGTTCGAACGGGTAGGTCTGTGTTTCGCCGCCGCCCTCGTCCATGGGGCGAACATAAGTGCCGCCCGAGGGGTGCGATTCGTTTTCGTCCGGCGGACCGTATTGAATATAGATACGGCCTCGGTCGGTGCGCCAGCCCGGAATGCCGGATGCGTAGTGCTCGTTCGCGTAGGCGATGCGCCGGTAGTGCTCTTCCTTGAATTCGTTTTCGACCGTATCGGGAGTTGGATCGCGGCGCAGCCAGAACTGTTCGACGAACTGCTCGCGCTCTTCGTCCGTAGTCAGCTGCTTGAAAGCCTTCTTCTCTTCGTCCGAGATGATGTAGACAACGTCGTTGTCCATCCAGTTCTTGTACGGAGTGAGAAGCTCTTTCTTGAGGGCCGCCTCCTTCTTCCTCTGTTCCTTCGCGGTGAGCGGCTTCGCGACAGTTTCGCGGGGGGCGTCTTTGGCTTTTGCCTTTTTGTCTTTCGAGTTTGCCTGCGTCGAAGACGCCGTCTGAGCGAACGACTGGGTGATGACAAGCAGCAGGGCAAGTCCCGCGGCGGGGAACAGAAGTTTCGGGTTCATGCCGGGCATTCCTCTAGGTTTCGACTAATCTCAGTGTAACTCAGACGTGCCATATAGAAGCGGGGTTTCGGGGACATCGCCAGCCCGAGGTCGCGATTTCCCGCACCTGACGGCCACGTAATTGCAGTATAAAGACCCTAACGCTCATGAAAGTTTCCGAAGTGGTGCACGCCTGGGGCCGGATTCTGCGCGGGTCGGCTCCTTCTTTATCCATTGAAATTACGAAGGAATGCCCGCTGCGCTGTCCCGGCTGCTATGCGTACGATGAGAGTCACCTGGGCGGGGGAGCCACACTTCGCTCGCTGAACGACCGTAAAGGCCAGGCGCTGATCGATGGTGTGCTCGAGGTGGTTGACCGGTACCGGCCGCTCCATTTGTCTCTCGTCGGTGGCGATCCTCTGGTTCGATACCGCGAAGTGGAGGCGTTGACGCCTTTAGTGCTCGGGCGCGGTATCCATCTGCAGGTGGTGACCAGCGCGTTCCGTCCGCTTCCGGAAATCTGGAAGGGGCTCGACCGGATGTCGGCGGTGGTTTCAATCGACGGTCTCCAACCCGATCACGATGTCCGCCGCACTCCCGCAACTTACGAACGCATCCTGAAAAATATTGCGGGGCAGAGCGTGACGGTCCACTGCACCGTCACGGGTCCGATGATGCGGCGTCCTGGGTACCTGCGGGAATTCCTGGCCTTCTGGACACCGCGCGAGGAAATTCGCAAAGTCTGGTTCAGTCTTTTCACGCCGCAGAGAGGCGACAGTCTGCCGGAAATGCTGACACCTGCCGATCGCGCGCAGGCGATCGCCGACATGCTGGAGCTTCGGAAAGAATTTCCGAAGCTCGATATGCCGGAAGGGCTTGTACGGCAGTTTGCGACTCCTCCGGCGGGGCCGAAGGAATGCGTGTTCGCACTGACGACAAAAGTTCTGTCAGCCGACCTGAAAACCGGAGTGACGCCGTGCCAGTATGGCGGGCAACCGGATTGCTCGGCATGCGGCTGCATCGCGTCGATGGGGCTGGCGGCGGTAGCGGCGCATAAACTCGGCGGCGTAATCCCGGTGGGTATGTTGTTTCGGGGATCGATTCGCGTGGGCCGCGCCTGGGCGAGTATTGCGGCGCCACCCGAGCCGCCGGCCGATCCGCTTCACATCCTGCCGTAAATCCCTCTGTCCTGGCTCAGCGGGTAAATGCGTAAAATGGAATCGGCAACCGCATGAGCAATCTGCAACAGGAAATAGGCGCGCTTTCGCAGGCTGAGAAGATGGACCTGCTCGATGTGCTCTGGGAGAGTATCGAGGCCGAGTTCCTGTGCTCACTGAAGAACAACGCGCGGAATTGGATTACCGGGTCGCTCGATATCGGAAAATCCGTCCGATGTCATTCCGTGGGAGCAAGTTCGGGCGGAGCTGTTTAGGAAAACAGTGACGCTACCTGTCGTTTGGCTCCGGAAGCGCATGCGGAACTGCGGGAAGCGTTCGCGCACTATGAGACGGGAAACAGCGGGCGGGCATTCACAAGTTCCCTTATGGCTTGTTCTTTCTGGTGGAAGACACGCGCATCGTGGTCGTCGCCTGCTTTCACGGACGGCGGCATCCCCGGCGTTGGCAAGCGCGCTGATCTGATGG
>DASYCD010000316.1:0-4120 GCA_036500405.1 Bryobacteraceae bacterium
TTTTCCCCATCGCTCAGAAAGTTCACGCAATAGAACGGTTCGGCTTTCACGCGCCGGCAGAAATCGACGAACTCGTGGGTGCCCACACGGTTGGTTTCTTTGCCGCCCCAAACATAGTTCCGGGTCAGCGGCCGCGAAGCAGCCGGGCCCACGGCTTCCCGCCAGTGCATGTAACGGCTGTAGAGCCCGCCGAAACGCATGGCGCCGGGCGCAAGGTCCGCCACAACGTCAATGAAATCCTGCCGCCAGTCGTCCGCATCGTAGTTCCACGCTGCTTCCACGGAGCCATCGGTTGTGCCCAGCGGCTCCATGAACTGCATGTAGAGCAGCGGCGAGATCTCGAACAGCGGTTTCGGGTTGACGGTAATCGTGTTTGCGTCCGCGGCGCGAGCGGATTGGACGATGGCCAGAGCAGCGGCCTGTTGCAGGAACTGTCGTCTGCCGAGCATGGGTTTGGCCCAATCTTAACGCAGTAGGGTTCCAGCCGGGGGGGAATTTCCGTGACAGGCGTCACGGCGGCCGCGATGCAACTGCTCGGCAATTCGACAAAGGCCGGCTCGGAAGTCTTTGGCGGGACTTGACCACCTGCTGCAAAACCACGCGCTTTACCAGTACAATCCTTTGGGCCATTCGGACACCGGCAGTTTGCGCCGAATGAGGATGTTTCGCCAATCGAAGAGGACGAAGATCCACGTCAGGAAGGCCGCGCCCACCCAGGGAATGGCGGCATGGCAAAGCAGCGGCAGCAACGCCGCGACCGCCATTGCGGTCCACCTGAAAATGCGGCAAACGCGGCTCCGTTCCCTGGTGTATATCGGCAGAGTTCGGCGCGCCACGCTGTCCAGGGCTACAAAGATCGCCATCGGCGCAAATGCGGCGGGCATCCACACCGCCATCGCAGCAAGGATCAGGCAGAGAACCGCGGCGCATACGATTTCGTATGGCTGTTCGGGCTTGCTCAGCCTGCGCAGGATTATGGCCTCGAGATGCGTTAACTGTGGCTCCTTCGGCAGAGGGCTCCAGGTCTGTCCGGCTTCGAACTTCCGGAAGATCGATAGCCGTTGACGATGCAGAGGGAAGTAATCGATCAGGAAAATGATTACGGCTATGGCCAGACCCCACATCCACCCGGCGGGGTTATACCACCAGACAATAGCCGCTATCAGGACGCTGCGGACTTCGTAGACGCCGGTATAGATCCGGCAGCGTGCGAGTGTAGCGGGAGGAAAAAACCAGGTCATCGGCAAAGTGCAAAAGATTGCCAGCGTGATGAGCGGCAATGAGGGATCGTGATGCCGCCCGAGCATCATCCAGACGAACGCGACGAGAAGTACGGAACTCAGGGCTATGCGCGAAGGGCTTGATCTTTTGCGCTGCGCGATGGTGGGAGCCATGATTGCCTCCCTCTCGGTCAGCAGCACTTTGCGATAGGCGCGATTGGCCTCGCGCGGGCTGCCGAGAGCGGCGATAGCATCGCCGCCGGCATCGCACGCCGAGTCGTAGTGCTCCTGAATCTCCTCGCGGACGCGCCCGGCCGACTCCGGCGAAAGTCCGCGCGTGGCTTCCGATAACCACTGTTCGAGCGGAGTCACGTCAAGCCTCGCTGAGAATTGAGCTGACGGCGCTGGACACCCGGCTCCATTCCTTGCGGCCTTTCGCCAGTTCGGCGCGTCCCGCTTTGGTGATCCGATAGTACCGGCGCGGCCGGCCCTTTTCGAAGCCTTCGTACGATTCGACGACGCCGTCCTGTTCCAGCTTGTGCAGCGCGGGATACAACGTGCCTTCGCGAAAATCCAGCACGCCGCTGGAACGTTCCTTGATGCGCTGGGCGATGGAGTAGCCGTGGTCGGCCTGTCGCTCGACCGCTTCGAGGATTAACACGGGAAGGGTTCCACGCAAGTTCATAGATACCTCGTATTCCTATGCATAGGATATGAGACTGTCAGGAGCGTGTCAAGAGTCAGTTTTCCGAAGCCCGCTCCGCGTGATCCACCACCAGCGTCTCGATACCGCCCTTCTTCGATACCAGCCGTAGTCCCAGTTGTTCCCTGACGCCAGTGAATATCGAAGGGTCCGTCGAATCCGGCGGAGGAGCGATGGTCCAGGCACCCTGAAAGTCCCAGGCTCCGGTAAGCCCTGTCTCATCCACGACAATTCGGCCCAACTGATTCCCAAGATTCGAAGCCAGCATCGCCATAGGTACGCCGACGCCCTTCATTCGCACGCGCCCGTTGTTTTTCTCCGAATTCAGGCTCGGCGCCTTGCCCTCGGAATTCCGCGTCATCCTCGTTCCGGACTTCTCCACTTCGAGCGCATACACGTCGCCCTCACGCTTCTCCCAATGAACGGCCAGATGAAATCGATCCGCCAGCAGACCCTGCAGATAGGGCTTCAGCTGATCCGGCGAAAGATTCTCGCCCGAGCCGGTCTTCGCCTCGATATCGTAGTACTCGCTGTCCATCCAGCCGGCTTCTCCGGCCAGCTGAAAACTGAAAATCCCGTACGCATTTCGGATCATCGTCTTCAACGTCGTATGCGTAACGCTGATCCGTCCCCCCGGCAGAAGATTGATGCCCATGTCCTGCCCATCGCTCAGATTGCGCCGGATCGAGGCAACTTCGAACGATTGTCCATGAATCGGCAACCCGCAGGCAAGAACTGCCATCACGCTCAGCGCCGCCAATCTGAATGAGCTCATAGGCGATAGAAACCGCGGCCAGCGATTGGCGTTACACAAATTCGCAACCCGGCCTGATCCGGAAGCAGCGTGTACGCCTGGTAATATGTCCTTTGGCCAGCCCCGAGATTACATAAATCTTACACAGCAGGCGCTCCATGCCTGTTAGCGTGGTTATGTAGAACCCAACCCCACCGTTTCAGGCGAAAAGGACCAAATTGAATCCAGCAACGGTTGCAACCGACGAGAACATTTTTGAACGAAGAGGCCTCAACTGGCCGACCGCACTCGCACTCGTAGTACTGCATGCGGGCGCCATCGCGGCCCTGTTCAATTTCACCTGGACTGCGCTCGCCGTCTCGGTCGTCCTGTACTGGATGACGATCGGCCTCGGTATCAGCCTTGGCTATCACCGTCTGCACACGCACAGATCCTTTTCGATTCCGCTCTGGATGGAATACCTTTTCGGCCTGTTTGGCGCGATGACGCTTGAAGGCGGCCCGATGTTCTGGGTGGCGACGCACCGGATTCACCATCAGAAATCCGACCTGCCGGGCGATCCGCACTCGCCGAATGACGGGGCGTTCTGGTCGCATATCGGCTGGATTCTCTTCGGCGAAGCCAAGCACAACAACACGCGTCTCATGGGCAAGTACGCCCCCGATCTGATGCGGCATAAATTCTATATCTGGCTCAATAACTGGCATTGGTTGCCCACGGTTGTCCTGTCGGTTATTCTTTATCTCGCCGGCGGTCTGCCCATGGTCTTGTGGGCGGTTTGCATGAGAATCGTGGTAGGACTGCATGCAACCTGGCTGGTGAATTCGGCCACCCACATGTGGGGCAAACGGCGGTTCCGAACGCGCGACGACTCGCGCAACAACTGGTGGGTAGCCCTGATGACGTTTGGCGAGGGCTGGCACAACAATCACCATGCCCATCCGACCTCCGCGCGGCACGGGCTGGCCTGGTATGAATTCGATCCCTCATGGCTCACGTTAAAGGTGCTCCGTGCGGCGGGCATCGCAAAGAATGTTCGCGTGGCGAAGCTGGATAGCGAGCTTTCCGAACGTAAGGTCGCATGAAGACCCGCTAAGCTGAGAATATGGTCGGCATTGGCCGGAAGCGGTCGATCGCGTTCTTTATTGCGCTTGGCGCCTGCGTTATCCTGGTCGTCATTCTGCTCTACGTGGGTTGGGTTCTGCTCAACTGGCGCACGGGTATT
Source organism: Bryobacteraceae bacterium (assembly GCA_036500405.1). GTDB lineage: Bacteria > Acidobacteriota > Terriglobia > Bryobacterales > Bryobacteraceae > BOG-234. The sequence goes on from DASYCD010000316.1 coordinate 3,903, forward strand.
CTCCTTTTTCTCGGCGTTCTGCTGTTGCTGGCAATCATCGCGGGCGTAGTTCTCAATACACTTTTCCTGGTGCGCGAAATTCATCGAAATGAACAGCATGATGCTTTCATCAATGCCGTCACCCATGAGCTGAAGACGCCCGTCGCGTCGATACGGCTGTATCTGGAGACGCTGCAGACGCATAGCGTCGATGAGAACAAGCGGCAGGAATTTTACCG
>DASYCD010000317.1:0-7676 GCA_036500405.1 Bryobacteraceae bacterium
GGTCGCGAAGGAAATCGAGCTGAAGGATCCGCTCGAAAATATGGGCGCGCAGATGGTGCGCGAAGTGGCGTCGAAGACCTCGGACATCGCTGGTGACGGCACCACGACGGCGACGATTCTGGCGCAGGCGATCTTCCGCGAGGGCGTGAAGGCTGTGGCGGCTGGCGCGAACCCGATGGCCCTGAAGCGCGGTATCGAAAAGGCCGTTGCGGTGGCGACCGAAGAAGTGAAGGGCATGTCGAAGCCGGTTTCGGGCGACATGATTGCTCAGGTCGGCACGATTTCGGCCAACAGCGACCACACGATCGGCGACACGATTGCCGAAGCGATGAAGAAGGTCGGCAAGGACGGCGTCATCACGGTTGAAGAATCGAAGACGATGGCGACCGAGCTTGTGACCGTGGACGGTATGCAGTTCGACCGCGGCTATCTCTCGGCCTACTTCGTGTCGGACCCGGACCGCATGGAATGCGTGCTGGAAGATCCGTACATCCTGATCCACGAAAAGAAGATCAGCAACATGAAGGACCTGCTGCCGCTGCTCGAGCAGATTGCGCGCGCCGGCCGTCCGCTGCTGATCATTGCGGAAGAAGTCGACGGCGAAGCGCTGGCGACTCTCGTGGTGAACAAGCTGCGTGGCACGTTGAACGCCGCGGCCGTGAAGGCTCCGGGCTTTGGCGATCGTCGCAAGGCAATGCTTGAGGACATCGCGATCCTGACCGGCGGCAAGTCGATCATGGAAGAAACCGGCATCAAGCTGGAAGGCGTGAAGCTGGAAGACCTGGGCCGCGCGAAGCGCATCACGATCGACAAAGACAACACGACGATCGTGGACGGCGGCGGCAGCCAGAAGGCGATTGAAGGCCGCATCAAGCAGCTCCGGACGCAGATCGAGGAAACCACCTCGGACTATGACCGCGAGAAGCTGCAGGAGCGGCTGGCGAAGCTGGCCGGCGGCGTGGCGATCATCAAGGTCGGCGCGGCGACGGAAACGGAAATGAAGGAAAAGAAAGCCCGCGTGGAAGATGCTCTGCATGCGACCCGCGCGGCTGTGGAAGAAGGCATCGTCCCCGGCGGCGGCGTCGCTCTGCTCCGCGCTTCGAAGAAGCTGGCTGGCCTGAAAGCGGCTGGCGACGAGCAGATCGGCATCGACATCATCAAGCGCGCGTGCGAAGAGCCGATCCGTCAGATCGTCAACAACGCGGGCGTGGAAGGCGCCATCATCATCGGCAAGATCCGCGAGAACGATAACGCCCACTACGGCTACAACGCTCAGACGGATGTGTACGAAGATCTGGTGAAGTCGGGCGTGATTGATCCGGCGAAGGTGACGCGCTCGGCTCTGCAGAACGCGGCGTCGATCGCGGGTCTGATGCTGACGACCGAAGCGATGGTCTGCGAGATTCCGGAGAAGAAGGCTGCTCCGGCTCCCGGCGGCCATGGCCATGGTCCGGAAGGCATGGACTACTAGACCAGTCGTTCAGTTGGAAAGTGAAAGCCGCGGCTCCGAGAGGGGCCGCGGCTTTTTTGTGCGGCAACGATGCATGAGAATGAAGTGATGCGGGAAAACCGGACTATCGAACCGGCGATAAAAGCTTATTACTCCTGCTTGTCAGGCGAGGAAGCGCGGGAACTTGAGGTCTGGGGCGAGTTTGCGCGTAACCAATTTGCTGTCGCGGGCCCCGACGAGTGGCTCACGTAGATTTCCTGATATACTGCAATTGCGCCGACTGAAAAGCGGCGACATTGGATGCTGCTGCCCTCCGGGCCGCATGTAAGTCCAGGACTTGATCAGGATCTGACAGGTACCGAGGCGATGCTCACGAACTCTTCTTCGACTCCTATTCACTCGCTCCTGTCATCCCTTCTGCTGGAGGTGTGCCATGGCTGTGCTCAACTTTCTTCGCGCTAAGAGCGAACACCGTCGCCTTTCGATGGTGACGTGTTACGACTACACGTTCGCGCGTCTGCTGGCGCGTACGGATGTGGATGGCATTCTTGTCGGCGATAGCGCCGGGATGGTGATGCACGGCTTCCCCACCACGCTTTCCGTTACCCTCGACCTGATGCGCATCCATACGGAAGCAGTCTCGCGCGGCGCGCCGGAGAAATTTATTGTGGCCGACATGCCGTTTCTCTCCTTCCGCAAAGGGCTCGAATCGGCTATGGATGCCGCGTCGGTCCTGATGCGCGCCGGGGCGCATGCGCTGAAGCTTGAGGGTGTCTTCGGACACGAAGATGTCATCACCCGCATGGTGCAGAGCGGCATTCCAGTTATGGGGCATATCGGAATGCAGCCGCAGTCGGTGCGCTCGTACGGTGGATTCCACGTGCAGGGGAAGGCGAATGGCGCCGCGAGCGAGATCAAACGCGAAGCGAAGGCTCTTGAAGAGCTTGGCGTTTTTTCCATCGTGCTGGAATGCATTCCGTCCGATCTCGCGGCTGAAATTACAAGTTCGCTCCACATCCCTACGATCGGCATTGGCGCGGGCGCCGGGTGCGATGGCCAGATTCTTGTGCTGCATGATTTGCTCGGGCTGAATCCCGATTTCCGTCCGAAATTCGCGCGGCACTTTCTGGCAGGCACGGAGGGTGTTCTTGGAGCCATCGCCGGATTCGATGAGGCGGTGAAGTCCGGAACGTTCCCTGCGCCGCAGGAGAGCTACTCGTGATGCACGTTTCGAACACCATTGCCGAATGGCAGGAGCGACGCCGCGGGGTTGCCGGCCGTTCGATCGGCTTCGTCCCCACCATGGGCGCGTTGCATGAAGGCCACGGTTCGCTGGTCCGTCGATGCCGTGCGGAGAATGATTGCGTCGTAGTCAGCCTCTTCGTGAATCCCACGCAGTTCAACGATCCCGGCGATCTGGCAAAATATCCGCGAACCCTCGAAAGCGATCTCGCGATCCTGCGCGAACTCGGCACGGACGAAGTCCTGGTTCCCACCATGGATGCCGTGTATCCGAATGGATATCAATTCAAAGTCATCGCGCCAGAACTGACGAATCTCCTGGAAGGCGCCTTCCGGCCTGGCTTCTTCGAAGGCGTGATGACGGTTGTGCTGAAGCTCTTCAATCTGGTGCGCGCCGACCGCGCGTACTTCGGCGAAAAGGACTACCAGCAGATGAAAATCGTCACCGCGATGGCGGCTGACCTTTTCATTCCAACCGAAGTTATTCCGTGCCCGACCATCCGCGAATCCTCCGGACTCGCGATGAGTTCCCGCAACGCGCGGCTCTCGCCCGAAGGTCGTGAAAAAGCGGCGCTGATTTCCAAAGCCCTGCGCGGCGGCAACGCACGAGCCGATCTGGAAAAGGCCGGCTTCACGATCGATTACGTGGAAGAACGCTGGGGCCGCCGCCTGGCCGCAGTTTTCCTCGAAGGCGTCCGGCTCATCGACAACGTTGCGATTGAAGGAGAATCCCATGCTCCTCTGTCTTGACGTCGGCAACAGTCAGATCTTCGGCGGCGTGTACGACGGCGGGTCCGCGCTCAAAGCGAGCTTCCGCCGCACCTCCGCGGTGCGCGCATCGTCCGACGAGTACGGAACATTTTTTCGGACAGTCCTGCGCGAAAACAATATCGATCCCGCCGCGGTCCACATGGCGGCCATTTGTTCGGTCGTTCCGGATGTTCTCCATTCGCTCCGCGGCAGCTTCACGAAATACTTCGGCTTCGAGCCGTTCGTGCTTCAGCCGGGCGCGAAGACAGGACTCAAAATTCGCTACCGCAATCCCTCGGAAGTCGGTGCGGACAAGATCGCGAACGCCGTCGGAGCAGTAGCGCGCCACCCCAACCGCAATCTCCTGATCGTCGATTTCGGCACCGCGACCACTGTCTGCGCCGTTACGAAAGACAAAGAATATCTCGGCGGCGTCATCACGCCCGGCATGCATATTTCGATGACCGCACTTGAATCCAAAACCGCGCGACTGCCGGCGGTGGAAATCCTGCGTCCCGATGATGTCCTCGGGCGCTCCACGGTCGAAAGTATCCAGTCGGGCCTCTATTACGGCACTCTGGCAACCGTGCGCCTGCTCGCCGAGCGCGTGACCGCCGAACATTTCGCCTCTGACAAGCCACTGATTCTCGGCACCGGCGGCTTCGGCCGTCTCTTCGAGGCGGAAAAGCTGTTTGACGAATTCATTCCTGAGTTGCCGCTGATGGGACTGCGGCGGGTTGTGGAGCTATCTCAATGAACCTCAAAATACTGAAGTGCAAAATCCATCGCGTCACCGTCACGCGCGCCGATATCAACTATGAAGGCAGCATCTCGATTGATCCCGCGCTGATGCGCGCGGCCGGCATTGTGCCGTACGAGGCGATCCAGATCTGGAACGTCAGCAACGGCCAGCGCCTCGAAACCTACGTGATCAAAGGTGAAGAGAACTCCGGAGAAATCGGCGTGAACGGGTCGGCTGCCCGGCACGTGCAGGTCGGCGACATCCTGATCCTTGCCGTCTTTTGCCACATGGATGAGGCAGAAGCGGCACAGCACCAGCCAAAAGTTGTATTCGTGGACGAGCGCAATCGCGCTAAGGCGTAGCGTTCGCGAACGCCTGCGCTTCGGTTTCCGTCACGTCTTCCGCGTGGCGTGGCTCAAACTGATAGTCGGAGTAGTCGATCACCAGGTCGGCTTTACCGAGCCACATGTTGTCGATATACGAATGCCGCCGCGACGCCCACCAGTAGCCGCCCAGCTTCGTAAAATCCTGAATGATCATCGGCTTCCCCACCCAGAAGGAAAGGCTTTCGGACGGCTTCCCTTCCACGTGGATAATTCCGAAATCTTCCTTGCTCAGCCACAGTTTGCCTTTGAGCAGTTTCTTCTCGTGCTGTTTCGGTTCCGTCTCGAGAAGATAACAGTGATGGCCAGCAAAGTTGGCTTCGCCCGCCAGCCGGAATGAATAGAATTCGCGGGTCAGCAGTTCCGGCGCCTGGTGGCTGGTCTCGACTTCCGCTTCGAGAAGCGGATCGAAAACATGGCTCTGGATCACCTGCGAGCCGCTGCGGCTGACGATTTCGTATGTTTTGCCCTGCCGCCGGTCCCGATGAACACGCGCTACCAGTTCGGCCTTCAATCCAAAACGATCGGTTGTGACCGAATAGTGCTGGAGCCGGCTGAACGACCCAATGCGGTCGAACCGGGCTTCCTGCTGGCGGATCATTTCATCGACAACGCGATCGGTCTCTGTGCTGATCGCAGGCACTCCGAGAGCCACCTCGCAAACGCCCCAAATTAGCAGCGCCGCCGGCATCACCGTCGCGAGAATCGGATACCCGTTCCGCATACCTGCGGAAACCCCCGGTGCAATTGTATCTCCAATCCCATAACACGGGACGGAAAATAATGACGGAAAATAATGAGGGAAGGAACCGATGGACGCCGCGTCATTAGGGAAGGCACAACCCGAAACCATGGTGCTTGAGGAAACCGACAAAGAGCTCGTCGAGGCCTGCCAGCGGGGCGAGGCTGACGCCTTCCGTGCGCTTTTTGAGCGCTACAAGGACAAGGTGTATTCGATCGCGCTCCGCTACAGCGGTAACGCGGCGCTGGCGGAAGACATCGCGCAGGAATCCTTCCTCAAGCTGTTTGTGGGGATTGCGGGCTTCCGCGGCGAATCCAGCTTCAGCGGCTGGCTTTACCGGCTGGTGGTGAACAGTTGTCTCGATCAGAAGCGCCGGGCGTGGCGGCTGACTCCGCTGCTCGATGATGCGCTCGATCTTCTACGCTCGCCAGGCCAGAACGCGCTCGATGGCATCATGCGCGAAGAGATCAGCGCGCATCTGCGATCGGTCGTCGCCGGGCTGTCAGACGAGCAGAGGATGCTGCTCGTGCTGCGCTACACGCAGTCACTAAGTTATGACGAGATCGCCGAGATTCTGGGGACTTCGACCGGCACCATCGCCTCGCGGCTGAGCCGGATTCATCGGACGCTCGAACGGCGGCTCTCGCGGTTCGCGGGAAAGGGAGGCAGACGTGGCTGACGCAAGACTGGAAGCCGAACTCGCCCGGCAACTGGGCGCGGTGAGCGCGCCGGATTCCCTCTGGCTGCGGATCCATGAACAACGGCGTCCGCTGCGGGTGCGCCCGAATCCATGGACCGCGTGGTCGATCGCGGGGGCCTCGCTGCTGGTACTACTGGCGGGGCTAGCCTGGCGGTTGGGAGCCACCTTAACTCCCCATCCGGATCTTGCGCTGGTCGCCCGGCAGGAAGTGCGCGACATGGCCGATGGCACGCAGAAACTGGATCTGCGGTCCGCTGATCGCGCCGAGATCCAGCGCTGGGTCGAGAAGCGGACGGGCGTCGATCTGAAACTGGCGTCTTTTGCAGGCGAAGGAGCCGAGCTCTGCGGAGCAAGAATTTTCCGCTCCGGCGGGTATTCCGGCGCCGTGATCTCCTACCGGGTGGACGGGCATTCTGCCGCCATGGTGGTGACGGCCGGGCCTGGAACGGCGGGACCACGACATACGTCGTTTGAAGAGAAGACTACCGGGGATATACTGCTCTATTCGTGGCAGCGGGAAGGCGGCGAGTATGCGCTCGCGGCATTGGGCGCGGAGAAGCCTCATCGGCCGTGCCTGTTATGCCATGCGGCGATGCTCTTGCCGAGATAAAGCGTGCCGAGGTAAGCGCGCTGTGCGGGCGTATAATTATAGGGTTAGGGGCATCTATGCGTAAATACTGGAAGTTCGGCGCTTTGATGACGGTGATCGTGGGGTCGCTGGTATGGCTGGCGACGGCCGGGATCTCCAGCTCGCAGAGCTATTACAAGACCATTTCCGAGTTGAACCAGATGGGCCCGTCGTCCCAGACGCGCCACCTGCGGGTCAGCGGCGATATCAAGGCGCACTCCATCACCAAAGCCGACGGCATTGTGAAATTCACGCTCGTGCAGGACAAGCTGGCTCTGAACGTGGCGTACGAAGGCCGCGATCCGCTGCCTGACACGTTCAAAGACGGTTCGCAGGCGCTGGCTGATGGCCGCATGGGGCCGGATGGCGTTTTCCACGCGCAGGAAATTCAGGCGAAATGTGCCTCCAAGTACGCCCCCAAGCCGGGCGTGGCGCCCGATAGCATTCAGAAGCAGGTTCAGGGCAGTAAAGCGGCCTACGGGTCGTAAACGGCCGCCGGCGGGCCGCTCGAAACCAATCAGGCAGGAAGACCGAACGACATGGAAAATATAGGCGCGCTGGCTCTGCTGCTGGCGTTTTGCATTTCGTTGTACGCCATCGTTTCGAGCGTAGCCGGGAAACTCAAAAACAAACCCTTTCTCGCTCTGAGCGGCGAGCGCGCCGTGCTCGCGGTGTGGGTGCTCGTCACCGCCGCCGCCGGAATCCTGGTCTATTCGCTGATGAGCGGCGATTTCCGTATGGCTTATGTTGCGTCGCATACCAACCGCGACATGGCGCCGTTCTATAAGTTCGCCGCATGGTGGGGCGGCATGGAAGGGTCGCTGCTGTTCTGGAGCTGGCTGCTGGCCACTTACGCTGGCGTCGCGGTCCTCATCACGCGCAAGGGCCACCGGAATCTGCTGCCCTGGGTGATCGCGATCATCTCCTGTGTTCAGATTTTTTTCCTCATCCTGAATAATTTTGTGGCGAGCCCGTTTCAGGTGCTGGCGCAGGATCACGTCATCTTCTCCGCCGCGGACGGCCAGGGTCTGAATCCGCT
>DASYCD010000318.1:0-3463 GCA_036500405.1 Bryobacteraceae bacterium
GCCTGCTGAATGATCGTTCGCAATGACCAACAGCCCAGACTCACCTCAGACGCGAACGTTCGCGAGGGCGGAGCCTGTTCCGTCGCCTTGCACTCCTTCACCGAAGCCACATCAAATTTGGGCCTGGGCAGTCGACTATCGATAGAGGGAGCGTCCTGGGCAAGCCCCCAGCCTGACACAAATAAAACGCCAATCGCGGTTGCGATAGAAATTCTCACCGATGGCATCAAACTGACTATTCGTAACGCAGCGCTTCCACAGGATCGAGCTTAGCCGCCTTCACCGCCGGCCACACCCCGAAGAACAACCCAATCCCCACCGAAACCGTCAGCGCTGTAACCACAGCCCACGTCGGCACCACGCTCGGCAGCGACGGCACCAGCACCGATATCAGCATGGTCAGAATGATGGCCCCCACAATACCCAGCACGCCGCCCGCGCCGGTCAGAGCCATCGCCTCCGCCAGGAATTGCGCAATGATATCGATGCGCCGCGCGCCCAACGCCTTTCGAACACCAATCTCGCGCGTCCGCTCCGTCACGCTCACCAGCATGATGTTCATCACGCCAATTCCGCCCACCAGCAGCCCGAGCGCCGAAATCGCGATCGCCACCAGTCCGATAATCCCGGTGATCTGATCGAACTGCTTGATAATCTGGTCCGGCGTCGAAATCGAGAAATCGTCTTCCTCATCCTTCTTCAGCCCGCGCAGCCGCCGCATAATTCCTTCGACCTCATCGAACGCGTCCTGCCGGTGCCCTGGCAGGGCTTTGCACGTGATCATGTAGCGGTCAATCCCCGGATAGCGGGCTTCCGCCGTCTTGAGCGGCATCACGATCTGGGAATCCTGCGCGTTCTGCCCGAAAAAACCGCCCTTCGCTTTTGCGAACACGCCGATGACGGTGAACTCGGCCCCGTCCAGCATGAAAGTCCGCCCATCCGCTTCGCCGGAAGGAAACAGCGCGTGGGCCAGATCGTATCCCAGCACAGCTACATGCGCCGTCCGGTTGTTCTCCTCTTCGGTGAAAAACCGGCCCTGGTCGAAATCGCGCGGCGTCAGTTCATTGCCGTTCGAGGACGTCCCCACCATATTGAGGCTGTCCGTCTCGAATCCCGGCACCTTCGCCGTGATCAGTGTGCCGGTCGGCGCAGGCGGAATATACAGGACCAGTCCCACTTCCTGCACATAGGTGGTGGAACCCATAATCATGTCGGCGTATTCCTTCTTCATAGCCCGCCGCTTGCGTTCCTTGGGAGGCGCAAACTCGGAACTGGGATCGCCGCTGGTTTTATAGAGAAAAATATTGTCCGGCCCGAGCTCATCGAAAAACTTGACGATGCTCCCGCGCAGCCCCGTCAGCAGCGACGCCACCACCACCACCGTGGTGATGCCGATGACGATGCCGACCACCGTCAGCATCGACCGGAACCGGTGCGCCCACACGGCGTCCATGGCCATCGCGATATTTTGTCCAGGCGTGATCGTCACGAATCCGTTTTCCCTTCCCTACTCCGCGCGCAGCGCCACAATCGGGTCCAGCTTCGAAGCCTTCAGCGCCGGATACCAGCCGCTCACGATTCCCACCGTGGCCGACACAATGCACGACAGCGCCACGTAAAAAATCGTCACCCGCAGCGTGATCCCCAGCACCGCGGTCAGCCCTGTCGTGATCACCGCGCCAATGGCCACGCCGATCGCGCCGCCCGCGAACGCCATAATGACGGCCTCAATCAGAATCTGCAGCATGATGTCGTTCCGGCGCGCGCCAAGCGCCTTCCGGATCCCAATCTCGCGAGTCCGCTCCGTCACGCTCACCAGCATGATGTTCATAATCACGATGCCGCCGACCACAAGCGAAATCAGCGTCACCGGCACCACCACCGCCGCCACCACCGCCAGCAGGCTGTCGATAAAGCCGCGAATCGCGTCGGGCGTGACGAAGTCGAAACGATCGACCTCGCCCGGCTTCTGATGGAAATGGTTGCGCAGCGCCACGCGCGTGAGATCGAGCGACTGGTCCATGGTCAGCCCGCTCTCTTTCCGCGGGCGCGCAAAAATGGACACGCCCTGCCCCGAGCCGAACATTCGATTAAAAACGGTCACCGGAATGTAAGTCGCGTTGTCCTGGCTGCGGCCGAAAGCCGACCCCAGCTTCTCTACAATCCCCACCACCGTAAAGTCGATTCCCTGAATCTTGAACGTCAGCCCGAGCGGCGAATCGTTCCCCGGAAACAGGGTTGTCTTCAGATCGTCGCCGATGACCGCGACGTGCGAGCCGCTTGTCTCCTCGGGCGGCGTAAAGAAACGGCCCTGCACCACATTGATATCGCGAATATTGGCCATATCAGCCGACACTCCGAGAATGGACGTCTCTTCGAGCGTGGTTCCTTCGCGCTTGGTATCGGAGGTGTTCTGACGGTAAGGCGAATACATCGTGTTATCGCCATTGGCGGATTGCAGATAGCGGTCATCGCGAAGCGTGAGCTGCTTGTTGTACTGGAGTTTAGTCTGGTATTCCTTGCGGGTCATACCGCCGGTGCCAGCCACCTGCGCCACGAGGTATGACTCGCTGCCGAACGCCTTGGCGGTGCTTTCCTCGGCGTAAAGCCCCAGCCCGTCGATCGCCGAACCCACCAGAATGACGCTGGCGACTCCGATGATCACACCGAGCAGGGTCAGAAAGCTGCGAAGTTTGTGGGCGCGGATGGAGTCCCAGGCGAGCGCCAGGGCACTCGAAAGCTGGTAAGAAAATGAGACTTTTCCGCGCGTGCGCGCGATTACGGCGGCGTTGGCGCCCGTCATAGTTTCAGGATATCCTTAAGTACCTACGGATTACGCCGCCTGTTTGTTCACGGAAAGTCTCCCGCGATGTCCATCCGCCTGAACCGTACCCTGCTCGCCCTGGAATTTCTGGTCGCCATTGAGGTCTGGCTGACCTTCTGGAGCGAAGTTGCGGGCCAATATGACCTGGACCTGATGTTCTGGGTGTGGAAGTTCGGACTGATTCTGGCGGCCGCCGGCCTGACCGTCCTGCTGACCGCGGAACTCCTCCGCGCTGCCCCGCGCCGGTTCTCGCGCCGCGCCGGGATCTACATGGCGGGCCTGCTCCTCGTCATGATCACCGCCGGCGCCGTGACCTATTACACCTGGCTGAACGAACCGCAGGATGACGACAGCGGGGACGATCCGGCCGCCATCCGCACCACTCAGCTTTACTTGCCCCCGACCCAGTTCCGCAGATAGGGCGCGACATTGCTGGACGTCGCTGCCGTAAAGGAGCCGTCTGATCCCGATCTGACGAATCCGTTTTCGCCCCCCAAAAGGCGATCTCCCTTAATATAGAGAGGAAAACAATGAGACGTTACGGATTTCAGACACTCGCGTTGGCAACGGCGCTGATTGGTATCGCCGCCCCGGCGTCCGCACAGCGCTACACCGCGAAGCAGGAAGGCGGCGTCGTGA
>DASYCD010000319.1:0-6407 GCA_036500405.1 Bryobacteraceae bacterium
TTTCGCCCAGACGCTCGACTAATCCTAAAGTGAAAAGAACAGTGGCGTACGAGCCGATTGAGACTCCGCCCTCACCCTTCTCTATTTTGTCCAGGGTCGCGCGGCTAATAGAGGCGCGCTCGGCGATGATGGACATGGGAATGCGCCGCCGCAGCCGGGCTGCGCGCATATCGGAGCCCAGGTTCCGTAAAGCTCGTCGAGCTGGGATGGGCATATTCGTGTCCATGATCTTATACCTTACATCGTATAACGTCTATTATTATATACATTAGTCGGGTCACTGCCGACCCGACCCTTTCGTGTTGAGATCGCGCGACGTCGGATATTTTGGCGTTGTAACGCGGATGATGAGATCCCTGCGCTGGACGCGCCGTATGACCGGTTCCGCGACAAGGGAATGGTGGTTCTGGCGATCGCCGGCGGTGACGATGCGACAGCGCTGCGGAGCTTCCTCAGGGCGCATAGTGTGGCTTATCCTGTGCTGCTGGATTCGGAGCGCAAGGTAACTGAGCGTTTCCACGTGGTGGGTGTGCCGCGAACTATGGTGTTCGACCGAGGCGGGATGTTAGATATTTCAGCGTTGTAACGTTAAGAAGGTGTGGTTCGGCCTGGCGCAGCAGTTCTTTGCATGGTCTCCGCAGCAGAATGTGTTTGCGCCCGGAATTCATCCAGTTAGCTTCAGCTCGTGGGAGACTACCCACTATCGGGACGCGTGGGAGGATGGCGACTGTTCCGAGGGGACAAGCAGGTACTGGCGGACCGGGTTGCTTGCGCAGTTGCTGGGGAAGAAGATGAGTGATCTCCCGCTACAGCCGGAGGTTGGTGAGACTGTGGTGTTCACTTCTCCCGCAGCTTTCGAGGACCGGGTCAGGAGCGCGATCGAGCAGAGGTCGCGAGGGTTTGAAGAGGTGGCGGCGGCCTTCGTGCGGAACGGCGAGTTGACGGCGGAGGAGTCAACGGCTCTTCGTCTTCGATGCCGGATACAGGTTGTGGACGAGCGACCGCTGCCGCGCGCCGATTTGCCGGGAGTTATCGGGAGGTGGTGCGCTGCTCCACCTTCCAGCGCGGATTTCCGGCTGCCTTAGCAGGCGGATTCGCTCGCTGCGATTCTGGTTCGCCAGTATTTGCGGACGCGGGATGTCGCGTTTGTCTGGCTTGGCGCGGCGGTTATCATCTGGCCGCTCGTCTCTCGATTGCTAAATGCGGGAGTGAGCGTTTCGATTCATCGCGCTTTGAACAAGCAGGCGGTGATTTTTCCGTTCACGCTGATCCAGAGTGGACAGTTGACTACCGGAACCATCCTCGAGTCCTATGCTGTTTTTCAGCAACTCACTGGAGTAAGCCTCATGTTGATCGCGGTTCTCTATTTATCCAGAACGAAAAACAAAATGCCCGAGAGGGATTGAGTTACTGCGCACCGGCGGGGAGAAGAGTTGCCGCGGCGGTTACCGGGGCGTGACCTATCGCGACCTGCGTTGGAGCCTGCGTGTTTCTTGCGTGGAAGCTCTTGATGTAGTCGTGGATTCGGTAGTGAATCCAGGTTGTTCCCATTTCTTTCGCTTCGTCGAAAGCTTTTGCGTTCGTCCAGCCGTCGTGTTCGATGCGGTAGCAGGCGATCACTCCGCCTGTTCGATCGGCGCCTGCGTGGCAGTGCACGAAAACCGGCCCGGTGGTTTGGTCTTCTAAAAGCGCGAGGACTTTCGCCACGTCCTTATCCTTCGGCGTCGCCATGCCTTTCATCGGAACACTGATGTATTCCATGCCCGCGGCCTTCACCCATTTCGCTTCGTCGCGGGCGCGCTCGTCGCCGGTTGCCTGGAGATCGACGACCGTCTTGATGCCGAGCTTTGCGAGGTTCTGAAAGCCTACTTCCGTGGGTTGCGCGCCACGATAGACGTGGTCGTTCACCTTCATGAAATTGCCGACGCCGTCCATTTTGACTGCTGCCTGAGATAGCCCGGCTACCGATAGCAGCATTGCAAATGTTGTGATGAATTTCACGTCTTTAGATCCCCCCCTAAAGGAATGAGATGCAACGAGTTAACAGGACAATACTATAGACGTAGAAACTCACTCCCGGGTTGCAAAATCTGGAGGTTTGGATGCTGAATTACTTCGCAACCTTGATATCGGTCAGCCAGAAGTTGTCGTCGGGATCGACATTGACGATGCCGTCGAGTTCCACGCCTTCTTTGAGCTGAGCGAGACCGGCGTCATCTTTGATGGGATAGTTCATCGTCATGGCACCCATCCAGTCGCCGATCGGGCCTGCGTCCAGGCGGGCTTTTTTGGCCGCCGCATCGACAGACAGAACTTTGGCATGGACCGGGAAATGACGGATTTTGGCGGTAGCGCCGGAGCCGCCGGCGGGTCCGAGCCCACCGGAGGGAGCGGCGGCGGAGTTGGGCGCTTCGGACGGATTCGGCGAAGAACAGCCGACAAAGGTGAGTGCTGCGGCGAGTGCGATGAGCGGTAGGGTTTTCATTTTTGCCTCAATCAGCGTAACAAATCTTCCAGCTGGATTTTCGCGCCGGTCTTTTCGTCCCGGTATTTGACGATAACAGGCGTGTAGATGGAGATGCCCCAATCTTTGCCATGTCCATTCGTAATGGCGCGCGAGCCGGCGATGACGACGGCGCCTTCGGGGATGACCAGTGGCTGGTCATCGGTGGCGCGATGGACTTCGCCGCGGACCAGATCGTAGACCGGGGTGGAGCGATTGAGAATCGTGCCGGTGCCGAGGACGGCCTGCTTTTTTACGACAGTCCCTTCGTACACGCCGCAATTGCCGCCGATCAGAACGTTGTCTTCGATGATGACAGGGAGCGCGCCGACTGGTTCGAGAACGCCGCCGACCTGCGATGCCGCGGAGATGTGGCAATTCACTCCGATTTGCGCGCAGCTTCCGACGAGGGCATGGGAATCCACCATGGTGCCATCGCCGACGTATGCGCCGACGTTGATGTACATGGGCGGCATGCAGGTGACGCCGCGTCCGAGGAAGACGCCGTCGCGGATGCTGGAGCCGCCGGGGACGATGCGAACGCCATCGGCTGGCGTGACGCGGCGAACGGGATAGGTGGATTTATCGGTGAATGGCAGGCGGCCTGCGTCGATCGACATATCGACGATGCCGCCGAGGCGGAAGCCGAGCAGGATTCCCTTTTTCACCCAGGCGTTGACGCGCCAGCCGGTGGGTTCTTTGGGGTCGGGCTCGGCCGCGCGGATCTGGCCGGCGTTCAGGGCCGCTTTGAATTTCGAAAAGAGCCCGAAATGTTCGGGCGTGTAAGTTTCTGGTTTGTTATCGAATAATTGCTCAATGGCGGTTTGCAACGGCGGCTCCTTCACGCAGGCTGAGGGATTCGAGTACGGCGTCGATCTTCTTCTTCGTGGCTTCGGAAGGCGGCACCATTGGCAGACGAGTCGTCGAGTCCATCAGACCCATGCGGGACATCGCCCACTTGACGGGGATTGGATTGGGCTCGACGAAGTTGACTTTCATCAGGGGCAGATACTTTCGATGCAGGGCGCGCGCGCCGGCGAAATCGCCTGCGTTGGCCCGACGCACGAGTTCGGTCATCGGCCCGGGGATTTCGTTGGAGACGACGGAAATCAAGCCGTGTCCGCCGAACGCGATCAGCGGAATCGTGATGGAGTCGTCACCCGACAGCAGAGAAAAATCGTCTGGCATGTTCTGCGCGACGTCGCCGATCTGGCCGATATTGCCGGAGGCTTCCTTTACGCCCACGATGTTGGGGATCTCCGCGAGGCGCATCAGGGTTTCCGTTTCCACGTTCACACTGGTGCGGCCAAAGATGTTGTAGATGATGACCGGAATGCGAATGGATTCCGCGATCGCTTTGAAGTGCTGGTAGAGCCCTTCCTGATTGGGCTTGTTGTAATAAGGCGAAACCGAAAGGACGCCGTCGGCACCGGCTTTCTGGCACTCGCGTGCGAGTTCGATGACTTCGCGGGTGTTGTAACCACCGGCTCCCGCGAGGACGGGAACGTGGCGCGGCGCCTGGCGCGCTTCTTCCACCGAGATGCTGACTACCTTGAGATGCTCTTCATGCGTCAGCGTGGGGCTTTCGCCCGTGGTGCCGCATGGGACAAGAAAATCGATTCCTTCTTCAATCTGCCGTCGCACCAAACGGCGCAGCGTGCTTTCATCGAGTGATCCGTCCGCCTGGAACGGAGTGACCATGGCTGTTCCGCAACCCGTAAACATGTACCACCTCCTGTGGCGCCGAAATTCTTACTGACCGAACAAGATATCGCCGAATTCGTAAAAACCTTTTTTGCCCTGAATCCATTCCGCCGCTTTCACGGCGCCGAGCGCGAAGCCTTCGCGGCTGCGCGCGGTGTGGCGGAGAGTAATGGTGTCCGCCAGTGAATCGAAACCAATTTCGTGGATGCCGGGGATCGCGCCGGCGCGCGTGGAGGAGACGTCGACGGGGCGAGTGTAGCCGGCGGTCTCCATTTCCTGAACGAGCTTGAGCAGCGTGCCCGAAGGCGCGTCTTTCTTGGCGGAGTGGTGCGCTTCCCAGGCCCAGGCTTCGTAGTCAGGCTCTTTCGAGAGCAGCTTCGCGGCTTCCGAAACGATGCGGAAGAAGGCGTTGACGCCAACCGAGTAATTGGGGCTCCAGATCATGCCGATATCGCGGCCGGCGACGACGCTTTTCACGTGCTCCATCTGATCCTGCCAGCCTGTGGTGCCGACGACGAGGTTCACGCCGAGCGTAGCAATGCGCTGAATGTTCTGGACGGCGGCGGCGGGGATGGAGAAATCGATTGCGACATCGACGTTTTTGAAGTTCTCTTCCGTGATGCCTTCGTAGTTCGAATTGTTGTGCTCGTCGAGCTTGACAGCGACTTCGATGCCGCGGGCGAGCGCGGCGGCTTCAATCATGCGGCCCATTTTGCCGTAGCCGACGATGGCGATTCTCAGACTCATTCGAAGACCTCGGGGTCCAGTTCTTTGAAAAATTCGCGGTGCAGGGCTTCGACGGTTGGCTTTACATCCTGTTCTGCCACGACGAAGCTGAGGTTCAGGAGCGATGCGCCCTGGGAGATCATGCGGATGTTCAGGCTGGCAACGGCGCCGAAAGCTCGGGCCGCGACGCCAGGCGTGTGGCGAATATTCTCGCCGACCAGGCAGACGATGACCTGATCGGACTCGGTGCTCACCTGGGAAAATTCGCTCATTTCGCTGACGATTTTTTCAAGATGGGCCGGGTTGTCAATGGTGAGTGACACGCTAACTTCGCTTGTGGCAATCATATCGACTGGCGTTTCGTAGCGGTCAAAGATCTCGAAGATGCGGCGCAGGAAGCCGTGCGCCATGAACATGCGCGTCGAGTGGATGTTGACGAGCGTGATGCGGCGTTTGCAGGCGATGGACTTGACCGCGTTGCCACCCTTCACGGTTTCGGCGACGATGCGCGTGCCGGGGACCGCGGGGCGGCGCGAATTCAGGATCAGCACCGGGATGTTGCGTTCGATTGCCGGGATGACGGTGGCCGGGTGAAGAACCTTGGCTCCGAAATAGGCGAGTTCCGCGGCTTCGGCGAAGGAAATGATTTTGACGCGGTGGCCGCCGGCGAGGATGGTGGGGTCGGCGGTGAGCATGCCGTCAACGTCGGTCCAGATCTGGATTTCTTCGGCGTTGACGCCGGCGCCGACGATGGAGGCTGTGAAATCGGAGCCGCCGCGACCGAGGGTGGTGGTGACGCCTTCGAGGGTGGAACCGATGAAGCCGCCCATCACGACGACGCGTTGCTGTGCAAGCGGCGCGACTGTGGAAGCGAGGCGATTGTAGGTATCGGCGAGGATGGGCGCGGCCTGCGTGTGGCGATTGTCGGTAACGATGACGGAGCGGGAATCGACGTGGATGGCGGGCACGCCGTAGTGCTCGAAGGCGAGCGAGACGATGTAGCTTGAGAGGCGCTCGCCGTAGCTGGAGATCGCGTCGATGGAGCGCGGCGTGAGTTCGCCGAGGACGGCGAGGCCTTTGACCAGTTCGGTCATTTCCTGGAACTGGTCGTCGAGGATGCGGTCGAGTTCCGCGCGCTGGGCGAGAGGGACGACGTGACGAGCTTCGCGGGAGTGGAAGTCGCGAAGCTCGTGGAGCTGGCGGATGTATTCGTCGCGTTGGCCGTGGATGGCGGTTTGGGCAAGAGCCAGGAGTTTGTTCGTGGTCTTGCCCATGGCCGAAACGACGACGATGGGTTTCTGGTCGAGGCGTTCGCGGACGATGGAGGCGACGCGCTCGATGGCTGCGGCCGATTCGACAGACGTGCCGCCGAATTTCATGACGATCATGATTAGTCGAGCATTCCTTCGGATTGCATCAGTTCGGCGTTGAGGACGGCGGCGCCGGCGGCTCCGCGAACAGTGTTGTGTCCGAG
>DASYCD010000320.1:0-1875 GCA_036500405.1 Bryobacteraceae bacterium
ATTGAGCCGCGAACTCACCTTACAGGGCTGGTTGCGGCGGAATGGCCAGTTGCGTGCTGCGGCACACACAGCCGCGAATGCGCCGTGAGATATCGATTGCACTGACGGTTCTGCTGGCAGCCCTGGGGGGCTGCTCCAGCCATACTCTCGATTCGAAAGACCTTTCCTCCAGTCTTCGGGCTACATCTTCGCTTGCTGCGGAAGCGGGCGTTTTCATTGAATATCTGGGCAGCGGTCATTCCACGGACGCTTTCGCGCGTGGACATGCCGAGTATCTGCGGCAGGAACTCGACGACGAACGCCAGGATCTGCAGGGGGCACGGGTCTCGTCGTCCCTTCGCCCTTCGTTCGACCTTTGCGAAACCCAGCAGGAGCAACTCGGCCGTGAGTTGCGGCTTTTGAAATTGGCGATTGGGCAGCCCGATGAACTGGCGGACATTGCAAGGCAGATCCGCGCAATTGGTCAGGCCGCCGCGCAGGCGCGCGAGGGCTTATGAAGAAACTGGTCGGCCTGACGCTCGGCATCATGACCGCCCTCGGCGGGTTTGTGGACTTCGGCCAGATCGTTTTCACCATGCAGGCGGGCGCGCTGTTCGGAAACCGGCTGCTCTGGTCGGTCCTGATCGGGACAATCGCGATCATCATCTACATGGAAATGTGCGGCCGCGTGGCGGTGGTGGCGGGCGAGCCTGTGTTTTCCGTGGTGCGGAACCGGCTTGGCTATCGCAGCGGCCTTTCGGTGCTGATTGCCTCTCAGCTATTGACTGTGCTGACGTGCGCGGCGGAACTGGGCGGCGCCGCGATCGTGCTGCACCTGCTCACGGGCTGGTCCGGCAAGTTGCTGTGCGTTGTGTTTACGGTGATGGTGGGCGTTTCTATCGCGCTGCTGCAGTTCAAATGGATTGAACGCGTCTATGGACTGGCGGGCCTCGCGACGATCGTGTTCGCGGTCTCCGCGGCCCAACTGCATCCGGACCTGCACGACATCGCCGCCGGCCTCGCGCCGCACCTGACGACCGCGAGGCCGCCGGGCAATCTCTACTACTACTTTTTCGCGGTTGGAATTTTCAGCGCGATGCTGATGGAGTACGAAGTTCACTTCTATTCCTCCGGCGCTATCGAAGAGGATTGGAAAACTTCCGACCTTACGGAGAACTTCGCGGTCGCGGCATTCGGCTGTCTGCTCGGCGGCGTGCTGACGGTGGCGCTGGTCATAGTGGGCGCGATGGTTTTTCTGCCGAAAGGAATCTATCCCGTTCTGCTGAGCACCACGACTCTCGCAGGCGCGCTGCCGCTCGGACGCGCCGGTTTGCTGCTGGCGCTCGCCGGAACGCTGGCGTGTCTGACCGGAGCCGCGATCGAGACCGCGATGGCGGCTGGCTATAACGCTTGTCAGTTTTACAATTTGCCCTGGGGCAAGAAATTGCGGCCGGGTGAAGCGCCCGTGTTCACCGCGCTCTGGGCGGGAACGCTGGCCGTGGGCGTTGTGGCTGTACTGGCGGGTGTTCGCCCTCTGACGCTCGTCAATCTGTCAGTCGTGTTCGGAATGGTGCTGATGCCGATGACGTACTACCCGATCCTGCGTACCGCGATGGATAAAAACGTGATGGGGCGGCATGTGAACCGGAAAATCGACACCATACTGGGCGGCGTGATGCTCGCGCTGATAGTGGTGGCGGCGATAGCGGCAATTCCGCTCATGATCGCGACGCGATCAGGAACGCCATAACCGCGCCATCAGATCAGCGCGCTTGCCAACGCCGGGGATGCCGCCGTCCGTGAAAGCAGGCGACGACCACGATGCGCGTGTCTTCCACCAGAAAGAACAAGCCATAAGGGAACTTGTGAATGCCCGCCCGCTGTTTCCCGTCTCAT
>DASYCD010000321.1:0-5204 GCA_036500405.1 Bryobacteraceae bacterium
ATAGTCGGAGATCATTTTGCCGGGCTGGAAGGAGGAGATCGTCCAGGAGATGTTGTGATCGTCGAGGAACTTCAGCCTGCGTTCGACCACCGCAGCCGCCCCAGCCGGATCGGAGGGGAAGGCGCTGCAGTCGGAGGAATCTGTGAAGAAACCGGGGTCCATGGCGTCCGCCAGCACCGGGCGAGTTTCAGCGATGCGGGCGATGCGATCGAGATCATCGGCTGACGCGGTATAGCGCGGCGAGACTTCGGCGATGAGGTTCGAGTCTTTCAGGTCGAGATCGGCGGCGACAATCGGCTGTGACGCTTTGGCTGCTCGAATGGCATCGACCGACTCCTGTGTGGCTCCGGCAGGCAGTGCGAAGAAGATGTTCGGATCGTCGCAAAAGTTGCCGGCGATCGCGCTCCAGAATTCCGGGGAAGGCGAATCCGCTTCGAGGATGACCAGCAGTTCCAGATGATTCGAAAGATCCGCGACGGCGCGAGCTCGTTTGCGATAGGCGTCACTGTCGAGATAGCGCGCGGCATCCAGCGGAAGCCGCACCGCGTTCATGTTCACGCGCTGCCGAATGGTGACGATAGTCGTGGCGGAAAGAGAGCCATCGTTGTCCATATCCGACGAAGTCAGGGGCGCGAGCCGGGTTCCGGTGACGAGATAAGGATGGCCGAGGCCATCGATCAGGCGGGCGCCCTCCACGCGATACGGTCCGGCTACGGCGGGTGTCAAAACGGGCGGTGACGATGACGAGCCGGCAAGCACAAGCGGAACAAGCAGGAGTAGAACCAGCCTGGAGACGGCCACGACGTATTTCCTCCGCATTCAGGATATACGCAAAGGCCACGAGATGTTGGTTATCACATGTTGACAATCAAGTGGAAAAAGCGTTAACCTCGAAATCGATGAACGAAGCCAATACCGATGTGATCCAGGGAACGCTGGACATGCTCATTCTGAAGACGCTTAGCCTGGAGCCTTTGCATGGCTTCGGCATTGCGCGCCGGATCGAGCAGGTATCGAAAGGCGTGTTCAAGGTAAACCCGGGATCTCTGCTCACCGCGTTCAAGCGGCTGGAGCGCATGGGCTGGCTGGATTCGGAATGGCGTGAGACGGAGAAATCCCGCAAGGCCAAATATTATTCGCTGACGCGCGCAGGCCGGAAACAACTCGACATCGAGACGGCAGACTGGAATCGTCGGGCGTCGGCAATCGCGCGGCTCCTGAAGTCTGAGGCATAGCCCGATGTCGTTGTGGCGTCAAGTCAGCGGCGGGCTTCACGCGCTGGTGAACAGGCAGGCCGCGGATCAGGAAATCTCCGACGAAGTCAGCCACTATCTGGACGAGGCCACGGCGGCGTTCGAGGAGAGAGGTTTGCCTCCCGGCGCGGCTCGGCTCGCGGCCCGGAAAGAGCTGGGGAACGTTACCACTCTGCGTCAGGAAGTGCGTGGGTACGGGTGGGAGAATATGATCGAGACATTTCTTGCCGATTTGAGGCATGCCGTCCGCTGGCTGCTTGCCAATCCTGGTTTCACGGCCGTGAGTCTGATTATGCTCGCGCTGGGAATCGGGGCCACCACCGCGATTTTCAACATCGTGGATGGCGTACTCCTGAAGCCGCTGCCCTATCCGCATTCCGAACAACTGGTCGCGCTCAGGCATACCGCGCCGGGGGTTGGCATTCCGGATCTCAATATCGCAACATCGGTTTACCTGACCTATAGCGAGGAGGGCCGCGTATTTCAGAATGTCGCCATGTCCACTGGCGCGTCCTGGGCTGTTACCGGGCTCGGACAGCCGGAAGATGTGCCGGGAAGAATCGTGTCGCACGATTTCCTGACTACCCTGCGTGTTCAGCCGGAGCTTGGGCGCGGGTTCACGGCAGCGGATGAAAATCCGGATGGCGAGCGTACTGTGATGCTCACTGATGGATTCTGGCGATCGAAGTTCGGAGGCGATCGCGCCGCGGTCGGACGCCATATCGTTCTCGATGGCACTCCATGGACGATCATCGGCATGCTGCCGCCTTCATTCGACTTCATGGATCGGAAGATCTCGCTGCTGGCGCCCTTCCGGATCCGGCGCGCCGAGGTCACTGCCCTTGGTTTCTGCTGTGACGGCATCGCAAGGCTGAAGCCGGGCGTCACGCTCGCGCAGGCCAATGCGGACGCCGCGCGCATACTGCCGCTAACGGTGGAGAAATTTCCGATGAATCCGGGATGGAGCCCGTCCACATTTCAGGACGCGCGCATCGCGCCCCGGCTGCAGCTGCTCAAAGATTTCCTGATTGGCGACATCGGCAAGACTTTGTGGGTGCTGATGGCGACCGTGAGCATTGTCATGCTCATCGCCTGTGCCAATGTCGCGAATCTGCTTCTGGTGCGCATGGACGAACGCCGGCATGAGCTGGCTGTTCGTACCGCGCTGGGAGCGACTGTGGGGCGCATCGTGCGCTCGCTTCTGCTGGAGAGCGTGCTTCTGGGGCTTTGCGGAGGTGTGCTCGGATTGGCGCTGGCCTGGATCGCATTACGCGTACTCTCGGCTTCGACCCTGATGAATCTGCCGCGCATGCATGAGATTTCGATTGATCCGGCAGTGATGGCATTTGCATTCGTCATTTCATTGCTCGCCGGCCTGCTATTCGGTCTGATCCCGGCGCTGAAGTACGCGCGGCCGCGTGTTGCCGCCGGATTGCGCAGCGAAGGCCGGTCTCTCACATCCGGCAGGGAACGGCAGCGCGCCCGAGGTTTTCTCGTAGCAGCGCAGGTATCGCTGGCGATGATCCTCCTGGTGGGAGCGGGGCTGATGATCCGGACATTTCGCGCGCTGCGTCATGTAGACCCCGGTTTTTCCGGAGCGGCCGAGCTGGAGACGATGCAGGTGGGAATTCCGGATACTATCCAGGGGACGGAACAGATTGTTCGAGCGGAGGAAGCGATTTTACGGAAGGTTGCGGCGATACCCGGTGTTTCGAAAGCCGCGGCTATCAGCGCCCTTCCGCTGAATGGTGACCAGAACGATCCAATCTATGCGGAGGATCATTCGGAGCGTGAGGGTACTCTGCCTCCGGCACGGCGGTTCAAGCACGTCTCACCCGGATACTTTGCGGCAGTTGGCAGCCGTCTGATTGCGGGGCGTGATTTCAGCTGGGACGATAACTACAGCAGATTCCACGTCGGCATCGTTTCGGAAAATATGGCGCGCGAGTTGTGGGGGAATCCCGCGGCTGCGATCGGGAGGCGGATTCGTCTGAATCCGAAGGACTCCTGGTACGAGGTGATCGGCGTCGTGGCTGACCTTCACGACGATGGCGTAGACCGTAATGCGCCCACAATGGTCTATTGGCCGTTGCTTCAGAGGAATGCCGATGGCCATGAGAACGTGGTCCGGGGTCTCTACTATATGGTGAGAACGCCGCGCGCCGGGTCGGAGGCGCTGCTTCGCGATCTTCAGACGGCGGTGACGGGCGTCAATGCGAATCTGCCCATTGCGGATGTCAACACTCTTCAATCGATCTACGACAAATCGCTGGCGCGCAGCTCGGTGACCCTGATGCTGCTGGCGATCGCCGGCGGCATGGCGCTTCTGCTCGGGATCGTAGGAATCTACGGCGTTATCTCTTACTCCGTTTCCCAGCGCACACGCGAGATTGGAATCCGGATGGCTTTGGGTGGGTCTCTCGAAAAGGTGACGCGGCTGTTTGTGCGCCAGGGAGTGAGGATGTGCGGCATCGGTCTGATTGCTGGATTCGCTGGAGCGCTTCTCTTGACAGGACTGATGAAATCGCTTCTGTTTGGGGTTAGCGCGGGCGATCCGCTGACTTATGCGACAGCAGCCGCGGGACTCATGATGGCTGCGCTCGTGGGGAGTTACCTGCCGGCGCGGCGCGCGACGAAGGTCGATCCAGTGGAAGCGCTGCGGGCTGAGTAGGGGCGTCAGGATGACGCGGGGGCGAAGGTTCTCGCGGTCAGGCGCAGCCGCTGTTCCTCCACCTGGTTGTATTGCGTCTGTGCGCGGGCGCGGAGTGTCGCGAAGTCGAGGTCCGGGATGCGCGGGTCGACTTTGCGGATTTCAGGGAGGGCGGTCCAGAGACCGATCTTGCCCTGAATTCCGAGCGTGAGCATTTCGAGAGCTTCGAATGTGCCGAGGCCTCCGCTGTGGTCGCGCCGCATTTTCAGCTGGCTCACTTTTTCCGAAAACCAACCGAGGACTTCCGCGGCGTCGAGATGGCTCTTGCCGGCTGTTTCGATCAGGTGGCGGAGGACGTGACGGTCCTGCTCGATTTCCTCTGAAATGCGGCGGGCGAAATCGCCTAGCGGTTCGGCGGAGTATTGGTCGTGGATGGAATCGAGCAGCTCGATGGCGAAGTGCGAGCCGGCGTAGTGGTCATGAAGATAGATGGCGAGGGAATCGCTCATGGCGTGCCTGAGGGGAAGGGAAGCACTCCCGGCGCCAATGTTCATCGGCGGGCTTTACCTGCGGACGATGACTTCGCGGAGGTTGTCGCGGGTGAGGAAGAACTTCACGCTTTCGAACTTGCCGAAGAGCTTTTCGAGGCTGCGGTTATTGAATACGTGGCCGGTGGAGCGCAAACCCCGTTCGGTTACGAGGAGGTTCTTCGCGTCCTGGATGCGGAACTCATAAGACTGTACCTCCTGCACCTTATCGTTCATGGTGAAAAAGGCGAACAGGTAGGATTTCGGCTTCATGATGTCGGCCAGCCGGTCCACGGTTGAACTCAGCAGGGCCTGTCCCATGAACTGCATGGAGTCCCACATCAGGACGCCATCGAAGGTCTCGGACGGGTAATCGAAGTTCGATTTGAGGAAAAATTCGATGCGGCTGGGATTGGTCTGGCCCGCGGGATCGACACCGAAGCACTCCTCCATACTGCGGATAACGTTGCCGGAGTAAACCTTGTGGCCGAGGCTCGTCAGGAAATCGATATTCTGCTGGCTGGCGCCGGCGAGATCGAGGATGGAAAGCCCGACGCGCCCCTGAAGGTTGAAGAAGAACTGTTCCAGGCCGCGGCTGGCGCGAACGGCGGGTGGCGCCGGGCGCTGGGGTTTGAGGAAGGAAATACTGGGGGCGGGGGCGTTCGGAGCCCGTGCAGGGGCAGCCGGTTCGTTTTGCTTTCCGAAGATGGAACGAAGTTTATCCTGCAGCGGCACGGGCTCTGGTCTCGGACGTTCCTCTTAGCGCGCCACCGG
>DASYCD010000322.1:0-6014 GCA_036500405.1 Bryobacteraceae bacterium
TTTTGCGTGACGACGAAGCCAGGTTGAAAGCCACCGGCTACCGGATGGGCGACATGGTCCGGTTTGTGGCTACCAGTAAGATGTTTCTGGAAAAGTAGTAGAATTAACAAAGAATGGAGTGACTGTATGAGCCTGAAACTCGATCGGCGTGCTTTCCTGAAAGGAGCCGGCGGCGCCATGCTCGCCCTGCCCGTGCTCGATGCCATGGGCGCTGAGGTGACGAACGAGATTCCGAAGCGCTTCTGTGCCATTTACACGGCGAACGGAATGTCGCTCCCCAAGGCCGAGCACAACATTCCTGAGTGGAGCTGGTTCCCCACGGGGACCGACGCCAACGGCGATTTCGTTTTTGGCAAGTCCACCCAACCCTATGCGCCCTTCCGGAAGCAGATCAGCTTCATGGGCAACCTGTATCACCCGAGCGGCCCGAAGTCCGATCCGCACACCTGTTCGGACATGTGGCTAACGGGCGCGCCGCTTTATAATCCGAAGCCCGGCACGTACAACACCGTGGGCCTCGATCAGGTGATCGCCGAGCACACGAAGCAGTACACGCGCCGTCCCTCGGTTGTTCTTTCGATCGATTCCGGCACCGGCTATCTCTCGCGCACCGGGACCATCTCTTATGGACTCGACGGCCGCCCGATTCCCGCGGAAAGTCATCCGCGCCTCGTTTTCAACCGCCTGTTCCGCGGCGACAGCGCGTCGTCCGGCGAAGAGCATGCGAACCTGCAGCGCCGCGTGAAGCTGGTGGATGCGGTTTCCGCCAACGCCAAAGCTCTCGACCAGCAACTTGGCAAGAGCGACCGCGAGCGCATGGATCAGTATCTGACTTCGCTCGATCAGGTAGAAACGCAGTTGATCGCCTCCGAGCGCTGGATCAACGTTCCTTTGAAGAAGCAGGATTATTCGCACCTGAATCTCGATGCGTCACCCGAAGGCGAGCCCGGCGAGTATTACAAAAACATGTTCGACCTGATCGCGCTCGCGTTTGACGCCGACATCAGCCGCACCATTACGTTCATGATGAATCGCGAAGACGGCATGGGCATCGGCGACACGTTCCCGCTGAAGCTGGGCCTCTCGAAGACGCACCACAATCTCTCGCACGCGACGGACAAGGTTGGCCAGCTCGATTTCGCGAAGTACGATCTCTTCCTTGCTGAACAGGTCGCCCACTTTTTTGGCCGCCTGAACGAATATAAGGACCGGAATGGCGCGGTTCTCGACAACACGGTCGTCATGTTTGGGAGCGGGGCCAGCACCACCCACTTCTCCCACAACCTCCCCACCCTCATCGCCGGCGGCGCCAATCTGGGCCTGAAGCACGGGAACTACTGGAAGTACAAAGATGGCGAAATGCGCATGTCGAATGTGTACCTCAGCATCATGCGCTCCATGGGCATCGAAGAGGAATCCTTCTCGGACAGCACCGGCACGCTGGGCAACTCGATCTTCACCAAAATGGTGTAGGGACGTTGAGGCCCGCCCATCAGACGCAGGCGGGATAATAGCGATATGACCGTGACTCTCGAAATTTCGGGAGAACTTGCTGAACGCCTCGGAACAGAAGCCCATCGCCTTTCCCGCGAGGCTCTTGCTCTTGAAGCGTATCGACAGGGTTTCTGGAGTGATGCGGAACCTGGTCAATTTCTCGGCATTAGTCGTTCGAAGTGGATCAGTTCCTGAGCGACCATGATGTGGAACTCGTCTACGAGTGGGGTGATCTTGAGCGAGAGCGCGAAGTGAATCGTAAGCTCGCGACTTGGTAGTGCTGATCGTCGCGGACACAAGTCCACTGAATTACCTCATCAGAATCGGCGCAGTAGATATTCTCCACCGGTTGTACGGCCAGATCATCATTCCACCGGAGGTACGTGAAGAACTCGGCGTCGAGGCAGCTCCGGAGATTGTAAGATCATGGATCTCCACTCCGCCGAACTGGCTGGCTATCTCCGCAGTCGATCCGGTGATACGGGACGATCTGCGATGGCGCACGCTCGACAGCGGTGAGAGGGCCGCAGTCGCACTCGCCTTCTCGTACCAGCCATCGATTCTACTGCTTGACGAACGTCCGGGTGCGCGCGCGTGGCCTTGGACTCGATGTACTGGGTACCCTCGGCATCTTAGACGAAGCGGCCCGTCGCCGTCTCATCTCACTTCCGGAAATGATCGGGCGGCTTAAAGCGACATCCTTTCATTATCCGAAATCGGTTGTTGAACGGCTTCTCGACGAAGATTTGCGTCGCAATTCCTGATACAGTAACCATCGTGCGCTTCACGCCGATTCTTGTTCTCCTCGCCACCACCCTTTTTGCCAACTGGCCCCAGGCTGCTGGCCCTAACAACTCCTGGATCGTGCCTGACGCGAAACCGCCCATCTCCTGGTCCGTCGCGCGCAATCAGAACATCGTCTGGCGCGCCCCGCTTCCCAACGGCGGACAATCCGGCATCGCCGTCTGGAACGATCGCATCTTCCTCACTACCTTTGAACCATACAAACCCGGCTCTCCGAAATCCAGCGCCGTTATTCTCGGCCATGCCATCGACGCCCGCACCGGCAAAATCCTCTGGTCCGTCCGGCTTGAAGGCTCTGTCCCCAGCCCGTTGATGTACGCCTACAGCGACTCCACCTCTCCCACCCCGATCACCGACGGCACACATGTCTGGTTCTTCAACTCGAGCGGTGAAATGGGCTGCTGGGACTTCAGCGGGAAAGAAGTCTGGCGCCGCCAATACAAGCCCTGGGGCGAGCCCTACCCCTTCAACAAACAACACGAACCAATTCTCTACGGCAATACCATCGTCAATGTCGAACCCGCGGATCCCGGCCCTAACCAGAAGCCCGGCTGGAACTACCTCCGCGGGATAGACAAACTCACCGGCAAGACTCTCTGGATCTCCGACGACGGCGCCACCACCTACGTCACCTCCGCCTTCGGCCGCATGAAGGACGGGACGCCCGCTATCCTCACCGCGCGCGGCGGCTGGCACGATGTTCCCGAACGTCCCGTCGGCCTCAGCCTCGTCAACCTCCGTCCGCAATCCGCAGGCAAAACCATCTGGCGTTACATTGCCGATACCGATGCCGACGGCAAACCCCTCGCCGTCCCCGGCTCACTCGCCGCGCCCACCTGGCAGGCGCTCTACGTCATGCACTGGGATCCGAAATATGCCTACTGGTTTCGCCTCAATCCCGAAGAAAGCCATCTGGTTTTCGACAGCCAGACCGGCAAGCTGATCAAAGAACAGTCACTGATTCGTAACGTTGACTACCGCCAGTGGGATCCCGCCGCGAACAAATACATCGTCCACACGAACGTGAATCTGCGTGACATCCGCGAACTCTCCCCGCGCAATCAGCTCAAGCCGAATGAAGTCATCCGCGTGATGCCCGCCTGGCACTGCAACATCGTTGTCGCGGGCTATCACTACTTCCTCACCACCACCGCACACAATCGCAACAACCATCCGCCCGCGGGCAAAGCCGGGCCATCGCACTCGATCGCGCGCGTCAATATCGAAACCGGAAAAGTGGAATACCTCGAAGTGCCCGTCACCGTCATCCGTAAACCCGGCGAACCCGACAAAAAAGTTTACGGGATTGCCGTCAACACGAAGACCGAAGACATCAACGGTAACGATGTCGCCGCCGAAACCCGTTCACAGACGGACGGCTGGCAGATTCCGGCCTTCTGGGGCAGTCCTGTTGCACTCGACAACAAAATCTACTTCACCACTATGCTTGGCATCACCTACGTTGTTGACGCCACGGCAAAAGTTCTCGATGAGCGCGCGCTCCTGGCCATCAACGATCTTGGTCCTTCGGGCGAAACCTGGAGCCTCAACACGCCCAGCTACAGCAACGGCCGGCTGTATCACCGCACCCTGAAGGAACTGATCGCAATCGGCCATTAGCCAAAGCTTTGTGCGTGCGCGCCCTTTTGTTTACCTAAATGAAGTAACGCGCGAAAAATCCCCAGCGTTATCCCGTGTAGAGCGGATGTTGCGAAATTCCGCGTAAACGTGATCGAAACTACACGCGAAATAACATCCGCGCCCGAGCGTAAATTACTGCCTCCGGCCACGCCTCCTCCGCCCAGGTCACACAAAAAGTTGTGGCTGCTGATTCTCGCCGCCGCGGCGATCGCCGTTGCAATTCTCTGGTCACACACAGGGAACAGCGCGAGCGCCAGCGCGAAATCCGCGAAAGGAGGGAGAAAGGGCGCAGCTGCGGTTACTCCCGTCGTCGCCGTCCAGGCCACGCGCGGCAACATCGGCGTCTTCGTCAGTGGCCTCGGCGCCATTACTCCTCTCAAAACTGTCACTGTTCGAAGCCGCGTTGATGGTCAATTGATGGCCGTTCACTTCAAGGAAGGCGATTACGTCACCGAAGGCGATCCGCTCGTCGACATCGACCCGCGCCCTTACCGCGCCACGCTGGAACAGGCGCAGGGCCAACTCGCGCGCGATCAGGCGCTCCTTGAGAACTCGCGTGTCGATCTACAGCGTTATCAGACTCTGATCTCGGAAAATGCGATTCCACAGCAGCAAGTTGCCACTCAGGAGTCAACCGTAAAACAGTACGAAGGAACTGTGAAGAACGATCAGGGGATGGTGGATGCCGCCACTCTGAACGTGAACTTTTGCCACATCACTTCACCCATCAGCGGCATCGTCGGTCTGCGTCTGGTCGACCCCGGCAACATCGTTCACGCGACTGACGCAAACGGACTCATCGTCGTAGCGCAGGATCAGCCCATTAGTGCGATCTTCACCATTTCGGAAGATCAGCTCCCGACCCTCCTCCCGAAAATCCGCGCCGATCAGAAACTGGCCGTGGAAGCCTGGGATCGTGAAATGAAGAACAAACTGTCAGAGGGCGAGTTTTCCAACATCGATAACGAGATCGATCAGACGACCGGTACCGTGAAAATTCGCGCCGTCTTCCCGAACTCGAAGCGGACGCTTTTCCCTAATCAATTCGTCAATGCACGACTTCTTCTCCAGGAAAAGCAAAACGTCACCCTGCTGGCTACGGCCGCTATCCAGCGCAATACGAACAACACGTATGTGTTTCTGATCCAGCCGAACAATACCGTCACCATCCGCAATATCACCATTGGCACCACCGAAGGCGAGCAGTCCGAAATCACCGGCGGCCTCATGCCCGGCGACAAGGTGGTCATGACTGGCGTCGACAAACTGCAGGAAGGCAGTAAAGTCAATCCCACCCTGAGCGGGGAAGCAAAGACCACGGGCGAATCGTGAGTCCCTCCCGCACATTCATTCTCCGACCCATCGCGACCTCTCTCCTGATGGTCGGCATTCTTCTCACAGGGATTGTCGCGTATAAGCAACTCCCCGTTTCGGCGCTGCCCGAAGTCGACTATCCCATCATTCAGGTCGTTACGTTTTATCCGGGCGCCAGCCCTGATGTGATGGCATCTTCCGTTACTGCGCCGCTCGAGCGCCAGTTCGGCCAGGTCCCCGGCCTGCAACAGATGACATCCATCAGTTCCGATGGCAGCTCCGTCATCACGCTACAGTTCAATCTCAGCCTCAATATTGACGTCGCTTCGCAGGAGGTTCAGCAATCGATTAACGCGTCCGGCACGTTTCTGCCGGCAGATCTTCCGACGCCGCCGATCTATCGCAAGATCAATCCTGCCGATGCCCCGGTATTAACCCTGGCGCTCACTTCGCAGGCGATACCGCTCTCCGAGGTAGAAGACCTCGCCGATACGCGCCTCGCGCCGAAGATCTCACAACTTCCCGGCGTCGGTCTCGTCAGTATCAGCGGCGGCGAGAAGCCCGCCGTTCGAATTCAGGCCAATCCCGCGCAACTGGCATCTTACGGTCTGAATCTGGAGGACGTTCGCACCGCCATCACTGCCGCCAACGTGAATCAGGCGAAAGGGAACTTTGACGGCGCGCATCAGTCGTACCAGATTGCTGCGAGCGACCAGTTGCTCTCTTCGGCCGACTACGCGCGTCTCGTGGTCGCCTACCGC
>DASYCD010000323.1:0-7131 GCA_036500405.1 Bryobacteraceae bacterium
CGGCTGGCCCTTTTCGTTGATCCCCTTCGCCCAGTTCGCGTGGATGAACGGCTTCGTCACCAGGACCTTGCCGTTGGTCCGGTCCAGCAAAAAGTAATAGCCGTTACGATTCGCCTGCGCCAGAAGCTTCCGCGGCTTGCCGTCGAATGTTCCGTCAATGAGGACGGGCACTTCGGTCGCGTCCCAGTCATGCGTATCGTGCGGCGTCGTCTGGAAGTACCAGACCATCTTGCCGGTATCCGCGTTCAAAGCCACAATCGACGAGGTGTACAGATTGTCGCCGGGGCGCGAAGTTCCGTCGAAAACAGGATTGGGTTGTCCGGTTGTTACGTAGAGCAGCCCGAGTTCCGGATCGTACGTCGGCATCTGCCAGACGCCGCCGCCGCCGTGAATCGCCGCGTCCTCGTTCGGCCACGTTTCCATGCCGGGTTCGCCCTTTCGCGGCGTGGAGTTCCAGCGCCACTGCATCTCGCCCGTTTCCGGATCGCGCGACTCCACCCAGGCATCGTGATCCGACCTGTCGCCGCCTGTTCCAAGGATGATGTGGTTGCCGACCACGACCGGCGCGACAGACGACGAGTAGCCCAGCCCGCCGGGCGCAATGCGCTTGTGCCAGCGTTCCTTGCCCGTCGCGGCGTCGATTGAAACCAGACCGGGTTCTCCCGTCGTCATGAACAGCCAGTTGTTATACATGGCGAGTCCACGGCTGCCGCCGCCACCGCTTCGATACGCAAAATGCCAAAGCCGCTTCCCGGTGTGCGCGTCGAGCGCAAAGGCGTTTCCCGAGGCTGAATAGTAAATCACGCCGTTCACCACCAGAGGTAAAGCGCGAACCGGAGGCGCGGATGCGCCCGGCGGCGTGGGCGCCGGATCAGGCCCGTCGCCGCCGAACACCGCGCCCTGATTCGCAGTACTGACGCGCGAGACCCACGCGAGCGAGAGTTCGTGGGCGTTATCGCGGTTGATCTGGTTGAGCGCGCTGTAGTGGCGGCCGGTGGAATCGCCGTGATAGCCCGCCCATGTTTCGGCGGGTGTTTTCAGCAACAGCCTGTTGTCGAGCGGCCCACCCTGAGCGAACGCAATCGCCGCAGTCAGCGCCAGAAGGATGGGGAGTCTCATTGGGTCACCAGGAACGCCGTCAGATCGTGCATCTGTCTGGTCGTCATCCGCCGCATGTTCTGAATGTGGGTCGCGAGAGGATCGTGAATCGTTACCTTCGGCGCGTCGCCCCGGCGGGTCGCGGACCGAACTACGCCGGAAGCATCCCGGAAGGTCACAAGGAAGTCGGAGATCGTCACCAGCGTTCCGCTCTCCGTCGTCCCATCCGGCTTCGTGATCGTTACGGTGCGCGGCGGTTCCGGCGGATCGCCACGCATAGCCGGGCCCCGGCCGCGCGGCAGCACGATGCGGTTCTGCAGCATGGTGGCGCTGTACTTCGATCCGATTCCTTTCAGATCGCCTGTCACCGAATGACAGGTGCTGCACTTGCCCTCGCCGTAGAAATACGCTTTGCCGGCGCTCGCGTCGCCGACAATGATGTTCGGCGCCACATTCCCCACTCCGGAGTTCGCGAAATCGATCAGCATGCGGAAATACATGGCGATATCGCCGATCTCGGCATCGGTCAGATGAATGGACGGTACGGAGTTCTTCTGATGTCCGGCAGAAAGAAAAGGACCCAGTTGCGCGCCTCTCGGATCGAGCCGCACGCTGAACGCGCGAGCCAGATCTACGCCGCGCGCGGTGCCCCGGGCATCGGCGCCGTGACAGGATGCGCAGTGAGCGTTGTAGACGAGCTTTCCGCGGTCAGAAGTGGCCGCATCGAGCGGAGGCAGGGGAACCCGGCCGCCGCGGCCCGAAGAACCGGAGGGCGTCTGGCCGGCCGCGATCATCGCGAGGAGAATGAGTAGCCCGCCAGTAGAGGCCACCGTGAAACGAACCATAGCGGACCCATTCTATTTCACGCCGCCAAACCAAGTGCGGGAGCATGGTCTATTGAGAGTGGGCGGAGAGATTTGGAGAACGTATGCACGATCCCGAAAAGCTAAAAGAGAACATCGCAGCCGCAGCTGTCAGTGGAGCCGGGGCGACGGTGGGCAGCGCCGGTGGCGCAACCGTCGGCGTGCTGGAGTTAGCCGCGAGAGGCGCGGTTACAGGACTTTCGGCGAGCGTCGTGATCGGCGCCGGAGCAGTGGCGGGAGCCGGTCTTGCGTTCGGAATTTTTAAGCTGATCAGAGGGCGCCGGAAAGTGCGAACTCCGAAGGATGCGGAAACCGCGAGGAGCTGACCGTGAAGAAGTGTCTCATGGGTTTCGTTGCCCTCACCGTATGGATCGGGAGCATGTTATTTGCGCAGGCGCGCGATATAACAGGCGCCTGGCAAGGCACACTACACGCCGAGAAGGACCTGAGAATCGTCATGAAGGTCTCGAAGGCCGATACGGGGGGCCTGAAGGCGACGCTGTTCAACATCGATCAGGGAGGGCGGGCCATACCTGCCAGCATTACTGTTCAGGGCGCCACGGTGAAGGTTGCAGTGGTCGCAATGGGCGGGACATATGAAGGAAAGCTCACCAACGCGGATGGAACAGTCATCACCGGAGTCTGGACTCAGGGAGGTAAAGCCCTGCCTCTCGATCTTGAGCTCGCCAACGAGAAAACCGCGTGGGAAATTCCTGAACCTCCGCCTCCGCCGAAGCTCATCCCCGCAAATGCAAATCCAAAGTTCGAAGTAGCCACCATCAAGCCGACGCAGGAGGGAACAAGATTTTCCATTCATCCCACGAACAGCGGCGCTCTCGTGGCAACCGATGCGACTCTCGCCTATTTCATCAAATTCGCGTATCAGGTTCACCCTCGTCAGATCACGAAGGGTCCGGCATGGCTCGACACGGATCACTATGACCTGACCGCCAAGCCCGACATGGAGGGGCAACCCAGTCTTCCGCAAATGAGAGTAATGCTGCAGAAGCTGCTGGCCGACCGTTTTCAGCTTGCGTTCCATCGCGAGAAGAAGGAGCTCTCGGCTTATGCAATCACGGTGGCAAAAGGCGGACTGAAACTGACAAAAAACGAAACGAATCCGAACGGTAATCCGGGCTATGGCGGAGGACCCAACGGCATGCGAGTTGTCAACTCCACCATCCAGGAATTCATCGGTTTTGTTCTGAATGATTCTCTGGAATTGCCGGTTGTCGACCAGACCGGCCTCGGTTCGGCGCGATACGACTTTGTTTTGAAGTGGACACCCGATACTCTCCAGTCGCAGGGCGGCGCTCCGGAGCGGCCGGCGAATGCGGATGCGCCACCGGATATCTTCACGGCGATGCAGCAGCAGCTCGGATTGAAATTGGAAGCGACAAAGACTCTTGTCGATGTGCTGGTCATCGATAAGGTGGAAAAGCCTTCTGAAAACTGATCGCGTTCGCATTTGGTAAATAGCTGCGAACTTTATCCGCCGCCGCGCGTATTGCCATTGAGAGGATAACCGCAATGACGCTCGCAAACTCGCTGGCAGCCGCGTTGATGACATGCGCCCTGCTCGGCGCCGCAGATTCCAGAACGGTAGCGAAAACCCTGCCGTTGCCGTCAACAGGCTCCGTCACGATCGACAATCACAACGGCTCCATCACGGTCAACACCTGGGACCGCCCCGAAATCGAAGTTCACGCCGTCATTGAAATGAATTCCGGATTTTCGTTTTCGGATGCGGACCGCCGCCGTTTCAATGAAACCCGCGTCGATATCGATAAGCTCGGCGACTCCGTCCGCATCAAGTCCGTGTACCCCACCTGGAGCTCGCTTGAAGGCTCGGATCCGGACATTCACTACACCATCAACGCGCCGCGCACCGCGCGCTGGGCCGTCCGCACTCACAACTCACGGGTGGAGGTCCACAATCTTCACGCGGCGCTCAGCATTTCCACCCACAACGGCCAGATCGATGTAAGCGGCCTCGCCGGCGCTCTCGACCTCGATACCCACAACGGCAACGTCAAAGTGCAATTTGCTTCGCTGACGGCGCCGAGCACCGTCGATACGCACAATGGCGATGTCGAACTCACGATGCCTTCGGCCAGCAGATTCAACCTCCAGACCAGCGGCCACAACGGGCGAGTGCAATCGGATTTCGCGATCACGACCCGAAACATAGGGCGGCGAGCGGATAACGTGAATGGCGCAGTGAACGGCGGCGGCCCCACGCTTCATCTCACCACGCACAACGGCAATTTCCGTCTTCGCGCAAGCTGAAGCGGGTCAGTTTTCCGTCGGCATTCGTTCCACGTGGTCGATCACGAGCACGTCCATGGGACGTTTCTTCGTCACCAGCTTCAGGCCAAGTTCCTTTTCGAGCGCTTCCGGAATCGTGAGTCCGCCGTTCGGATCGTTTTCGGAAGCCGATTCGCCCGCATGCGTGAGGTGCGGCGGAGTCCAGTTCAGCGTGAAATCCCATCCGTCCTTCAGCCCGGTCTCATCGACGACGGAATGCTGGATGTAGCTCGCTCCGAAAGCCGGTAAGTCCTCGGCCAGCTGCGCCATCGTTGTGTTCCGGCAGACAACCGTGAAGGTCCAGATGGATCCGGAGGGCGCCGGAGCGTTCCGGCAACCCATCCGGCTCGAAGGATCCGCGCGGGTCAGCTTCGGCCTGACGGCCATCAATGCTTCCACGGTAGCCGGCTGCTTTTGGATGTGACTGCGCAGCCCAAATCGGTCTGCCAGCAGAGTGCGCAGCAGAGTTCTTACCGCATCGGAATCCAGACGCTCCGTGCCACCTGCGCGCCCCACGATATCGAAGCGCTCGGGCCATGTTGGCGCGCCCGTGAGCAGATCTTCGTGATCGATGGCGTCGAGATCTGTAAGCTCCCAGGCCATCCGGATGAGATCGCCGAGCGTGAATCCCCGCAGTTCCACCAGACCCCCGGGCTGCGAGCGGAAACTCCTCTGTGTGCTGCCTGGCGCCGAAGGCTTGATATCCGCAGCTTCAAATTTCGTGGGAAGCGCCGGCAGCATGCGCTCTGCGTCCGGAGGATTCGGGGCCGGAGTGCGCGTGACTTTGTCCACTACGAGAACAGGCGTCGGAATGTTGCGGGTATCCAGGGTCAGGCCCAGTTGTTTTTCGAGCGCTTCCGAAAGCGAGATGCCATCCGACCCCGCCGCCTTCAGCCAGTTCCTTCCCGACATCTTCAAAGTGAAGTTCCAGCCACCCTGGAGGCCGGTCATATCCGCGACAGGATTCCCCATCAGCCAGGCGCCGGTGAGGCGCGGGAGTTGAGCGGCGAAGTCCGTCATTGTCACGTTCTCGCACGAAATCGCAATGACCGCGGCTCCATTTTGCGCCGTATTTCGGCACCGGCTTTCTCCACCATTTGAAGACTTCAGTTGCAAATGGACCCCGGCGGTGAGGGCAAGCCCCGGCAGCGGTTTTGTGCCGGGATGAACCTGAAGTCCGAAGCGTTCTGCCAGAAGCGCCTGCAGCATGAGCCGCAGCGCGTCCGGCGTGGTGGATGCGGGAGCTTTCGCGATCACATCGAAAATATCTGTATTGATCCACGGCGGTCCGCCGGAAACTTTGTCGCGATCCACGCGGTACGCGGTTGCGATGAGATCCACCAGCGTGGCGCTGCGCACTTCGTATCGCCCCTGACGAATCTGGCCGCCGCGCATGCTCGAATCGAGCATAGGCATGTGGATCACGGGCAGTCCAGCGCTCGCATGAATAGCCGCCGCATCGAATTGCTGCGCGCTCACGATCGTGAGGGACGCGGCCGCGCACACCACGAGCGTATGGAGTCTCCTGCTCATTTCGTTCGTCCTTTCGGGAAGAGTTTAGTGGTGGAAGTATGGGGGTGGGCTGGTCATGATGCCCACCAGCAGCGCGAGAATTCCGCAGTTGATGACAAGCGACAGGCCGCCCATGATCAGCCACTCATTTGTCAGATGGCCAGGAATGGCGACCGTAAAAACTTCGGAGGCGGCGTGCAATCCGGCGCGGGCAACGCCCCAGTAGCCGCGGCGTTTCCATTCGAGATGGAGCGCGCGTTCAAAGCAGTCCGCCATATCGCGCCCGTACGCGCGCCGCAGTTCGGCGGGATAGAGCCACAGCAACGTCCGGTAACAGCGCGAGAGCCACGAAAAAGTCACGCCCATGTCACGCCTCCGACCTTTTTTGAAGCAGACGCGCCGCCGCCGTGCGGGCCACAGCGCTCATGCGCGAGACGTCCGTCTCCAGAAGCAAACGGCCCACTTTCGTGAGCTCGTAATAGCGCCGCCGGGAATCCTCCGCCTGCTCGTCCGCTATTTCATCGATCAATTGCAGCGCGACCAGCCGCTGAATGGTGGAGTAGAGCGTCGCCGGCCCCATCTGAAAACCGTCTTCCGAAAGCGTGTTGGTCTCCTGCATGATTGCGTAGCCATGCTTCGGACCGGACGAAAGAGAGAGGAGAACGTAGAAAACAGCCGGCGTCAGAGGAAGGAGACGTTTCACATCGTCTGGGAGTATCGCGCCGACCATATCAGTTACAGGTATACCAGTGACTGATATAAGAGTCAAGCAAAGTTTTGCCAGGCGTGCGACCTACTCGTAGCGCAGCGCTTCAATCGGGTCCAGCCGCGAAGCTTTGAGCGCGGGCAGCCAGCCTGCAAACAACCCGATCAGTTCCAGCACGAGCGTCGACGTAATCACCGCGAATTGCGATACGTGGAGATGGATATCGCCGTTGCCCGACTCATCCTTAAATAGCGGCCCCAGCAGCGGCAGCGTCTGAATTCCCGCCGTCACCGCCCAGCCGAGCAGCACGCCGAGCAACCCGCCCACCGTGACGATCGCCATCGCCTCCACCAGAAACTGCCACAGAATCGTGCTCCGTGTCGCGCCCAGTGATTTCAGTACCCCAATCTCGCGTGTCCGTTGCGTCACCGAAACCAGCATGATGTTCGCCAGCCCCACGCCGCCGATGGCCAGCGTCAGCGCCCCAATGATCCCCAAGAGAATCTGCAGCGCCAGCGACATCGTATCGATCACTTTCTGGAATTCGTTAAAGATGAACAACTGCAGCGCCTGCTCATCCTTCGGCGCAAAACCGTGCGTGCGCGCCAGTACCTCCCGCACATCCTTCACCGCATCCTTGCGAAA
>DASYCD010000324.1:0-34374 GCA_036500405.1 Bryobacteraceae bacterium
GTGGATCCGGCCCCGCCAGCACATCCACGTTTTCGTTCAGCGGCATGAAATATTCGTGCCAGTTGGAAGAACTCAGCTTCCGCACTGAATCGAACGTGTCTCCTGCCCGGTGTTTCGGCGCCATGCGGGAAACCCGATGTACCGCGGGCGTCTGATAATCCAGATCCGCCACCAGAACCTTGCGGTCCGGAGCAGCCTTCGCAAGCGCCATTCCCAAATGGCAGGCGAGCGTAGTCCCGCCGCAGCCGCCCTTCGCCGAAACAATCCCGATGATGCGCCCCTGCGATGTCTCCGCCGGTTGTTTCGAAGCCAGGCGAGCCGCTATGCGATTCAGCGCCGGGAAAATCGCGGGCGCAATCGGCAAACTCAGGAATTCCGCTGCGCCCGCGCGCAGTGCGCCAATCATGTGCTCGGGGTCGGCTGTGGCGTGAACGGCCGCCACGATGGGAAGTCCGTCGGCGCTTTGCGTTGCGCCCATCCACTCGCGCGCCGGAATCGGCGTTGCCCCAATTTCCACAAACAGCAGATCCGGCTGGTCCCGCTCGATCCGAGCCAGAACTTCGCGCACCGGCGCCGATGCCGAAATCTGGAAGACACACGTCGCCCGCACTTCCGCTAAAGCGGCGGCGATTTCTTCGTGTAACTTCGGATCGTCCACCACCATCCCCGCCCGCCAGGGCCACGCGGATTGCGGCGAGGTCTCGAATCGATTCGTATCGAGAGGCATGGTGCAGCTAAGTCTAGTCCAAGTAGTACCATCTGACGACGCTGTCGCGACAGACTGTCTTTAGGCTATATAACGAATCGCAGCTACCCTGGGGGATATAACCCCGCGAGTTCTTTCGAGTCGAGAAACGGGAGGTCTCCTTCGAGGAAATCGTACTCACGAAGGCGCCCAGGCGTCTCCCAGGTCATCGTCTCGAAAATGCGGTTCTCCACTTCGCCCTGCCACGCGGTTACCCGGAGGAAAATCAGCAGGATAGGATTCTTTCCAGGGTACGCAAACGTGTAGCGGGTGAGCTCGGCTGGCCGGGCGGATTCGATCCCCAACTCCTCCTGCAGTTCCCGCCGCAAAGCGTCCTCCGGCGATTCACCAGACTCGACCTTGCCGCCAGGAAATTCCCATTTGAGAGCATGGGGCTGATCCGCACGTCTCCGGCAGATCAAAATTCGCCCCTCTTTTTCCATAATTCCCGCTACCACAGTTGTCATAACCAGTTAGCTATCGACTTATCTACCAACTTATCTATCACCCCGCAGACAGTTTACACTTGGATTTACCGTGAGTCCCGAGCTGATCGACCATTTCCGCAATCCGCGCAATGTGGGAGAGCTGGGAGCGCCAGCGGTCACAGTCGAGGTCTCGAATCCGGTGTGCGGCGATATCCTCCGGTTCTCAATCCGGATGGAGGCTGGGCGCGTGGCGGAGGCCGCTTATAAGGTTCGCGGATGCGCCGCGTCGATTGGGACGGGCTCGGCGCTGACGGAGCTTTGCGCCGGCCGCGATGCCGCCGGGCTAGCCGCAATTTCCCGCGAAAGTGTGGAGGCCGCGGTGGGCGGGTTGACCAACGAATCGAAGCACGCGGCCGCGTTGTGCGTCGATGCCGTACGTGCCATTCTGAAGCAGTGCGGAGAGCCTTCTCGATGAAGCAGCCGTTGCTGATTTGCGCCGTGGCGCTTCTCGCTATCCTCAGTGACGCCGCCGTTCCGGACACCGCGCAACGCCTGGAGCAGGCCCGCAATCTGGGGAAAGCCTTCTACGAAAACCCCACCACCGCGAATGAGGCCGTCGCCGAATTCAAAAAGGCCCTGGATCTTGCGCCGAACTCGGATCGCGAAAAGCTGAATTATGCGCTGGCGCTGATGCTTGCCGGCAAGTCTGACGCCGCAGTCGCCCTTTTGCTGAAAGTCCAGAAGCACGATCCGTCGCTTCCGCATACCTGGTTCAATCTCGGGATTTTCTACAAAAAGCAGGGGGAGGACGATCTCGCGATTGCGCAGTTCCGCCAGATGCTGAAGCTCACTCCGAATGAGCCGATTGCCCACTACCAGCTTGCCAATCTGGTGAAGCCGGACCACCCGGAAGAGGCCATCGCGGAATTTGAGAAGGCGCGCGCGTTGAACCCGAATCTGGTCGCGGTTCATTACCAGCTCTCCAGCCTGTATCGCCAGGCGGGACGTCCCGAAGACGCAGCGCGTGAGCTCCAGACGTTCCTCGATCTGAAAAAACAGCAGGAAGGCGCGGCGAGTCCGGAAAACGTCGATTGGTGCGACTATGCCGAGATTTACGATCCGCCGCGGCCGGTCACCGCCTCCGCCCCGGTGCCCGCGCCATCATACACGGACACGGTCCTCGCGCTCAAAGTGGACGCGAAAACGGCGGGCATGCTGTTGATCGATTCCACTGGCAAAGGTCAGACAGATTTGCTGGTATGGTCCGCGGAAGGCGTGAACCTCTACGCGCAGGGTTCGCGGCGCGTGGTCGATTCCGGGCTCGGCGCGTTGAAGGGCGTTCTCTACGCAGCTGCCGGCGATTTCGATAACGACGGTCTGATAGACCTCTGCGTTCTCACGGAAACGGGCGCAACAATTTACCGGAATACCGGCGGCAAATTCGCCGACGCAAAAATCGCACTGCCGCAGCGCCGATTCGAGCGCGCCGTCTGGATCGACTACGACCACGATTACGACGCCGACCTCATTCTGTTCGGCGATCAGCCCGCGCTGATGCGCAACCAGGGAACGGCCGGCTTTGCCGATCGCACCGCCGATTTCCCGTTTAACGCCGGCCATCCGGTGGACGCCTGGACTCTGCGCGCCATTCCCGACACGAAATCCTTCGACCTGGCCGTGATTTATTCGAATCACGCGCCGGTCCTCTATCGCGATGACTTAGGCGGCCACTACCGCGCCGATTCCTTCAACGGCGCGGCCCGCGACCTCACCAACATCGACGCCGATTTCGATGCCGACGGCCGCATCGACCGCGCGCGCATTGCGCAGGACGGAACAGTGCACTTCCGCCACAACCGCACCGTCTCGCAGCGCCACTGGATTCGCGTTCAACTGACCGGCGTCAAGAGCCCGAAGCTCGCGCAGGATGCCGAAGTCGAAATCAAAGCCGGCACGCTCTACCGCAAGGAGCTCTATCAGGGCGTGCCCATCACGTTCGATATTGGAGCCTACCCGACTGCGGACACCGTCCGCATCACCTGGTCGAACGGCCTCATCCAGAACGAAATCAAGCAGGTCGCGAACAAGTCTTATAAATATGAAGAAGCGCAGCGCCTCTCCGGCTCGTGCCCCATGGTGTGGACCTGGGACGGCGCCGGCTTCGAATTCATTACCGATGTTCTCGGCGTTGCCCCGCTCGGCGCTTCCGATGGCGATGGCTCCTACTTCCCGGTCGATCATGATGAATTCGTTTCCATTCCCGGCCGTGCGCTGAAACCGCATGACGGTTACTACGATGTCCGCATCACGGAAGAACTGAGCGAAGTTTCGTACCTCGACCAGCTCCGGCTCTTCGCGGTCGATCATCCAGCCAGCACCGAAATCTACACGAATGAAAAGTTCAAAGGACCTCCCTATCCCGAAGACCGCCTCTTCGGAGTGAGCCACCGCATTTATCCCACTGCCGCCACGGCCTTCGCTGGAAATGACTCCGCCAACGTGCTTCCGCTGCTCACCAAACGCGACCAGCGTTATCCGGAAGGCTTCACCCGAAACAGCTCCGGCGTCGCGGAAATGCACACTCTGGAACTGGATTTCGTCGGCGCGGCCCCCACCGGACACGCCATTCTCCTCCTGAACGGCTGGGTGGACTGGCCGGACGGCAGTACCTTCCGCGCCCACTCCCAGGAAAGCAAAGCCGGATTCACGATGCCCCTGCTCCAGATGCAGGACGCTTCCGGCAAATGGCAGACCGTCGATTCGGATATGGGGATGCCCGCGGGTAAACCGAAAACCATCGCCGTCGACCTCAAGTTCATCTCGCCCAGCCGCAAAATCCGGATCGTCACCGACCTCTGCGTCTACTGGGATGAAGTATTTCTCAGCGAGAACACCGCCCCGCCCGTAGCGACCCAGCGCGAAGCATCCCTGCTTTCCGCCGACCTCGGCTTCCGCGGATTCTCCAGCGCCCGCATCGATCCGAACCGACTCCAGCCCGATACCTACACGTACTCCGAAGTCTCCCCCACGTCATTCTGGAACCCGACTTCCGGCCTCTACACGCGTTATGGAAACGTCAAAGAGCTGACTGCGAACATCGATGACCGCCTGATCGTCATGGGCTCCGGCGACCAACTCAAACTGCGGTTCCGCGCCGATGCCTTCCCTCCGTTGCCCGCCGGATGGACCCGCGACTATCTGCTGAAAGTCGATGGCTGGGCGAAAGATCGCGATCCGAACACCGCGTTCTCATCCACCGTGGAACCCCTGCCCTTCCACGGCATGAGCGTCTACCCGTACCCCGCTACCGAGCATTTCCCCAACGACCCGGCGCACGAACGATACCGGCGTGAATACAACACCCGGCCTGCGCTCAAAATACTCAGGCCGCTTGGGCTTTAAGTTCCCCTATAATCGATCTGATATCGGAGAGGGAGCCCTTATGGAACAGCAAAGCTACGCGAAACACGCTCAATTTGTCCCGCCATTTCATTACGTTCTGGCGCCCCTGGCAATCCTCGCAGTCCTCGGCGCTGTCGCTAACCTGGTGCGCGCGCTCGGCCACGGCAATGGCCGTCTGAGCGCCGCGGTGCTTATGCTGCTTGCACTCGTCGGCTTCGGCGCTCTGCTTTTCGGCCGGCTGTTCGCGCTGAAGGTTCAGGACCGCGTGATCCGCTCGGAAGAGAACATGCGCCACTACCTGCTGACCGGCAAGCCGGTCGATTCGCGCGTTACAGTCGATCAGCTCATTGGGCTTCGCTTCGCGGCGGACACGGAATTCCTTGCCCTCGCCCAGCGCGCAGCCGCCGAGCAACTCACGCGTGACGCCATCAAGCGCGCGATCCAGACATGGAGGCCCGATCACGCTCGCCTCTGAGCGTGTTCTTTGCGGTCGCAGAGGTCCGTTTCGTATACTCCGAAAAGTATGACTGGCCGGCCTGATCCCCGCAGGCGGAGACGGGTTGCCTTGGTTCTAAGGGCGTTTCTGCCCTTACTTTGCGCATTTTCCTGCGCCGCCCAGCAGGCCGATGCGGACCTGCAGAACAGCCTGCGCGGCCTTAGCCTGGAAGAACTGGGCAACATCGAGGTCACCTCTGTCTCCAAATCGCCGGTGACGGTGACGAAGACCCCCGCTGCGGTCTACGTTATTACCCAGCAGGACATCCGCCGCGCCGGCGTCACCAGCCTGCCCGAAGCGCTCCGTCTCGCGCCCGGCGTGGAGGTTTCTCAGATCGATGGCGTCAAGTGGGCAGTGGGCATCCGTGGCTTTCAGGGACGCCTCTCCCGCGCAGTTCTCGTTCTGATCGATGGGCGAAGCGTCTACAGTCCGCAGTTTCACGGCGTGTATTGGGAAGTGCAGGATACGCTGCTCGAAGATATCGACCGCAT
The DNA here is from genome assembly GCA_036500405.1 of Bryobacteraceae bacterium. Classification (GTDB taxonomy): domain Bacteria; phylum Acidobacteriota; class Terriglobia; order Bryobacterales; family Bryobacteraceae; genus BOG-234. The sequence continues at coordinate 5,563 of DASYCD010000324.1, forward strand.
CGAAGTGATCCGCGGCCCCGGGGGCACCATCTGGGGGCCGGACGCGGTCAACGGCGTCATCAACATCATCACCAAAAATGCCCGCGACACTCACGGCGCGCTGATTTCGGGCGGCGGCGGCAATGTTGACCAGGGCTTTCTCAACATGCGCTATGGCGGCGGGAACGATCGCAATTTCAATTACCGCATTTATTCCAAAGCTTCCACGATTGGCTCGGAATACCACTACAACGGCTCGCTTTTCGACGATCAGCGGCGCATTCAGGCCGGATTCCGCGCCGATTGGGACGCGACCGGCCACGACGCCGTCACCTTCCAGGGCGATATTTACGACGGCGCCGCCGGCGAGAACAACCGTCTCACCTCATTCACCCCGCCCTTTTCCAGCATCCTGAACGAGGACGCCGATCTTTCCGGCGGCAACTTTCTCGCGCACTGGAAACACACCCTCAGCGGCGGTTCCGACTTCCAGGTTCAGATGTATTACGACCGCGTGAATCGCGTCCAGGCGACACAAGGCGAGCATCGCGACACATACGATCTGGATGTGGTGCACCATATTTCCGCCGGCCACCGGAACGACGTCATCTGGGGTCTGGGAGCCCGGGTCAGCCCCGCTTACCTGCCGGAGATCGTGCCCACGTATTTTTTTGATCCCGACCACCGCACAGACCAACTCTACAGCGCCTTCGCGCAGGATGAATTGGCCATCCTCCCCAATCGCCTCTCGTTCACAATCGGCGCCAAGTTCTTCCACAGCTCGTTTTCGGGCTTCAACACCGAACCCAGCGTTCGCCTGCTCTGGACGCCAACCACGCACCAGTCATACTGGGCGGCCGCAACGCATGCGGTTCGCACGCCATCCGACAACGAAGACACTCTGCAATCCACCACTGTGCATTCCACGTCGCCTCTCATATTCAACGTTGTGCAGGGCGATGGCGTGTTTACTTCGGAAGAAGAGATGAGCTATGAGGCCGGTTATCGTCAGCTTTTTATTCCGGGCTTTTCCGTCGATCTGGCGACGTTCTACAACGTCTATAACAACCTGCAGAGTCTGGAGCCCGGAACTCCCTATATCGCTTCGACGGACGGGATTTCGTACACGATACAACCCCTGTTCAACCGCAACGGCTTGAAGGGGACATCGAAAGGTTTCGAAATTGCTCCGAACTGGAAACCCGTCCAGTGGTGGCGGCTGCAGGGTTCGTATTCATTCCTCGATATGGACGTGAGAAACAGCGCCGCCAGCACAGACCCAGGCACCGCCGCTTCGGTGGATGGCTCCAGCCCGCGTCATCAGTTCGGCGGACAATCGTTTCTCGACCTGCCCGGTCATCTGGAATTCAGCCAGATATTTCGTTACGTCAGCGTGCTCGGCGCACAGCACATTGTGAGCTACGAAACCGCTGATGTTCGGGTTGCCTGGCGGGGCGTGCCGCATCTGGAGTTCGCCCTCACCGGTAAAAATTTACTGCAGCCGCACCATTTTGAGTTCAGCGGCGATCCCAGCGGTCTGGTCGGCATCAAACGAAGTATATTCGCGACGATTACCTGGAGAAAATGACAGCGCCGTTTCGTTCCCGGCGCCGCTCCGCCGCGCGTCGAATCCTGCTCGCCGTACTGCTGGCAATCTGCCTGCAGGCGGCCCCGCGCGCCTCCGCGCAGGACCGTCCTCGCCCCACCGAATACCAGCTCAAAGCCCAATACCTGACCGATTTCGGCCGCTTCGTCAAGAAATGGGGCAACCGCTCGATGCCGGCGTCCGACGAGTCTTTCGCCATCTGCGTCATCGGGCAGGATCCGTTTGAGCAGGCGCTCGATACCGCGGTGCGCGGAGCGAATATCGGGGGCGCGCCGCTCGTCGTACGCCGTATCGCCCAACCGCTCGATGCCACGGGCTGCCGCATTCTCTTCATCAGCTCCTCGGAATCCGGCCAGTTGCAGGATATCCTCGGCACGATCGGCACAGCGCCGGTTCTCACCGTCTCCGATATGCCCGGCTTTGTCAAAGAGGGCGGCATCATCGAATTCGTTCCCGATGGCAATCGGGTCAAGTTCGAAATCAATCTCGCGATCGCCCAACGCGCCGGCCTCAGCCTGAGTTCGGATCTGCTGAAGGTCGCGCGCGTAGTCAGGAGGACGCCGTGAAATTCAATCTCGGCCGTTACTCCATTCGCAAAAAGCTGACGTGGATGAATCTCCTGGTCAGCGGCGCCACTCTGCTGCTGGCTTCTTCGGCGTATGTAGCGTATGAGCTGGCCACGCTGCGGCTTTCGATGGTGCAGAATCTCTCGATCGAGGCCCAGATCGTCAGCGCGAACTGCGCTTCGGCCGTGGTTTTCGGCGATCCCGATTCCGCGCGCAATACTCTTTCCGCGCTGAGCGCGGCATCGCACATCGTTTCTGTCAGCATTTACGATGCGCAGGGAGCGCCCTTCGCCACTTACTCGCGCGAACCGGGTGAAATCCGGGAAACGCCGCTCACGCTGCCGGAGGGCAGGCCGGAAGTTCACAAATTCACGAGCCGTTCGCTTGAGCTCGTCCGGCCGATCGTTTTTCAGGGAAAGCTGATCGGCACGGTTCACATGCGTTCCGACCTCACGGAGATTTCGGACCGCCTGCTGCGCTACGGCGGCATTGCCGTCGTTATCCTGCTGATTTCCCTGCCGGCGGCGCTTCTCTTCTCAGCCATCTTCCAGCGGGAAACCGCGCGTCCGTTGATTCAGCTGGCGGATGTTGCGCGCGTAGTCTCCCGCGACAAAAAATATTCCATCCGCGTCCCGGCCAGCGGCAGCAGGGATGAAATCGCGCTGCTCATCGACGCCTTCAATGAGATGCTGGGGCAGATCCAGATCCGCGATGCCGCGCTTCTGCAGGCGCACGAACGGCTCAACCTGGCGCTGAAATCTTCTGGCGTTGGGACATGGCGATGGGAGATCGCCGATTCCGCGATCGTGGGCGACGATTTTATGTACCCACTGTTCGGCCTCGACCCCAGCGCCGATCTGAACAGCTATGAGAAGTTCTTCCGGATGATCCATCCGCGCGACCGCGAGCGCGTCCGCCGGACCGCCGCCGAATCCCTCCGGATCGACGCGCCTTTCGAAATCGAATTCCGCGTGATCTGGCCGAATGGAAGCGTACATACGCTGACCGCGCGCGGCAATATGTTCCGCGATGAAAATAACCAGCCCGTCAGGCTCACAGGCGTTTGCTGGGACGTCAGCGAACGCCGTGTCGCGGAGGAAGAGCGCCAGAAGTTCGTCTCCCTGGTGGAACAGACGGACGATTTTGTCGGCATGATGGCGCTCGACGGAACCATCATTTACATCAATCATGCCGGATGCCGCCTGGTCGGTCTCGAAGCGCGTCACGCCCTCGGAACCTCATTCGCGGATCTTCATCCCGAAGACGCATGGTCGAATCTGAGCGGCGAAATCCTGCCTTCCATCCTGCGCGGTGAAGGCAACTGGGTGGGTGAAGCGCGGCTGCGCCATCTCGCGACTCAGCAGCCGATCAACGTGCTGATGAACATCTTTCCGGTGAACGATCCCGAAACCGGACAACTGCTCTGCTTCGCCGCCATCATGCGCGATGTGACGGAGCGCAAGCAACTGGAACAGCAGCTCATGCAGTCGCAGAAACTCGACAGCATCGGCCAGCTCGCCGGCGGCGTCGCGCACGACTTCAATAATCTGCTCACCATCATTTCGGGCTATTCCGAGCTGATCCTCGGTCGCTGCGACCCGAACGATCCGGTTGTGGAACCGGTGGAACAGATCTCGCGCGCGGCGGCCAGAGCGGCGGCGCTCACGCGGCAACTGCTCTCGTTCGCCAGCCGCCAGGCGAGCGAGCAGAAGGACGTTCAGCTCAATGATGTCGTCACCAATATCGAAAGGATGCTGCGCCGCCTGATTGGCGAAGAGGTGCAGCTCTCGCTTTCGCTCCCGGCGGATATCGGCATTTTCCGCGCCGATCCCAACCAGGTGGAGCAAATCATCGTCAACCTGGCGATCAATGCGCGCGACGCCATGCCCGGCGGCGGCAAGCTCCTGATCGAGAGCGCAAATATCTATATTGATGAAGAATCCGGTCCGGGACGCCTCGCGCTCGAACCGGGCAACTACGTCATGCTCGCGGTTAGCGACACCGGCGTCGGCATGACGCCCGAAGTGAAATCGCGGATCTTCGAGCCGTTCTTCACCACCAAGGAGCGCGGCAAGGGCACAGGCCTCGGCCTTTCGACGGTCTACGGCATTGTGCAGCAGAGCAAGGCTTCGATTACAGTGCTCAGCGAGCCCGGCGAGGGAGCCACATTCCGCGTCCTGTTCCCTGCGATTGAGGGAGGTAAGGCCACTGCGCCCGAGGTGGTTCCACATCCGGCATCGTCCGGTACGGAAACGATCCTGCTGGCGGAGGACGAAGCCGGCGTCCGCGGCTACGTACGCCATATTCTCGAGCGCAACGGGTACCGGGTCGCCGAGGCCTCGAACGGCCTGGAAGCGATGGACGTCATCCACAGCTTCCCCGGTCCGATCGATCTTCTGCTGACGGATGTCGTGATGCCCGAATGCGGCGGCGTCGAACTTGCCGAGCATTTTGCAGGCGTCTATCCCGGCGTGCCGGTGCTCTATATGTCCGGCTACAATGATCGGCTCTGGATGGAAGGCGATCAGGCTGTCCACTTCATTCAGAAGCCGTTTTCCTCGCCCGCGCTGCTGGCCCGCATCCGTGAACTGCTGGACGCACGCCGGGAAGCTGGCCAGAACACCGCCCGCACGCCGCCACAGGATTCCTGAGCAGCCGGCCGTTCAACATCGCGCGCGACCGTTCATCATTTTTTCGCCTTCCCGTTTCGCGGCTCGCCGCAGAATCGATCCATGGATCGATACCGCAAATTTCTCACCCTCACTTCTCTGTTGTTCGCTGCGCCTTTGCCTCTCACCATTTGCCTTCTCTACCAGATGGGAGGCTGGCGTAGCGCCCTTGAATCTCCGGCCGGCGAAATCGTGCTGGCTCTTTGCTATTGGTTCCCGATCGGAGCACTGCTTTCCTTCTACCAGGGCCGTACCTGGAAAAGACTTCTCTTCGGATATCTGCTTTCACTCCCCCTGTATTTTTTGACCTTAAAGCTCATCTACCCCATTTGGGGCGGCGCGACATTTCACCCTCTGGCTCATGGTCATCTAGCCATTTACCTGACCGCAACACCGTCGTTCTTTGGGATGGTGCGGCTGGTGTATTTTCTTTCAACATCCCGCGTGGCGCACTGGACCCGCGGCGCTGCAACACTCGCCTGCGCCGCGGGTATCTGCGCACCGATTTATCTCGCCGCATCCACAAACATGCGCTGGCCGAATCAACCCGGCAACCTGGTTATCACAGGAGCGCATATCGTCGACCCGTCCGCCGACAGAATCATCGACGGTCAAAATATCTATATTTCAGACGGCCGCATCGTGGAGATCAGCCCTGCGACGCTCCATCCCGGCTGGCCGCGGCTCGATGCTCAGAATCGCTGGCTCATGGCTGGACTGATTGACGTCCACACTCACATTCAATCGCCCGTCGAAATTCCCGTTGGATTCAGGTTTGGGTATTTCATGCGATCCATGATGGGCCGCTATGGCGTCCAGCGCGGCGAATACCTGGCCAGCGGAATTACCGCGGTGCGCGACCTCGGAGGCTCCGCGGACGACAACTTCCGGCTGCGCGCGGATATCCTCGCGAAGAAGACGCTTGGACCGCGCTTCTTCACTTCGGGCCGGCTTGTCACTTCGCCGCATGGACACCCGGTGAGCACCATCTGGCCGGAGGAAGTCTCGTGGAACGGCGCAATCCTCGCCACTAATGAGGCAGACCTGATCACCGAGCTCGACAGGAACTTCGCCGCGGGCCCGCCGGACGCCGTAAAGATCATCCATGGCACGATCGGCCGGGCGAAAGAAGAACTCAGCCCGGAGTTAATGGCTGTCGCAGTCCGCTGGGCCGACCGCCATCATCTGATGAGCATTGTCCACGCGGAAACCGCCCAGGAAGATGAGGATGCCCTTCGCTCCGGGGCTACGGGAATCGAACATAGCGCCTATCTTCAGGCCGTGCCCGATTCGCTCAGGGTTCTGATCGTCCAGCGCCATCCGTTCATCGATCCGACGTTTGGGGAGGTCGAGACGGACCGCAACCGTCAGAAGCTCCCCGCCGCCGAGAAAGAACGGTTAATGCAGCTCAGCTACCGCGCGGTGCGTGAGCTTTACCAGGCGGGCGCGCGAATGGCCATTGGCACGGATGCCCCGATGGTCCGATACGGCGCAGGCTTTCACGATGAGCTGGATCATTTCGAGCGTGCCGGCTTCTCGTGCGCCGAGATTCTGACGTTCGCGACCGTGAACAATGCCGCCTATCTCGCGAAGCCGGCGGAACTCGGCCGAATCGCCGCGGGATATCGCGCCGACCTCGTTCTTGCCAACGCGAACCCACTCGAGAAACTCTCCTCCCTGCGACATCCGGTCTGGACTATGCTGGATGGACAAATTGTCTTTCGTGGCCAATAACGGAAAAGATATGCGCGGCAAAACAAACTGGCTGTATTGGGGTTGCCAGATTGCTGGCTGGGGCGGCTACAGCGTGGTTGGGCTCATCATTGCCACGCTTACCACCGGATGGCATGCCGGGACGGGGATCGGCTTCGCGCTGTTCTTCGTCTACAGCATCGGGGCCACGCATTGGATGCGCGGGCTCATTCGGCGCCGGGGATGGCTCGCCCTGCCTCCCCTGCGCGGATTTCCGCGCATCTTCAGTACCGCGATGGGTGTTGGATTACTTCTCGCCGCGCTGGTAGTCGGGCTGTCGCGGCTGCTTGCAGGCCCGACTTCTTTTAACGCACCCGCGATCGCCGGCACTACGGGCGGCCTCGCATTCGCTTGCTGCGGTTGGGCGGGAATCTATGTCGGCATCACGCGAAACCGCCGCGCTCAGTTACGCGAAATCGAATTGAAACTGACACTGCGGCAGGCGGAACTGCGCGCGCTGCAGGCTCAGGTCAATCCTCATTTCCTGTTCAACTCCCTGAACACGATTCGCGGCATGATCAGCGAGGACGCGCCGCGCGCTCAACATATGATCACGCTCCTCGCCGGCCTGCTGCGACGGTCTCTTCAGGCCACCGACGCCCAGACAGTCCCACTCAGCGAAGAAATGGGCGCCGTCGCCGATTACCTGGAACTCGAACGCACGCGATTCGAGGAGCGGCTGCGGGTCTCGCTCGATATCGAGCCGGCGGCTTCGGATTGCGCCGTTCCGGTGATGCTGGTGCAAACGTTGGTCGAAAACGCAATGCGGCATGGGATTTCGCGGCTTCCCGCCGGCGGCGCCGTTCACGTGCGGTGTGGCGCGGAGTTCGAAACGGTGGTCGTGAAAGTGGAGAACACCGGAAGCCTGCGGCCGCCTGATCCGGCTTCGATTCATACGGGACTCGCGAATGCTCGCGAGCGCCTGCGCCTCATTTACGGAGAGCGCGCCAGCCTGAATCTATCGGACCAGGACAATCTTGTAACTGCCACCGTGGTCCTCCCGCGAATCTTATGAAAGCTCTCATTGTGGATGATGAGCGCATCGCCCGCCAGGAATTGCGGCGGCTTTTGGCGGCGCATCCGGAAGTGGAGATTGCCGGCGAGGCTGCCGACGGCGAAGCGGCTCTCGCGCAAATTGAAAAGCTGCCGCCGGACGTACTTTTCCTCGATATCCAGATGCCCGGCATGACTGGGTTCGATTTGTTGAGTCGCCTCACCGACGTGCCCGAGGTCATCTTCACCACCGCCTTCGACCAGCATGCGTTGCGAGCTTTTGACGCCAACGCCCTCGATTACCTGCTCAAGCCGATTGCGCCGGAGCGGCTCGCTGCGGCGCTGAAGAAGCTGCGCGGACGGTCCGTCAAGTCACAGCCGGGCAAAGTATTCCTGCGCGACGGGGAACGCTGCTGGATCGTCGCGCTTGAAGAAATCGATCTATTCGAATCGGAAGGCAACTATACCCGGGTCTTCTTTCGCGCCGAACATCCTCTGATTCCTGGCACCCTGGCGGCATTCGAAGAACGCCTGAACCCTGCGACATTCTTCCGCGCCAGCCGTCAGCACCTCATGAATCTGAATTCGATCGAGGCGGCTGAACTCAGCGTCGCCGGAAATCTGATTGTTCGGTTGCGCGGCGGCAGAAGCGTTGAGCTCTCCCGCCGCCAGTCCTCCCGCCTCAAGGAAATTCTCAGCCTTTAGGCAGACGATAGGCGACCAGCGATTTCGTAAACAGCAGAAATCGCTCCCGCAGAATCACTGCGTCCGGAAAGAGCCGCTGCATATCCGCCGCGGAAAGCAGCCGGATATCCGAAATGAAGTGCTCCACGTAAAACTGCTTCCGGTCCGGACTCGGACGATGAATCCACTGCCAGACGGTGAATCGCCGCACGATGAAAGCCCGCCAGCTTTGGGGCAGAAGATGGACGAACGGCGTCAGCAGATGCATCTCGACGGGGAAATAGCGATTCGGCGTTTGCACCCAATAGCCGTTGCTGGTCCGCCGGATCTCGTCCGCGAATCGCTGCTGCGCCTCGCCGTCCCCCACGTGTTCAATCACCGAATTGCTGAAGACGATATCGAACGCGGCGTCGGCGAACGGAAGCCGGCAGCCATCGCCGTAAATCACTTCCGCCGTGGTGACCTGTTTATCCTCAGCAGCCCTCGGCATGTTGAGGAGGAAAAGACGGCCAGCCGCGCCCGGCGTCAGATCCCAGATCTCCGCCGTCCCGCCAACATCCAGGATCCTCGACTTCCCCGCATGGGGAAAGGCGCGCAGAAAGCGGCCCATTCGCTTCGCACGAAACGACCGCTGCAAGCGCGCCAGACTACCTGTGAACCCCCACTTTGCATCCATTAAAAATATGTTTCCCGGCAGAAACAATCATAGACAGAGGCTACGCGGGGAAGCGCTTATCCCAGAAATCCGAGATTCGTTTTCGGGAGGAAGTTCTTCACATACGGGAAGATCGTCAGGGCGTCGTCCGAACTGACCCCGAACCATTCCGCCATGGTTGCCGCATACTGATCCACTGACGTGGTCGGCACCAGCGTTCCGCGCGAGTTAGCATCGTCGTCACCGCCAAGTACGAGCGAGGGAAACTGCCCCCAGATACGCCCGCCCTGCAGGGAGCCGCCGTTCGCCGCGCCTGTTCCAATCACAAAGTGGTGGCTTCCCCACGCATGATCGGTGCCGGCATTGCCGTTCGGCTGCAGCGTGCGCCCGAATTCCGAGGCCGTGAACGTCACGGTATTCGTAGCCGTACCCACCTCCTGCGTCGCCGTGTAGAACGCGCCCACCGCCTGGCTCAGTTGCTGGAGTAAGGGGTCCTGGGAGCCCGCCTGCGCGCTGTGCGTATCGAAACCGCCCAACTGGCAGAAGAAAACCTGCCGCCCGATTCCCAGCACGGACCGGATACTCATGATCTGCGCCACCGTATGGAGTTGCTGTCCGATCGACGAGGAAGGAAACGGCGTATTGACCACCGCCGATTTGAGGGCATTGCTGAGCGCCGTCGAAAAGCCGACACCGCGCTGGAATGTCGCGTTCGCCGCGGTGACCAGCTTCAGGCCATTGTCAAACTGCATTAGCTGCTGCACGGCGCTCAATCGTGAGGCGTTGGTTGCGCCCTCCAGCAGAGACGCGCCGCCCACCGGCACTGTCGCGGCATAGGTCTGCGCGCCGCTGCAAAACAGCCCGCAGCCGCTGGTTGCCGTCATGGGCGTGAAATTGGCGCCCGAGTTATACGTGGGGAGCAGATTGTCTTCCACGCGTCCGCCCCAGCCCGTGGTCGCGTTTCCGTTCGGGATCGCCGCCTGCCATTGATTGGTCTGATCGGAGTGCGAGAACAACTGCGTCGGAAGCAGAGCGAGGTTCTGACTCTGGAAAATCTGCCGCGTGGTCGGCTGCACCAGCATTCCCACGTTCGCGATGACCGCGGCATTACCGGCCTTATAAAGGTTGGCGATTTCCGGCATGAGCGGATGTAATCCGTAAGTGTCGCCCCCATCCTGAATCATCTGGAGATTCCCCGAAGGTATCGCCAGCGTAGGCCGCCCCTGCTGATAAACGCTGTAGTCCTGTTTCAGAGTCTGCGTGGTTAAGACAGGGATCACCATGTTGTGACTGTCATTCCCGCCCGCCAGAAAAATACACACCAGCGCCTGATACGGCGCACTATTCGACGCCAGTGCGTTCATTTCCCCGAACTTGCCGAGCGCGCCCAACGCGCCCACCGACGTCACCGCCGCGCGAATAAAACTTCGTCTGGATTGGATCAACATTTTTATCTCTCCTGTCTGCCTAGTGCCAGACGTTGTAATAGTTCGAAGTCAGAATCAGATAGCACGCAGTTTCCACCTTATGCAGCGCCCCGCCGTTATCCTGCGTGACGGCGTTCACCACAATCTGCTTCATCGTGTCCGGCATCGTGCCGTGGGTAAACGTCAGATCGAGCGCGCTTACCAGGGTTGCCGCGTTCCCCGCCAGCGCCAGAAACGGGGTGAGGTCCGCGGTTGTACCCGGCCCGTTGCTCGCTACCGGATTCGAATATTGCGAGAAGAATCCCGCGATCACGTTCTCGCGCAGGATCGAGGCGTTGGGGTTATAGAGCTGGAATTCCGGTCCCTTCAGCCCGCCTGTTCCCGCCACCGTGTAGCCGGGCGAATAGTAATTGAAGACGCTTGCGGGATTGAAAATATCCTGCCCCAGGTCAGCCAGCACGTAATGGTAATAATTTGCCGGCGTCATCTGTCCTCCCAAAGCGCGAACAAAGCCCGGGATCAGCAGCGCCGGTTCCTGCATATGTCCGTCAGCGGAAAGATCGTTGCCGCCCTCGTCATTGGCGCGCGCCTCCTGGTCGAGCAGAATGGCCTTGACGATCGAAGGCATATCGCCGTTCGTCTGCGTGAACACCTGCGCCACACGCTGCACGTAAGCGGGCGAGGGATTGCTCCTCACCAGGTGCTGAATCAACTGCTTCGAGATGAACGGAGCCACATTGGGATGGCTCGCGATGTTGTTGAGCGCGCCATCCAGATCCGCCTGCATCGAGAGGTTTGCCTGCGCAACGTAGTTGTTCAGCAGCGTCTTCGAACCGAAATCGTGCATTGTGGTGACCTGCCCCATCGGCTTACTCGAATTGATATAGCCGTTCCACGCCACCGTCCCGTTGGGCTGCGTGTAAGTCCAGCCGGTCAGCACCCGCGCCAGTTCGGTGATGTTCGACTGGAGATACGTGGGCAGCGGCGTATTAGTCGAATCCACCTGAACGGTGCCGTCCTGGTTCAGCAACACGTCGCCCATGCTGAAAAGCTGCATGACTTCGCGCGCATAATTTTCGTTCGGCGCCGTACCCTTCAGGGAATTCGCCTTCGCGTTGTTCGCCATGTCGAGGTAGTCGGCCATCGCGGGGCTGAGCGTCACATCGCCCAGGATTTTCCGGTAGTTGGTGAATGCGTCATCGAGAAGCAACTGCTCGTAGGGCGCCACGTCGTCGTTCCAGATCAGCTTCGTAATCGAAACAACAAAGATCTGGCTCAACGCGAACGCGACGCGCTGGCGAAGCTGATCGGCGTTGGTGACGGCGTTCGCGAGGAACGTATTCGGCAGACCGCCCTGACTGCCGGTGACGCCCATGTAACTGGAAATCCCCTGCATCGCGAGTTGCTCATCGAGCCAGGCGTTGAAGCCGATCGTCTGTACATGCGCGGCGTCCGCCGGAGTGGGACCGAACGCCGCCTGTTCCAGAAAACGCCGTGCGGCGGAAGCCGAAACCATCGGATTCTGCACGCCTACCGCGACCGGGAGCGGAGCCGACACCAGCGACCCATTCGCCACCGTCAGATTTTCCGGCGTAGTGGGGCCGGCGAAGCCGGTGACGCTGAGCGTCGTCGGGTTCACGAACGTCGTGGTCAGACTCAGGCCGTTGAGTTGCGCAACCGACTTTGCGGTGAAGCCGGTTCCCGTCACGGTTGTCGAAAATACACCGAGCGGCAGGGGCGTGGCGCCGGCGTCGGTAACAGTCGGCGGGACGTTGGTCAGCAGCGAAACCGTTGCATTAGAACTGCCCGCGGAATTCGTAGCTGTCACCGTGTCCGATCCCGAGCCCGGCATGACTGCGGGCGCTGAATAGAGCCCGCTGGACGTCACCGTTCCTGAAACGGCCGTCCACGAAGTCGCGCCCGAGGCGCTGAACTGCTGCGTCCCGCCCAGGATCACGGTTACGGTAGCCGGCGAGATGACGGGAGCTTTCACCGTGGTGCCGCCTCCGCCTCCGCTCCCTCCACTGCCGCCGCCACTGGATTTTCCGCTCACCGGTATCGTGAATGCTGGTCCATACATCGAACTCGGATTGCGCACGGAAAAGCTGGCGGCGGTGACGGTCGGCGCGTTGTATACGGTGGTCGTGATGGTAGTGGAACTGAGTGACTTATTCGTCAGCGCAACGCCGTTCTCGGAGACTACCGCGCCGGATTCAAATCCGGTACCTGTAATCGTGACGTTTTGCGTGCCGCTGGGCAGGGGGTTCGGAGTAACAGAGGTGATCGTGGGCCCCAGCTTCAGCAGATAAACATAGCCGGTGGCGGAGTATTGTTTATGGCCGCCTAGCGACGCGACCACGGGCGTCATGCCGGGAGTTGAAATGGTTGCGGGAGCTGTATAGAGCCCACTCTGCGATATCGTCCCCACCGCGGAATCGCCGCCGACTTTGCCGCCGGCCGTCCACACAATCGTCATATCGCCCGTGTATCCGGTAACCGTCGCCTGGAACTGCACGGTACCCGATGGTCCGGCAGTAATGTACCCCGTTGGCGCGAGAGTAACCGTCTGGGCCTGTAGCACAGCGCCCGATAGCGCGGCCAGTCCCAACAATGCGCCAAAACTTATCTTCCGCATGAAACCTCCTCCGATTCGATACGGAGTGGTTCAAATGAGAGAAACATTACCATGGGTTCCGGATTTTAATGATTTTGGACCTTGGTTGTATCACTAATAGGAATCGGCGCCCTCCTGTAAAATAAGATTTCCCCCTATGACGCTGGAAGAACTCGACCGCGAATACGCGCCGCTCCGTGAACAGGCATCTGCCGTCCGGAGTTATCTTTGACGCGGCCAAAAAGACAAAAGAGATAGAAAAACTCGGTGAGGTCATCGCCGAACCCGATTTCTGGTCGAACCCCGAGCGCAGCCAGAAGGTCATGCAGGATCGCAAGCGCCTCGAAGAAGCCGTCGAATCCGACGGACAGGTCTCCCGCATGACGGAGGATCTCGATACGCTCTTCGAACTCGCGCGCGAAGGCGAGAATGTGTCCGCCGATATCACTCGCGAGATGAAGAATTACGCGGAAGTGCTGACGAAGCTCGAAACCCAGATGCTGCTTTCGGGCGAGAATGCTCAGCTTTCCGCCATCGTCACCATTCACCCCGGCGCCGGCGGCACCGAATCGCAGGATTGGGCCGAGATGCTGCTCCGCATGTATCTCCGGTGGTGCGAGCGCAACAAATTCGGCACGGCGATCACCGACCGGCTGGAAGGTGAAGGGGCGGGCATTAAATCGGCGACGTTTGAAGTCAATGGGCTGAATGCGTACGGGCTTCTGCAGTCGGAGATTGGCGTTCATCGCCTGGTCCGTATTTCGCCGTTCGATGCGAACGCGCGGCGGCATACTTCGTTCGCGTCCGTTTTCGTGTTTCCCCAGATCGATGACGAAATCAAGATCGATATTCGTCTGGAAGATCTGCGTATCGATACTTTCCGCGCCGGCGGAGCGGGCGGACAGCACGTCAACATGACGGATTCCGCCGTGCGTATCACGCACTACCCTACCAACATCGTGGTGCAGTGTCAGAATGAGCGGTCGCAGCATAAGAATCGCGACAGTGCGATGAAACAGCTCCGCGCGCGGCTCTATGAACACGAGCTCGAGAAGAAGCGCGAGGAAACGCGCAAGACCGAGGCCTCGAAGCTCGAAATCAATTTCGGCAGCCAGATCCGCAGCTACGTGCTCGCGCCTTATCGCATGATCAAGGACCATCGCACGAAGCTCGCGATCGGCGATGTGGACCGCGTGCTCGATGGCGATCTCGAAGAACTGCAGCACGCCTGGCTGGTCTGGCGCAAGACCGGCCGGACCGCGGGCACCGGCGCCGACGATACGGAGGATTAGTGGACTCCGTCGCTCGCGCGGCCGAATTGCTTCGCGCCGGGAGGCTGGTGGGCATCCCCACCGAAACGGTTTACGGGCTTGGCGCGAACGCGCTCGACGACGCGGCGGTACGGCGTATCTTCGAAGCGAAAGGGCGTCCACTTTCAAGTCCGCTCATCGTGCACGTTTCGGATATCGCGATGGCGCGGGGCCTAGCGAAGGAATGGCCGCCGGAGGCGGAGGCCCTGGCAGCGCGATTCTGGCCGGGTCCGTTGACGATCATCGTACCGAAAGACAGCAGCGTGCCGGATGCGGTGACTGCCGGGCTTCCGAGCGTTGCGTTGCGCATGCCGTCACATCCGCTGGCGCTGGCGGTGATTCAGGCGGCGGGCATTCCGATCGCCGCGCCGAGCGCAAATCGATTTACTGAGCTTTCGCCGACAACAGCGCAGCACGTGCGGGATGGTTTGGGCGACCGCGTCGATTTCATTCTCGATGGCGGACCGTGCACAGTGGGAATCGAAAGTACGGTCATTTCGCTCGCGGGGCCGAGGCCGCGCCTCCTCCGGCCTGGCATGGTTTCGCAGACGCAGATCGAAGAGGTGATCGGCCCGGTGGAGACGGGCGGCGGCGCGGAGTCACCGGGACAGCATCCGAAGCACTACAGTCCTCGCACGCGCCTGGTCATTGGCGCACGCCCGTCAAGGGGCCGAGGCGTGGAACTGCGCTTGCCGGCCGATTCTGCAGCCGCTGCGGAAACTCTCTATCGCCGGATGCATGAGCTCGATCAGGAAGGCTACGACTGGATCGCGATCGATCTGCCGCCCGATACGCCCGAATGGGCAGGCGTCCGCGACCGCGTTATCCGCGCAGCGCATCCGGGTTCCAGTTCCGAATCGCTTCCTGCATGATTTCGTCGGGGAGTGCGGAATTCACGTCGCGCTGTCCGAGAAAACGTAACGCTTCGCGCAACTCACGCGCAGGATTCGCGCGATCGAACGGCGGCGCGTGGTTTTGTTTGCTGAGTTTCTCGCCCGCCTCATTCAGCGCCACAGGCACGTGCAGATATCGCGGATGGGACAACCCGAGTAGCGTCTGCAAATAAAGCTGGCGCGGCGTGGAATCGAGAAGATCGGCTCCGCGCACCACATCGGTTATCTTCTGCGCTCCATCATCCACAACCACCGCAAGCTGATAAGCAAAGATTCCATCCGACCGCAGCACGATGAAATCGCCCTCTTCGTCATCTGCTCGCACGCGCCACGAAAGCGGACGAGCCGGATCGCGCGGGCCATTGCGGCATGTCCCCGGATAGGGTCCGCCGCCCGTCTCATGGCGCGAACAGCTGCATGGATAGGCGAGCCCCTCCGCCGTGAGCCGATTCAGCGTCTCTCGGTATCGCTCAAGCCGCTGGCTCTGCCAGACCACCGGCTCGTCCCACCTGAAACCGAATTGCTCCAGCGTGCGCAGAATATCTTCATCCGCGCCCGCCACATTGCGCGGCGTATCGAGATCTTCCATTCGGACAAGCCACACGCCGTCAGCCGCGCGAGCGTCCAGATAACTCGCGAGCGCGGCAACCAGCGACCCAAAATGCAGCGGCCCAGTGGGCGATGGAGCGAAGCGGCCTCGATACACAGTCAGACCAGTTGCGGCAGAATCTCTGCGGACTTGCCGCGGAGCGCGATTGTCACTTCATCCGAGAAATCCGTCTCTTCCGGATTGATCTCGATCACAGTCGCGCCGCTGCGAAGCGCGAGCGGGATCAGGCCCGCCGCCGGATAAACCTGCGCCGAAGTGCCCGCCACAATCAGAACTTCCGCCCGCCGCACCGCGTCGGCTGACCGCTCCATCGCACCGGGTGGCAGGTCTTCGCCAAACCACACAACGCCGGGGCGCAGCATCCCACCGCATTCGCAGAATGGCGGGAGGTCGTTCAGTGGGTCGCGCGAAACGCGCTCCGCTCGGCACTTCGTACAGCGAAGAACCCAGATATCGCCGTGCAGTTTGATGACGTTTTTCGATCCCGCGGCATCATGCAGGCCGTCCACGTTCTGCGTGATCAGGGTGAAGTCCGGCGCGCGTTCCTCGATCCGCGCCAACGCCTCATGCCCGGCATTCGGACGCGTCTCCGCAATTCCACGGCGCCGTTCTTCATACCATTGCCACACGAATTTCGGATCACGCGCGAACCCTTCCGGCGTCGCGAGGTCCTGAAACCGGTTGTTGCGCCAGAATCCACCGTTCGAACGAAATGTCGGGATACCACTCTCCGCCGATACGCCCGCGCCGGTCAGTACCGCGATTCGCTTCGCGCTCTGAACACCCGCACGCGCTTTCTCAAGCATGGCGACCCATCGCGGGATCGCTGTAGCCCGCCTTGCCGGTCTCCACTCGGCCAGCGCACCTGCGCTCAAAACGCCCGGCTGTCACCGAGAAATCGTACCAGGAAAAACTTTTCGCGAGGCCCAGAGTAATCGTCCGCTTCTCCCCGGCATTCAGCGACACGTTTTGCGCGCCAAAGCCGTAAGAATGATCGATCACTCGCAGATCGTGCGCCTGCTTCGCGTCGCGATTCGTCAGCAGCAGATTCAGATCCCCATTCGGCGCGTACTCGCAATCCACGTCGAGGAGCGGATCGTCGGCGCCACCGGAAAGCTCTCGCAGGAAACCGTTCGGCCCGCAGATGCAGATACGATAAGTGGCGCCATCGATCGGAATCGCATCGCTGAGCTTCTGCCCCGATTTAATCGCATAAGCTCGCGAGCCTGATTTTCCCGGCGCATAAACGTGGAACGCAGCGCCAACGCCTTTCCGCGCTTCCATCAAAATTTCCAGCGACTTGCCGTCCCCACTCAGCCGGCCAGAAGCATAGAGCTCATACGGCAACGGCAGCGACCGCCGCGTTCCAGCTTCCTGCTTCGGCATGAAACCGCGGTATTGTTCGACATCGGCCGCCGACAACTTCCGGTATCCGGAAGGCATCTTGCGGAACCTGGCTTTGTGAATCCCTTCGATCACCTGATCGCGCGCCGGGAACACGAGCTTCGCCGCTTGCGTGGCTGCAGACGCCGCCTGGAACGTCGATGAGAGATCTCCGCACACCGTTCGCCGCCACGTTGTGACGTTGGTTTCGTGAATCTGCTTGCCCGTTTTATGGCTCAGCAGATTTTCCAGAAGCTGCAAGACCGACGTGTGGTCGAAAACCTGCGAGCACACATAACCGCCGCGGCTCCAGGGCGACGCGATCACCAGCGGGACACGAAACCCGAGTCCGATCGAACTGCCGCGCGCATCCTTCGGCTTTGCATGCTCTTTGTCCCGATCGAGAGACCAGTATTCGAGCGCAGCGTTAATCCCCTCCCCCACTTTGCCGGTCTCCGGCCGCGAAGGATCAGGCGCGCCGAACGGAACGACGTGATCGAAGTACCCGTCATTCTCGTCGTACGCCAGAATGAAAATCGTCTTCTTCCAGACCTCCGGATTGTGCGTCAGGATGTTCATGACTTCCGAAACCATCCACGCGCCATACCAGGGCGCACCCGGATGGTCTGAAAAATTCTCAGGCGGCACGATCCAGGAAACCGTGGGCAGTTTCCCGCTCTTCACGTCCTCGCGAAACTGATAAAGCACGTCGCCCTTCGGGACCTTCAGTTCGCGTTCAGTGTTGCCATCGCGATACCGCAGCGTCGTGAGCTCGCGATACGCCGGATCAGCGGCGTTCGTGGTAAACGCACGCTCATGCAGGCTCCGCTCGCGCGGCGAAAGCTTCGCCCAGGCTTCATCGGTATACTTCCCGGAAGTCTCCCGCGCCTCGCGATATTTTTCCGCGTCAGGCGACATGCTGGCAACCTTCTTTGCCCACTCCCGATGCGTCTTCGAAAACCGGACGTGGTATTGCTCAAACCATTCGATCGGATTATCCGTGAAGTTCTGCAGCCAGGCGTCTTCTTCGCCAACCAAACCACTCGTGACGCTGACTTCGTTCTGGTAAATCCGCCAGGAGATTCCCGCGTCTTCCAGTCGTTCGGGAAACGTCGTCCACTTCGCGTCCTTCCCGTAATCCACATCCGAGTTCCGCACCATCGCCTGCGAGGCCGCATCCTGGCTGGTCCTGATCGTCCCGGTCCAGAGATACAGCCGGTTCGGCGTCGTCCCGGTCAGTGACGAGCAAAAATTCTGATCGCAGATGGTGAACGCGTCGGCCAGCGCGTAATAGAACGGCAGATCGCCACGATCGTAATGCCCCATCGTGAAGGGCATGCCCGCGCATTCCGGGCGGCTCGACGGCTTCGCGTCCAGCCAGCCATTGTGATCGCCGTGATTCCGCGCGTCGGTCTGGTTCGACCACGAATGCGGCAGCGACCCCAGCCAGGTGGCGTTCGTCTTCTGAATATCCAGATGGAACGGTGCGTACGTATCGCCCGCAGCATTCGACTGCAGCCAGACCGGACGCCCGTTCGGCTGCGTCATCGCCCGCGGATCATTGAAACCTCGGACGCCACGCAGCATCCCGAACGCATGATCGAAGGACCGGTTCTCCTGCATCAGGATGACGACGTGCTCGGCATCGAGCCAGGTTGAGCCCGGCTCGGCGTCGATTGCCGCCGCCTTTTCGACCGAAGACAGCAGCGCCGCCGTCAGCGCCGCACTGCCGGAAAACCGGGCGGTATCGAGAAAAAACTGGCGGCGGGTGCGGTTGTGGTCTGGCATGGCTCCATAAGCAGTATATGAAGGACTTATAATTTGCACGTGACGAAATCGATACTTTTCGCCCTGCTTCTCGCCTCCGCTGCCTCGGCGCTCGACTTCCGCGACGCGACGGTCGTCGTCCCGGCCGGCGCCAGTCTCCCCGAGCAGACTGCGGCGAAGATGCTCACCGAGGAAATCGTAAAGCGAACCCAATTTCGGCTAAAGGCTTCCACTACAATGCCTTCCGAGGGTCCGGCGATCCTGATTCGGACCGGAACGGGCCCCGGGCCGGAAGGATTTTCGCTTACTTCGTCGGCGGAAGGTTCGCGTCCGGTCGTCACCGTCCGGGGCGCCGATGACCGCGGCGTCATTTTCGGGACCGGGTATCTGCTGCGTCAGTTCAAAATGGAACGCCAGCAGCTTGAGCTCGCCGGAGGGCTGAATTTACAAAACAAACCCAAAATTGCGATCCGAGGCCACCAGCTCGGGTTCCGCCCCAAGACCAATAGCTATGACGCCTGGGACGTCCCGGAGTGGGAACAGTATATCCGGGAGCTGGCCATCTTCGGCACCAACACGATCGAGCTGATTCCGCCCCGCTCGGACGACGCGGCCGACAGCCCCCACTTCCCGCTTCCGCAGATCGAGATGATGGCCGAACAGTCGCGCATCGCGAATGAATACGCGATGGACGTCTCGATCTGGTATCCCGCGATGGATAAAGACTACTCCGACCCGGCCACCGTCGAGTTCGCTCTGAAGGAATGGGGCAACGTCTTCCAGCGGCTGCCGCGTGTGGATGCCGTCTTCGTTCCGGGCGGCGACCCGGGCCACACCGAGCCCAAGTACCTGCTCGCGCTGCTCGAAAGAGAGACGGAGATCCTGCATCGCTACCACCCGAAGGCTCAGATGTGGGTTTCGCCCCAGAGCTTCGATCAGGCGTGGCTCGACGAATTTTACGGCATTCTGGACAAACAGCCCCGGTGGCTCACCGGCGTCGTCTTCGGACCACAGGTGCGCGGCAGCATCGAACAGGTGCGGGCGCGCGTGCCGAAGAGATACAAGCTCCGCTTCTATCCCGATATCACGCACAGCCGCCAGTCGGAGTTTCCGGTTGAAGATTGGGATCCCGCGTTCTCTACAACGGAGGCGCGTGAGGTGATCAATCCGCGGCCGGTTGCCGAAGCCGCGATCTTCCACCGCTACATCGAGTTTTCGAATGGGTTCGTGACCTATTCGGAAGGTTGCAATGACGATTTCAATAAGATCCTGTGGAGCAGCCTTGGCTGGAATCCCGATGCGAAGGTGGAAGACATCGCGCACGACTATGCGCAATTCTTCATCGGACCCGACATGGCGGATGAGTATGGCAAAGGCATACTGGCGCTCGAACGCAACTGGAAAGGGCCGCTCGCTACGAATACCGGGGTTGATCAGACGCTCGCGTTGTTTCAGGCGCTTGAAAAACGCGCTACGCCGCAACAGAAGCTGAGCTGGCGCTTCCAGCAAGAGCTCTATCGGGCTTATTACGACGCCTTCGAGCGAAAGCGGCTGCTGATTGAAACCGATCAGGAGAAGCGAGCGCTCGCGGCACTCAAAACCGGCGGTACGGCGGCCGCGCGGAAGATCCTGGACGCGGACGATCTTACGCCCGAAGCGCGAGAACTGCGGGCGCGCGTGTTCGAGCTGGCTGAAGGATTGTTCCAGAGCATCCGTATGCAGCTCAGCGTGCAGAAATATCAGGCGATCGCGCTCGGCCGCGGGGCCAATCTCGATTCCATCGACTTCGCGCTCAATGACCGCGTCTGGCTTGAGAATGAATTCGCAAAGATCGACAAAGCGCCGCACAACCAGCAGGCCGCGATGATCTCGCGCATCGTCAACTGGACCGATCCGGGCCCCGGCGGTTTCTACGACGACCTTGGCGACACCACGCGGCAGCCGCATCTGGTGCGCGGCCAAAGCTACGATCGCGATCCCGATTTTCTGCAATCGGCATTCACGGGCTTCGGCGACGTGGAGCCGCGCAACGGCGCGCGCGTCTCCTGGTACACCACGGCGGAAACGCTGGGGGAGACTCCGCTCAAGATGCACTATCCGAATCTGGATGGGAAGGCGCAATACGTTCTCCGCGTCGTTTATGGCGGCGACACGCCGCGAGTGCAGCTGAAGCTGACGGCGAACGGCAAATATCAGATCCACGACTTCCGGGCGAAGCCGATGCCGCAGCCGCCGCTGGAATTCGAGATTCCGAAAGAAGCGACCAGCGGCGGCGATCTCACGCTCGAATGGTCACGACCCGCGGGCCTGGGCGGCGCCGGGAGAGGCACCCAGGTTTGCGAAGTATGGCTGATTCGAAAGAACTGAGTCCGCGGTACGGGTGGTATGTGGTCGCGATGCTGTGGGGCATCGCGTTCTTCAACTACGCGGACCGGCAGGCGATCTTCTCCGTTTTCCCGCTCCTCCAGCATTCCATGGGGCTCTCGAATGTTGAACTCGGGCTGCTCGGGAGCGCGTTCGCGTGGGTCTATGGGCTGGGCGCGCTCTTCGCCGGAAACATTGTGGATCGCGTGCGGCGTAAGACAGCGATCCTCGGCGGCCTCTACGCCTGGAGCGCAATTTGTATGGCGACCTCGCTCGCGACCGGCTTTCGCGGGCTGTTTACGATGCGGGCGCTCGAAGGAATTGGCGAGGCATTTTACTTCCCCGCGTCGATGTCGCTGGTCAGCGATTATCACGGCCCCAATACGCGGTCGCGCGCCATTGGCATCCACCAGACGAGCGTTTATATCGGAACCATTGCGGGCGGTTTCTTCGCGGGCCTGATTGGGCAACGCTATGGCTGGCGCTGGTCATTCATCGTATTCGGCGGATTGGGGATCGTGCTCGGTTTGGTGCTCGCCCGCTGGCTGCGCGAGCCGGTTCGCGGACAGGCGGAACACGCGGAAACGGACGCGAAACTCTCGTTAGGCGAAACGATGCGAATGATCGTGAGCCAGCCGGGCGCGTTGTTGCTGCTTGGCGCTTTCTTCTGCGCAAATTTTGTGGCCGTGGTTCTGCTGACGTGGATGCCGAAGTTTTTGTTCGACCGTTTCCACATGACGCTGGCGATGTCCGGTCTGACCGCTACTATCTACGTGCAGCTTGCCAGTATGGTGGGCGCGGTGTGCGGGGGCTGGATGGCGGACCGGTGGCGCGCGAAACGCCGGGGCGGCCGGATGCTGGTCCAGATGGTGGGCGTGCTCGGCGGCGCGCCGTTCGTGGTGCTGTGCGGGATGACGCAGTCGCTTGCGTGGCTGATTGTCGCGCTCACGGTGTGGGGCTTCTTCAAAGGCCTCTACGACGCGAATATTTTCGCTTCGGTTTTCGATGTGATTCGTCCGGAAGCGCGCGGGTCGGCCGCGGGTCTGATGAATACGGTGGGATGGCTCGGCGGCGGTGGATCCGCGCCGATCGTCATCGCGTGGCTTTCCGGGCTTTATGGATTAGGCGGCGCGATTGCGATGGCCGCTGTTGTCTACGTGGTGGCGGGGAT
The DNA here is from genome assembly GCA_036500405.1 of Bryobacteraceae bacterium. Taxonomy (GTDB): domain Bacteria; phylum Acidobacteriota; class Terriglobia; order Bryobacterales; family Bryobacteraceae; genus BOG-234. The sequence goes on from DASYCD010000324.1 coordinate 28,006, forward strand.
GTTTTTGTTCCTGGCGGCGCGCTCTGCGGAAACGGCGTATTAGCCTGGGCTTTGTGATGGCTCCGCGCCGGGCAGAAGCCCGGCGGCGGGGCCGAAGCCGGGCCGAAGCCCCCACCCACAAATCAGAGACACTGATCCTTCCGTTTGTTTTTATTCAGTTGTCAAAGAGCTCGACGAACGCCGCGGCGGCAGGGGATCGGATTCTTAATCCGCCGTGTCCCACCGCCGATGAATCGGATGTTATCCGCGGGCGCGTGGATTCCGGTTAGTGTTGCCCGACGCCGAGAGTCCAGTTTCATTTCAATCGACGTTTCCTGCGCAGGAAATTTCGTGTCTGGATGATGTTTTAGCACGTGCGCGAAAATCTGCGCGGGGTCCGGCGGGCGGGTTGCGGGTGTGAGCCGCTGGTGTGAAAGGAGATAGGTGGGGTCAAAAAAGTTGAAAATCGTCGTTACTGAAAAGGTCAACCAGAAGGATTGCGGGAACTCCGCACCGGGCGAAAGCCCGACGGCAGCGCCGGAGCGCCGCCCCACATTTAACGGAGCAGCGCTGGCCCATTCATCTCATCGTTAACCAGGAGTGCCATCGAAAAGCCGCGGGATTCCCATTCGCGCGCAATCCGCATATTCAGAAGCCGGGAAATTTCGAGAGCGCTCATCGGGCGCTGCCAGTCGTAGTAGCGCTTGAGGAACCACTGGCACGGTTTCGATCCGCGTAAGCCCCACGGATCGATCTCCGTGTTGTAGACGATCATCAGCGGCGGTGGATGAGCCACCAGCGCATCGATGGTCGCCGAGCTGAAATCGGGGATCTCGTGCGTCCGGTGCCGTAGCATCAGATAACCGTTGCGCGGCTGAGAGAGCGCGGTGGTCATCGGGAACGTCGTTGTCACCGGCAGCTTGTAAGTATCCGCCGCGAAAGCGGCCTGGCGCGCGATGTCGGTGAACGTCACGAACATCAGGTTATTTTCGAACGGAAATGGATACGGCGGATTGACGAAGTTCGCGGCTATCAACGACGCTGCGAGCGCGCCGATGGCGATTCGGCGCGTTGTGAGTGTCAACGCACCCGCCGCGAGCGCGAACCCGGCATACAGAATCGGCAACACCGGCAGCAGGTAACGCTCGAGCACCGCCCCCCCGAGCACGGTCACGGTCAGCGTTTGAGCAGCCGCCAGCGTCAGCGCGATCCGCCAGGGGCGGTCCTTCAGGATCGGCATGCGCTTCCACGCATACAGGAACATTGCCGTCCCGATGATGTGGCCCGAACCGATGAACAGGTAGTACAGTCTCCGCAGCAGCGCGAAGAACAGCCGCACCGGATCGAGCGTATCGACGGCGTTGTATTGCGTGAAGCTTTCGTTGCCGAACCAGTGCCCGGTGAAATGCCGCAGCGCGCAGAGCCAGACCGCGAGAAGTCCGACGGGCAGCAGAAACCAGAGAGCGTCGCGGCGATCGTCGCCGGGAGCGCGGCGTTCGAATAGAAGCCATGCGCCGAAAACCAGAGGCGCGATCAGGCCCGTTTCCTTCACCAGCACCAGCGCGGCGCACGCGATCGCACACGCACGAAAGCGGTTCTGCAGAAACAGCAGCAGCGCAAGCGCCGTGAAGGCCATGGCGGGCATATCGAGCAGCGCCATCATCGACTGCGCGTAAAAAAGGGGACAAAGAAAAAGCAGCGTCACCGCGAGGAACGCCGGCGTACCGGCGCTTCCACGCGAGAGCTCGATGGAAAGCAAAAACGTGATCAGCAGGGCGAAGGCCGCGATCAGCAGCATCGCCACGCGCGCGCTCACGATGGAATATCCGGCAACGCGCCACGCCAGCGCAAGCCATGCCATCACGCCGGGCGGATGAACGTTCGGGATCGCGCTATAGGGGATCAGCGCGCCTTTGTGGTAGATATCGGAAGCGGCGGGAATGAATTGCCCGGCTTCGTCCCAGTAATAAGGAAGGTGGAGGAGCGGACCGTGGGCCATCACGAGGAAGAAGGCCACGATGCCGAAGATCAGGAGGTACGACTGGGGCCGAACCCGTCTCCGCGCCGCAAGCATCCGGCTATTGCACGAACCCGGCGCCGGCCTTCGGCTCCAGCTTGATCTCGCCGAAGGCCGATTCGTATTGATTTACGTTTTGCTGCAACAGGCCGAGCAGCGCTTTCGCCTGTTGCGGGCTGAGATAAACGCCCTGGAAGTTGTGGATCTCGACGTGTTCCGGCACCGTCTGATTGATGGTTCCAAACATCAGATAAAAATCCCAGAGGTTCACACGGATCTGCACACTGTTGGCATAGGTTTCCCGGTAGTCGGCCGTTTTGTGCAGAACGATCCGGGGAGGGTTCGGTGTCATCGCCCTTCATGGTAGCCTTGCCCGCGTTGCGCCCGCAACCGGCGCGGATGCGCGGCGCCTCGATTTTCGCCGCCAGCGAAGAGGCCGCGATACCATGCGGTTTCTCCTTTTTTCAAAACCAGCATGACCGCACAGCCGAGAAAAATCCTGGCCGTAATGACCGATCTGTTTTTTTCCGCGAAGATCCACGATATGGCGAAGAAATTCGGCATGACCGTGGATTTCGTGAAAGACAGAGAAACCGTACTCGAAAAAATCAAAGAAAAACCTTCCGTGGTGATCTTTGATCTGAACTATGACGCAGCGGACCCGCTCGGCCTGATTCGCACAATCAAGAGCGAGCCCGAAACGAAGCGCCTGAGCACCATTGCATTCGTCTCACACGTTCAGACTGACCTCAAGCTCCAGGCGCAGGACGCCGGCTGCGACATGGTGGTGGCGCGCAGCGTCTTCGCACAGAATCTTCCGGTGATCCTGAAGCGGCACGCCACCGCGCCGGTGAAACCCGATTAGAGCCCCGCTTGCGAGATGAATTTGTGGTTGAGGTAAGCGTCAATCGCTTCCGATCCACCCTCTGAGCCGTAGCCCGAATCCTTCACGCCGCCGAACGGCGTTTCGGGGAGCGCGAGGCCGTAGTGGTTGATGGACACCATGCCGCTCTCCAGCGCACCGCCGATGAGATTCGCGGTGCGAGCGGATTTGGTGTAAGCGTAGGCGGCGAGGCCGTACGGCAGGCGGTTGGCTTCGTTCACGGCGTCATCGAAGGTGTCAAACGGAATCATGACGGAGACCGGACCGAAGGGCTCCTGGTTCATGACCTTGCTCTCGCGCGAGGGATTTTCGATGATGGTGGGCTGCCAAAAGTAGCCTTTACTCGCGGGGCGCTCGCCGCCTGTTTGCAGCTTTCCGCCATTTTCAACGGCGTCGCCGATGAGATCTTCCATGGCGGCCACGCGGCGATTGTTCGCCAGCGGGCCCATCGTGGTGTCGGGCGCAAGGCCATCGCCGACTTTGATCTTTTTGCTTGCGCCGATGTACTTATCGACGAACGCGTCGTACACCTTTTTCTGCACGAGGAAACGTGTGGGGGAAACGCAGACCTGACCGGCGTTGCGGTATTTGGTCGCAGCCAGAATCTTCGCGGCGACGTCGAGATCAGCGTCGTCAAAGATGATGGCCGGCGCGTGACCGCCTAGTTCCATGGTGACGCGCTTCATGTGGAGTCCGGCGAGCGCGGCGAGTTGCTTGCCGACGGCTGTCGAACCGGTGAACGAGATTTTGCGGATGACCGGATGCGGGATCAGGTAGTTCGAAATGTCGGCGGGAACGCCGAAGACGAGATTGATGGCGCCGGGCGTGACGCCGGCATCGGCGAAAACGCGGATGAGTTCGGCAACGGAGCCCGGGGTTTCTTCAGGGCCTTTCAGGATGATGGAACATCCGGCGGCGAGCGCGGCGCTGATTTTGCGGACCGCCTGATTAATGGGGAAATTCCAGGGTGAGAACGCGGCTACGGGTCCGACCGGCTCTTTGACGACCAATTGATACACGCCTTCGGCGCGCGGGGGAATGACGCGGCCATAAGCGCGGCGGGCTTCTTCCGCGAACCATTCGATCACATCGGCGGCGAACAGGATTTCGAGGCGCGCTTCGCCGAGCGGCTTTCCCTGCTCGGTGGTCATGATCGGCGCGATCTCTTCGACGCGGGCGCGGATCAACTCCGCGGCTTTTCGCATGATTTTCGAGCGTTCGAAGGCGGAGATTCTGCGCCACGCGTGAAAGCCTTTCTCGGCGGCGTCGAGCGCGAGATCGAGATCGGACTTTTCAGCTTTGGCAACGCTGCGAACGGGCTCACCCGTCGCCGGGCTGATTACGGGGAGTGTTTCGCCGCGCAGTCCGGGAGTCCATGCGCCATTGATAAAGAGGGAAACCGTGGAATTCATCTATTTCGATCTTATCGAAGGACGACCTTTCCGGAATTGCGCAATCGATTGCAACAGACGGAACAGGCAATATGGTGAACCGGTCGCTATATTTGGGCTATGAACTTTTTGCCACGCCGATGGTGGCGAGGCATATTGCTCGTCTATGGTTGCGCGAATGCCATCCTTTACAGCTCGCTGCTGCCTTTATGGGGAGGATTTGACGAGCCCTTTCACTTCGGCTACGTAGAGGCTCTTGCGAATAACGCTGGGTTTCCCGATCCGCGGAGCTCGCGCCTCTCAGCCGAGGAAGCTCGCGCGATCGTGCTGGCGCCCGCCAGTCCTTCTATCCAGCACAATCTGCCGCAGGTGACGACGTTTTCGCAATACTTCGCACTTCCTCCCGAAGAACGTCAGACGAGGCGTCAAGAATTGTTTGCAATCGATCCGGCGCTGCGTTCAAATTCATCCAGGTTCGTTAACTACGAGGGTCTCCAGGCGCCGCTTGCTTATCTCATCCTTGCGGGGCCGGAACGAATGCTCGCCGGGCAACCGCTTCCCTTTCGTGTTATGGTTCTTCGAATCTTTTGTGGCCTCAGCGCAACCATTCTGCTTGTTTCAGGAACGCTGCGACTGGCAGGGCAACTCGAAATGCCGCAGCCCTGGCCCGAACTTCTGACCTTCTGTGTGCTGTCGTCGCAAATGATCTGGGCGACGGTGGCGCACGTGGCGAACGACTGGCTCGCGGCGCCCGTCGCCCTGTGGCTGCTCGTTTTGATCATTGATTTATATGAGCGTGCGACGATGCGCAGAGCAATCGCTTCCGCTGCCGTCCTTGCACTGGGGCTCTTAACGAAGGCTTACTTCCTTGCTTTCATACCGCTGTTTGCGGCTGTCTGCCTTCTGCGCAGGCGATTTCGCGAGGCCTCGGTGACAGCCATTATCCTGGCGGTCGCCGCAGGGCCATGGTATTACCGCAACATCGCGCGCTACGGGACGATCTCGGGCATGCAGGAGCTTCGCCTTGGTATTCATCCAGCCCAGGCTCTCCGCGCCGTTCGACCGGGACGGATCATTCCCGCCATCGATATGTTTCTGCGACAGGCGCTCTGGACCGGCGACAATCTGTTTCGGTCATTTTCGATTGTGACTTTGCGGCTGATCATTCTGGCCTGCGTAGCGGGATTACTGCTCTGGATCGGATCGAGGCATAAACCCCGCGAGTGGATCATTGCCGGATATATCGCGCTATTTGCGCTCGCGCTGAGCTATGACGCGGCAATTAACTTCGTCATGTCCAATGGTGAAACGATGAGCCCCGGCGAGTGGTATGCACAGGTCCTGCTGACACCTGTGCTGGCATTGGTGTTTCTCGGCGCGAGCCGCTGGAGGCGAATCGGACAGGTGACGGCAACCGCAGTCACGGTTCTATACGGATACGTCCTGGTGGTCACCTACTGGGAAAAGCTCATCCCGATGTACAGCGGGATCCAGGAGCGGATGACGCTAAAACTCCTGGTTGAGGCATATCGGCACGCTTCGCGCATGTTCGCTGCATTGGGAGAAGTCTCACTGGGATCTACCGTAGTTATCGTTGCTGGTGGGGCTCTTGTGACGTCGCTGGCCGTAGTTCAGATGGCCTGCTTCACGTTACGGCTCTGGCGCGATGTCGAAAAGCGTGAAGCGCCGTCGGCGAAGCAGTGATGATCTGCCGATATCGAATCACATCCGACTTTCCGTATAGCGCCGCGCAGTCCAGGAGTCCATGCGCCATTGATGAAGAGGGAAACCGTGGAATTCATTCTCCCTTGATCTTAGATCGGCTCTTCGTGTTAAGCTTGCGGCTGCCAGCGGTTTTCCGGCATGCGCCGGGAATGAAAAGGGAATCCGGCGCGAATCCGGAACTGCCCCGCAGCGGTAAGCAGGAACGAAGGCCGTCATGAAGCACTGGTGGAATAAGCCGGGAAGCGATGGCCGTTAGGTTGTGATGTAAGCCTGCAAGTCCGAAGACCTGCCGATGGTCCGCATCTGAAACGGATGCGGATGTCTGGAGTCCCCGAGGGAAGGGAGATCCGGTTCGGCTGATCTTTTCGGCTCGG
>DASYCD010000325.1:0-5997 GCA_036500405.1 Bryobacteraceae bacterium
GTCGCCCCGATCAATCCCGGCAGCGATCGGGAGTCATTGTAAGCCGGGAAAAACACGCTCAGACTGTACGGGAAAACCATCGGCTTCTGAGCGTATAGCCGCCCGGGCCCGGTGTCCATACAGCAAATTCTGTATTGCCTCACGATGCCCGCGGGCGTCTAATGATCAGAGTGCGAATCGCCCTCTTGCTGGCCGCGCTTGCGGGGCTGGCCATTCTGCCTTATATCCCGGTTTTCTCCCAACCGTTAATTGCCGATGACTATCAACAGATAGATATGTCGCGCAGTTGGGGACCGCCCTCCGGCTGGCCCGAACTGGCCGCGGACCGCCTCTACCGCTCCCGCGCTACCTCCATCATCTACACGTATTGGACGGACCAGGTTTTCGGCGTCAACCCGCCCGCGCTCTACGCCTCTACGCTGCTGCTGCACGTCATCAACGTCTGGCTGCTGTTTGCGCTCGGATCATGGAAACGCCTCGGCTGGAGGGTCTCTTTCGCCATGGCGGGCTTCTTCGCCCTCTATCAGGGCCATCAGGAGGCCGTCATGTGGTACGCGGCGCTGCATGAGCTACTGCTGTTTCTCTTCGTCTCGCTGTTCCTGATTTGCTGGACGAAATGGATGGAAAAACCTTCCGGAGGCTGGGGACTCTACGCCGGCTCGTTCCTGTGTTTTCTGCTGGCAATCTACTCGAAGGAGCCGGGCGTTGTCCTCGTTCCCTTCGCCGCGCTCATCGCCTGGTGGGACGGCCGCAATCGCCGCGTCCAGTTAGCGGCAGTCATTCCGTTCGCGATCGTCACACTCTGGTACACGTACGAAATCCTCACGGCGGGTAAGGCGCACCAGCACCTGAACGACGGCACATTCTCCATCCACGCCCCGTTCTGGATCACCTGGCGCAACAGCTATGGCCGTCTCCTCTGGGTCTGGGGCTTCATCAGTCTGGCGTGGCTCTGGGCATCAGGCGAATGGCGCCGCTACCGCAGTCTACTGCTCGCCGCCGGTATCTGGATCTCCATCGCGCTCCTGCCGTTCTCGTTCCTCACCTACATGCCGCGCATCCCGAGCCGCCACACTTATCTGCCCAGCGCCGGCCTCGCATTGCTGGTCGGCATTGCTTTCGTCAGCTTCTATGAACGCACGCGCGAACGCTGGCGCTTCGCCCTCCCTGCGGTGGCAACGATACTGATCGCGCACAACTGCCTCTATCTCTGGCTGGTAAAGCGGCCGCAGTATATGGCGCGCGCCGAGTCGAGCGAAACCGTGCTCCGCCTCGTCCGCGAAGGACACACGCCGCTCCACATCGCGTGCTTCCCCTATAACTCCATGGTCGGAGACCTCGCGGTGAAACTAGCGCTGCATCGCGACCCCGCGCAGGTCCTGGTCTGGGACAACGGCTTTCAACAGGCAAGCTGTCCCGCAGGCCGCTTCACCTGGCCGGGCGGAGCAGAACCCGCTACGCAACATACTACGCAACCAGCCCGCGCCGCACTGCGCTGATCACCAGTTCCGCCGCGGTATGGACACCGAGCTTCTCCATGATCCGCGCCCGATGCGTCTCCACCGTGTGCAGGCTGAGATTCAATGCCTTCGCAATTTCCTTGTTGCTGCTGCCTTCGGCCAGAAGCTGGTAGACCTCGCGTTCCCGGGCCGTGAGCATTTCGTAGGGATCGTCCGGCAGGCGATCGCGCTCCGCGCTCGTGACCGGATCGGCGTATTCCCGCACGGCGGGGCTGAAGTAACGCCCGCCCCCGCGAACCGCCACCACCGCCTGAATCAGTTCCGCTTCCACCGAATCCTTCAGAACATAAGCGCTCGCGCCTTCGCGCACAGCGCGATACACATAGCGTTCATCGGCATGCATCGTCACCATCACGATGCGCGTTCCCGGCGAGCATTCACGAATGCGGGTCAGCGCGGCGAGTCCGCTCAGCCCCTTCATCCCCACGTCCAGGATCATGATGTCCGGCCGATGCCGCCGCGCTTCTTCCACCGCCGCAAGCCCCGAGCCGGCCTCCCCAACCACTTCGAAATCACCGTGGCTCTCAATGATCCGGCGAATGCCGTGGCGTACGAGCGCGTGATCGTCCGTCACCAGCACCGTGGTCATACCGCAACCTTCCGCCCCCGCTCCTCGCTGCCAGCCATCGCCGGATAGAGCGGCAGCGTCACCACCACTCGCGTACCTCCGCCCGGACTCGTATCGATCATCGTTGAGCCGTGCAGCAGGGAAACCCGCTCGCGGATCCCCAGCAACCCTGTTCCCCGCGCCGGCAATCCGCGCGGCGTGAGCTGGAATCCCGCGCCGTTATCGCCAATTTCGAGCATGATCGATTCTTCCGAAATCCGCAGCACCAGCCGCGCCTTCGTCGCCCGCGAGTATTTCTCGCAGTTGTTCAGCGCCTCCTGCGCCACCCGGTAAACACACGTGCGCATCTCCTCGGAAAGTTCAGGCATCTCCTCGTCCGCTGCATATTCGGATTGAATGCCGCTGCGCCGCGAAAACTCGTTCAGATGCCATTCGAGGGCGGCGTCCAGCCCCAGATCGTCCAGCAGCGACGGCCGCAGCATCAGTGAAATATGCCGCACCGTACGTACCGCGCGCTCCGCCAGATCCTGACAATTCCGCAAACGCTCCCGAGCAGCCGGATTCTGCACAACTGCCTGTACCGGCGCAAGCTCCATACGCAGCGCCGTGAGCGTCTGGCCAACTTCGTCATGAAGTTCGCGCGCCAGATACTTTCTCTCTTCTTCCTGCACCTCCAGCAGCCGCGCCGAAAGATGCGCCATCTCTCCCGCACGCATCGTTCGTTCCCGATGCCACTTGCGCGCATATCGCGTCGTGAGGGCCGCGATCGCCAGGCCTGCCAGCAGCGATCCGCCCAGCACCACAAATAGTTGCCATACGATCGCTCGCTGCCGCCGCCGCAAATCTCGTTCCGCGGCCGCGAGTTCCTTCTGCTGATCGGCGCGCGCTCGCTCGATCGTGCTTAGTGCGCTCACGCGCAGCGGCAGCAGTTGCTGCTCGATCAGCGCCATCGCATGATGCCGATCTCTCGGTCCGGATTCCGCCAGCGCCTTCAGTGCGTTCGTATAGACCGAAAAGCTCTTCACCACTGCGGGCTGCAGGACAGCCGCCCGCTCGCTGCCCTCGCGCGTAATTTCGATGATCTGCTTTCGAAAACGCCGCGGATCCCCGCTGATCAGATACTCGCGCGCGGAGGTGGCGCCCAGCCACATCTCGTCCCGCAGGCCCGATAGCGCGTTCTCGCGCACGATGTGCGCCTGATAAACGGCCGCCTCTCGACGCGAAATCGTTTGCTGCAGCCGGTAGGCCTCCACCGTTGAACAAACCAGCAGGCCGAGAACGACGGCATAGCCCACGCCGAGGGCAAAATTCCCCTTATTCAGCCTTGCCATTCACCCTCAAATCCAACCCATCCTTATGGGTATCTAATGGAGAAGATTTTACCAGTAAAGGGTGTTTGCGAGAAACCGTACCGTACCGGATATTTACCCGAGGAGCGGCGCCGTCTGAATTCCGTCTTGGAGCCGCAGCCGGAATGGAGCAGGAAACAGAGGGGGGAGGGAAGCGGAATTCTGGTGGCGGCGCGCAGACTCGAACTGCGGACCTACGGATTATGAGACCGTCGCTCTAACCGGCTGAGCTACGCCGCCGTAATTTCGAGTTTAGCATTTGCGCGTAAATGCTACGGGGATCAGGACAATCACGAATCGCGGCGTTCCTGTTCCGACCCCTCCGGCTCATACGGATCGAGCCTGTCGTACCGCTCCTCGGGTTGTTCCAGTTCCTTGCGCTTGACCCGTTCCTGCCGTTCTTCGAGGCCGTCGCTCATACTTCCAGTCTAAAGCAAAGCCCGGCGAAGTCTCCCTCGCCGGGCTTCCCTTCCATTGCTGAATCCGGATCTACAGCGTCTTCAAAAACGCGATCAGATCCGCGCGTTCCTGGTGAGTCAGTCCGATCGAGAACCGCACGTTGTAGAAATCCACCACGTCGCTCAGATCGTCCGCCGAGCCGTTATGGAAGTACGGAGCGCGCGCAGCCAGCCCGCGCAGAATCGGGCCCTTGAATTTGGCAATGTCCGCAAATTTACCCGTGATCAACGCCCGCCCCGGATCCGTAGTCTGCACAGTCTCGCCCGTGGCGATATTCTGCAGCGTGATCACCGGCAGATAGTTGACGCCCAGTGTGTTCGTCGTGTCCGCCACTCCGATATTGATCGGCAGTCCCACCGAATGGTCCCCGACATTCGGACTCGAATGGCAAGTGCCGCACGTGCCATTGATGACCGGAGTATTCAGCGAATCGTTCAGGCCGTTAACGTTCGTGATCCTGATCGGCTTGGTATTGAAGACAACTTCGCCACGCGCCACGCTGGCCCGCGCCGCTACGCCAATGCCGTTCGAGTGGCTCCAGCTCTGAAAGAGCGAGAAGATCTCCGGCGTGAACGCCGTGCCTTTCGGATTGCCACCGAGAGGATCGTTGATCCCCACAAAGAAATTCTGCCCAGCCAAAGCCTTCGGACCACCGCTTGCGCCCGCCGCGTTCAAATCGCCCGCGGTGAAGTCCAGTGTCTGCGCCGTGAACAGATGGGATTCGAAATCCACAATCTGTTGCTGGAGTTGCGGTGAAAGCGGCGTCGTGCCCTGTGCGTGTCCTGACAAGGCGCTCTTCGCCTGATCCATCAGATCCGCCAGAAGATCCGCCGGATTCGTCACGTAGTCGATTTTCTGCGTGCCCGGTGGCGTCGATTCACGGCCGTCCCACATCACGGTCGTCAGGAATTTCAGGTTAGTCGAAGGCAGCGGCCGCCGGTACATGGAGAGCGTCGACTTACTGTTGCAACCATAGGGATTCTGCACCGACACCACACGGAAATCCGCGTTTGCCGGCACGTCGATCGCTATCCGGATAAGTCCGCGGCTCGTCAGTAGCCGGTACGCCTGGATGCGTCCGGCCAGTGTCGAGGTGTTGATCCCCTGATCGCAAACGGAGCCATCGACCGGACGAAACACCGGATCTTTGCCCGCGGTGAGCGCAAACAGGAGCTTCATGGCGTCTGCCGAAATCGACCAGCCCTGATCGGGCCGGTGACAGGAGAAGCAGCTCCTTCCATTGGTTCCAAGACTCTGGAAGAATGGCCCGCTCGTATCGATCTGGCCGTTTCCGGAAGTATTGTGCGTCGCCGATACGCCGCTGGAGTTGATGAACGGAAACATGTCCGGAATCTTCAACTGGAGTTGTGCTTCGGTCGTGAGAGGTGTAAAGGCAGCTACCGCGGCAAACACGGCTATGGACGCGATACGCTTCTTCGACAGGGATAAGAATCGCATGCTTCCACGTGGTACCACCTCACCTGCTGTTTCATCTCACGCGAGGTTTTCTCGGTGATTTAATCTTTATGCAGGTCACTCACCTATTGAAGGCGTACAACGACCGCAGTATGGATTCGAAAACCACCCTGGCCCGGAAAACCGGTAAGTGAGATATTCTTGAGAAAGAAGTCAGCGAAGAGCCACTAATATGGCCGTGACCGATACTCAACTCTATCTCGCCCTTGGCCTGCCCGTCTTTGCCGTCATACTTAGTTTCATCGGCGGAATGATGCAGTACAGCGCGATCATGTCGCGTTTCTCCAGCGTGGATAACCGATTCTCCAGTCTCGAAAACCAGATGAATAGCCGTTTCGCCAGTCTTGAGAATCGCTTCTCCGGTCTCGAAGCGCGCTTCGACACCCTGACTGGCAAAGTCATCGAAATCGACAACCGCCTCACGCGCGTCGAAGCTATCCTCGAACGCCGCTAACGCACCCTCCCCTTCCATGCGAAACTAAAGCTGGCAGGCGCCGGATGGATAGCCGCTCGCGCAAGCGGGAGGAAAGTCCGGTCTCCACAGGGCAACGTGCCGGCTAACGGCCGGGAGGGATCTCTCAAAGGGATCTTTACGGAAAGTGCCACAGAGAATATACCGCCCCAG
>DASYCD010000326.1:0-6648 GCA_036500405.1 Bryobacteraceae bacterium
TGTTGTCCCAGAGACGGACGACTGGAGTCGAAAGCTCGAGCAGTTCCTGCTGCTGGCGCGCAATGATATCTTCGCGGGTTTTTTGATGGAGCTCAGTGGTGAGAAGCCCCAGCTTATCGAGCAGAATGGTGGTTTCCCAAACGCCGTCAGCAAGCATTTGCGCGTCTTTGCCGTATTCCGCCCGCAGGACCGAGAAGAGCGGGAGTTTGAGAGAGAAAACAAAGGAGGCGGTCTCCGAAGGGGAATAGCCGGCGCGGGCGCGGCTGGAAGAAATGCCGGTCAGGATCTCTTTCACCGCCTCCCATTCGGGGCCGTTGATATCGCCGGTGACGCCGTTCTCAACCGCCTTCTTCAGGGCCTGAATGAATTCGCGGGATTGCCGCGTAGTCTCTCCCTGTTCCGCGGCGGAGACTTTTCGGCCGCCGACGGTCTGAGATTCCAGCCACTGCGACGTGATTTCCGCATCGCGCTTTTCGAGTAGTTCGGATAACTTGCTTTTGGCCACCTGACAAACTTCTCCCTTCGAAGTGAATGGGACTGCGGGTACAGGACGCTTTAGTATAGCGAGGGCTTTTGAATTATACAAATGTAATAGCTGGTGCCGTAACCAGCAGTTTCACGGGGGAGCTTTCCATTCGTGGAGAATAGATTCCATATGGCTAATCAGAAAAAAATTGCGTTGGTGACCGGATCCGGCAGCGGAATAGGAAGGGCGGCTGCGCTGGCGCTGCAAGCGGCGAATTTCACGGTGGTGCTCGCCGGGCGCCGGCTCGGAGAACTGCAGGCGACAGCTGCGAAGGCGACTGCTGGTGGTGGCGAGATGCTCCCGGTTGCAACGGACGTCAGCAATCCGGAATCGGTGAAGGCGCTGTTTGCGCGCATTGCGAAGGAGTATGGGCGGATCGATGTGGTGTTCAATAACGCGGGGATCAATGTGCCCGCGATTCCGATGGACGAGCTTTCGTTTGAGCAGTGGAGTTCGGTGGTGAATATTAATCTGACCGGATCATTTCTCTGCGCGCAGGAGGCGATGCGGATGATGAAGGCGCAGAATCCCCAAGGCGGGCGCATCATCAATAACGGTTCGATTTCGGCTTATACGCCGCGTCCGAATTCGGCGCCGTATACGTGCACGAAGCATGCGATCAGCGGGCTGACGAAGTGTATTGCGCTCGACGGGCGTGCGTGGGATATCGCGTGCAGCCAGATTGATATTGGAAATGCGGCGACGGAGCTGACGGAGCGGATGACGGCGGGAGTGCTGCAGGCGGATGGCAGTCTGAAGCCGGAACCGCGGATGAATCTGAAGCATGTGGCGGATGCGGTGGTTTACATTGCGAATCTGCCGCTCGATTCGAATGTGCTGTTCATGAATGTGATGGCGACGAAGATGCCGTTTGCGGGGCGTGGGTAAGCGGGCGGCGCACGCCCACCGAGGTTCGCGGGCGAGCGATATCCAAAACCCTCTTTCGTGCTAGTATTCCGGTGCAGGCGCTGCATGTTTTCAACCCGCGTTTTGCCGCTTATTTTCCTCACGTGTGGATGTATATGCGGACAGTCCACACCGGTTTTTATTGCCGCGGATGTCCACAAATTTGCGCAGAGTGGCCCGCGCGCCCTGATCGGTCTTTTTCCGGAGAGCAACCACTACGAGTTGCACGGCGCGACCATGATCGATTTCATCACGCGAGCCTGGGGAGTCAATGCCGGCGAAATTGCGGGAGGTCCTGCATGGCTCGGCGCTGAGCGGTTCGAACTCGTTGCCGTTGTGCCAAACGGAGCCAATACTGACGGAATCAAAAGGATGCTCCAGGGGATGCTCGCAGAGCGGTTTGGGCTGGCGGTTCACAGTGAAACCCGCCCTGTCTCCGCGTTCACGATTCAGGTCGCAAAAGCCGGCGTGAAGATGAAAAAATCGGCAGGGGCGCAGCAGCAGAGCTGCCAGTCGGTACAGGGCGAAAGGCTTCCGGCCGGCGGATCGTATACCAGCTTTATCTGTAAGAACACGACCGTACCGCAGTTTGCAGAGTGGGCCCAAACGCAGGTTGCCGGCTATCTGGCCGGAACTTCGCTGGTTGACCGTACCAACCTTCATGACGCATGGAATTTCACTCTCCAGTTCCTGCAACCGAACCAGCTTGCGACTGCACACGTCGAAGGGGGTTCATTTTTCGATGCCGCCGAAAAGCAACTCGGCCTCAAAATAGCGTCGACAAAGATTCCTCTGCCAGTGATCGTCGTCGACAAGGTTGATGAAAATCCCTCAGCCACATCTCCTGAAGTGCTCAAACTGCTCGCCGGTCCAACTGCATTTGAGGTCGCGGTAATCAGAACAAGTCCGCCCGACAGCAGACCACAGGGCAGCAAGAACATCTTTCCCGACGGTCGCATTGAATTCCGCTACAGCACTCTTCAGGAGATTATCAGGACGGCCTGGCGAATCTTCGATGACCGGATCGCCGGAGCTCCTTCATTCGTTTCCACACATCACTTCGACATCAGCGCCAAGGCCCCCAGTCAGGAATCGGCGGCGGGTTTCAGCCTCGCCTCCGAAGAGACGATGCTCCGGAAGTTACTGGAGGACCGTTTCAAACTCGTTGCGCACAATGAAGATCGGATGGGGGACGTTCTTGCCTTAGTTGCTTCTAAACCGAAGCTCAAAACAGCGGATCCGGACAACCGGCCCGGCTGCAGGACCGCTCCTCCATCGAACCCTGTACGAAATAGAATGCTGGTTTG
This sequence comes from Bryobacteraceae bacterium, assembly GCA_036500405.1. GTDB lineage: Bacteria > Acidobacteriota > Terriglobia > Bryobacterales > Bryobacteraceae > BOG-234. The sequence goes on from DASYCD010000326.1 coordinate 2,740, forward strand.
TCAAAGCGTGACGATGTCGCAGTTCGTTGACGAACTCCCGAATTTCGCTGGCGGGTACTTCGACGGCAAACCCGCTGTCGATTCAACCGGCATCGTGGGGTCATTCGACCTCACTCTGAACTTCAGTGGCTTCGGGATATGGCAGCGAGCGAATGCAGCGAAAGCTGTTGGAACCGGGGATACTCCGCCGGGGTTTTCGGATCCGATTTCACTCCAGGATGCAATTCAACAGCAATTAGGCCTCAAGCTCGAAGTTCAGAAACGGCCGGTGACGGTGCTCGTCATCGATCACATTAACGAAACCCCTACCGAGAACTAACGGGGTTCTGCAAAGCTTCCTTCGCGTGGTCGATGACTTCGAATACGAAGCCGTTGACCGGCTCGCGGAAGAAGAAGCGCTGGTGAGGAGAGGGGCGAAGCGGCTCCGCGATCTCGCCGCCGTTTTCGGTGATGCGTTGGCGCAGAGCAGGGAAGTCGTCGACGGGGTGAAAGACGGCGATGTGACGTCCGAATTCGCCTTCGAAGGGCGATACGCGGAAGCCTTCCACGTACGTCACATGCATTTCCTGACCGCGGCCGATGTTCAGCCAGATCGTCGGGACGGGCGAATTCGCTGGTGAGGGATTTCGTGTGTAGCCGAGCGTCTTTTCGAGAAACCCAGCGGTGCGTTCCACGTCCTCAGTTGGCAGCGTCAGGTGAGCGAAGTTCACTCGAAGCCTTTGGCGAGCCACTTCGACCAGAAAAACGTCATCGGGACTTTGCCGGTATTCGTGATGCCGTGTTCCGTCTGACCCGCGCAATACATGATGGCGCCGGGGCCTACCTGCGTCGTTTTGCCGTCGCAGTAGATTTCGCCGGTACCGTTGGAAACGATCATAATTTCTTCCTCGGAATGCCGGTGGGGCGGGTGCGGCGTCGCGCCCGAGTCGAGGACGCACATGCCAGTGCACATGGCGTTGAGCTGATCGGTGGGACCGTTGTAGTGCAGGTAAACGGCGGTCCCGCCTTCCAGAACCGGCGGGCGATGCTTCAGCTCGATTACGCCATCCTCCAGCTTCGGAGCAGCCGCTTTGGCGGCTACAACATTATTGACGACTTCATTTGCTTCCGGCACAGACTGATTATAAAACGCAGGCGGTTCCAAACCGGTCGCCAGGCGTCCAACAGGGCGGGGCGCTTTTTCACACAGTGCCAGGGCGGAAAAACCGCAACCTGTTGGAATTTCACGCTGGTATACTGACACCAGAGAGGCGTGAGCCGCCGCGCCCTTGAGGAGTATCTTTTTTCTATGGCCATCATCCCGCGTAAGCGCCGCTCTTTTTTGCTGGTCCCGGTTCTGGTTGGCGCCGCCGCCGTTGTGGGGGGACTTTACGGCCCGAGCGCTCAGGTGGCTTCCGCCGCCACGGGCGACGATGACATCAGCGCCAGCGTGCGGGATTTCACACGCCTTTATTCCACCGTGGAGCAGAATTTTGCCGATCCGGTGAGCGCCGACAAAGCAATTTACAACGGCGCGATTCCGGGAATGCTGCGCACTCTCGATCCCCATTCGAACTTCTTCGATCCGAAGGCGCTCGCCCAGATGCGGGAAGACCAGCGAGGGCATTATTACGGCGTCGGGATGCGGATTGAGGGCCGTCCGAATCAGACGGGCGTGATGCAGACGATCATTGTGGAGCCGTTTGTCGGTTCGCCTGCGTACAAAGCCGGGCTGCGGCCGAACGATGTGCTGTCGACCGTGAATGGCAAGTCCACCGACGGGCTGACCTCTGCCGAGGTGGCCGATCTGCTGAAGGGACCGAAGGGAACACCGGTTGAGATCAAGGTGTTGCGCGGGGAAGGGGCTGACTCGCTGACTGTCAGCATTGTCCGCGACGAAATTAACCGCTCCAGCGTTCCCATGGCGTTCATGATCAAGCCGGGAATTGGCTATATCAAGATCGACGAATTTATCGAAACAACCGGCAGCGACTTTCAAGCCGCGTTGAAGAAGATGGATGAGGAGAACCTGAAAGGGCTGATTCTCGATCTGCGCGGCAATCCCGGCGGATTGCTGACTGAGGCGGTTAGCGTGGCGGGCCATCTGCTGCCGAAGGGCGTGGAGATTGTTTCGCATCGCGGGCGGGCGTCGCGGGAGAAGTCGTATACGGCGGTGGAAGGCAATCACGGCCACAACTTCCCGATCGTGGTAGTGGTGAACCGGAATTCGGCGAGCGCTTCGGAAATCGTTTCGGGCGCGCTGCAGGATCATGACCGCGCCTGGATCTTCGGCGACAACACGTTCGGCAAGGGTCTGGTGCAGACGGTTTATCCGCTGGCGGAAAACACCGGCCTGGCGCTGACAACCGCGCACTATTACACGCCGAGCGGACGCCTGATTCAGCGCGATTACTCGAGCGTTTCGTTCTTCGACTATTACTATCGCGCCAACACGGAAGCGCGGAATCCGGCCGACGTGAAGATGACCGATAGCGGGCGCACGGTTTATGGCGGCGGCGGTATCTCGCCCGATCAGAAGTTTGAAGTGCCGAAGCCTGGGCCGCTCGAAACCGATCTCTATGTGAAGTACATGTTCCGGAATTTCACGAAACATTTCTTCTCGGTGCACAAGGAACAGTTGCCGAAAGGCTGGAAATTCGACGCGGCGCAGATGAAAGAATTCCACGACTGGCTGGTATCGCAGAAGTACGATCTGAACGAGGCCCAGTTCACGAAGGAGTACGACGCGATTCGGCGCCGCATGCAGAGCGAGTTCTACAAGACCGCGTTCAATGTGGATGACTCCAGCCGGTTTATCATCGAAACCGATCCCGAAATTTCGGCGGCCATCGAAGCACTGCCGAAGGCGCAGGCTCTGGTGGCGAACGCAAACCGGATCCGGGCGGAGAGGGCGAGAAAGTAAAGTCCACGGCGCAGATTGCAGTATTGGACACGGGAGGCCAATATTGCCACCTGATTGCCCGCAAGGTGCGGGAACTCGGGGTGTCATCCGAAGTCTATCCGAGCGAGACTCGCGCGGAAACGCTGAGTCACGCGCGTGGTGTCATCATTTCGGGCGGGCCGGCCAGCGTTTACGATGACGAGAGTCCCACCATGGACGCGGCTGTGCTTTCGGCGGGGGCTCCGACGCTTGGCATCTGCTACGGGCAGCAGCTCATCACACAGCTCCTGGGCGGCGAGGTCCGCAAGGGCGACAAAGGCGAATTTGGGCTGGCGTTTCTCGATCTGCGGGAGAGCGATTCGCGGCTGTTCCGCGGCCTGACTGATCACCAGAAAATCTGGATGTCGCATCGCGACCTGGTGGCGGCTCCGCCCGCGGGTTTCCGGGTGTTGGCCAGCACGACGACGTGTCCTACAGCGGCGATTGAAAACCCTGAGCGGCGGATTTACGGCGTTCAGTTCCATCCCGAGGTTGTGCACACGACTGAGGGGACTAAGATCCTTCAGAATTTCCTCTTCGATATCTGCGGTTGTGAGAAGGACTGGAGTCCGGCGAACCGGATTGCGCTTGTGGAAGAGCAGATTCGGGAGCGGGCGGAAGGCCGGAGCGTATTCTTCTTCGTGAGTGGCGGCGTGGATTCCACGGTGGCGTTCACGCTGTGCCTGGAAGCGCTGGGCTCGGAACGCGTGTGCGGTGTGTACGTGGACACGGGCCTGATGCGCGAAGGCGAAACGCAATTCGTGGAAGAGACATTTGCCGCGCTTGGTCATGGTGTGGTGAAGATCGAGCACGCGGAGAAGGAATTTCTGGGGCCGCTCGAAGGCGTGCATGAGCCGGAGCTGAAGCGCCACATCATCGGCGAGCAGTTCGTGAAGGTGCAGGAACGCATCATGGCGGAGCGGGGAATCGCGGACGGCTCCTGGATTCTGGGGCAGGGAACGATTTATCCTGACACGATTGAATCCGGC
>DASYCD010000327.1:0-3207 GCA_036500405.1 Bryobacteraceae bacterium
CGGCGGCGGTCTATGCGCGAATCAGATCGATTCCCGCGGCGCTGGCGGTTCCGCTTGCGCTCGCGTTTCTCGCCGAATATCCTTTTTATCTGCTGCCCGCCTTCCCTGCAGCGCGCGAACGCTTTCTCGCGCAGGGACGGGGGCACGCGGCGTGGCTTCTGGCTTTGAGCGGCGTCTTCCCGTGGCTGATCTACGCGCTCGGCACGCATCACTATAATTTCCCGGCTCTGATCGTGATGTTGAGCATCGCGGTGATGATGAGTTTCTGGTACGTGATGTTTCCCGCGCATCCGGCGACGGATTTGCTCTACCTCTCGCTGTTCGCGGTGATCAATCTGGCGAAGGTTTTCACGCGGATTTACCCGCCGCTCATGCCGAAGCTCGATGTCTCGATCCTGGGCCACGTGATGACGATCCGGATGCTGGCCTTCTCGTTCGTGGGATTCCGCGGGGGCGTGGATGCGGAATATCGTTTCCTGCCCACCCCGCGCGAATGGCTGGCGGGAGTGAAGTGGTTCATCTTTTTGCTGCCCTTCACCGGCGCGGCGTATTGGGCTCTTGGACTCGTGAAGGTGCGAGAACATCCGCTGAATATCGGACTCGCCATCGGAACGGTTTTCGCGTTTCTTTGGATGACCTGCATTTTCGAAGAGTTCATTTTCCGCGGATTGCTGCAGCCGTGGATCACGCAATGGACTTCGAGCGCGGTGCTGGGAGTCGTGATTTCCGCTGTGCTGTTCGGCAGCGTCCATCTGGGATTTCATGGACCCTTTCCCAACTGGCGGTGGGCGATTGTGGCGGCGATCCTCGGCGTGTTTCTCGCGCTGGCTCGACGGCAGACTGGCGGGATTCAGGCGGGCATGGTGGCTCATGCCCTGGTAATCACCGTGTGGAAGTCGTTTCTGGCGTAAAGACGATGGTTGGATCGTCTGTTCCTTCGAGCGGACTCGCTGCGTAACCGAGCGAAGCCATGAATGCAACGAGGTCTCGGACGCTTGCGCCATAGCGCGCGAGGTTTCCGTCGATCGCCTCGCTCACTACAAGCGGGCAGTGTTCGGCCAATAGTTTTCGGGCACCCCTTGCGACCGCGAGTTCCATACCTTCCACGTCCATCTTCATTGCGATCACTCGGCGGCCTGCAAACTCTGGGGCGAAGTCATCGAGCGGCAGGATGTCGAAAAACGGCCCGGCTGCGCTGGTGAAGTTGACGTGTGTCCAGGCGAATTCCTTTTCGGCCTGCAATCCGGCCGTGGCGCGCTGTTCGCCCAACCCGCAGCCGTGCACGATGAGATTTTCCAGGTTTCCGCGCTCCTGTGTCATCCGGAGACAACGGAGCGTCCTCGGATCATTCTCGAATGCGTGAGCGATTCCCGCTCGCATCTTCGATAGAGCCAGCAGCGAAAAGAACCCGACGTTGGCGCCCGCGTCGATAAAGATGCCATCGCGTCCTTCCACCGCGGACGAAATCCAGGCTGCCTGCTTCGGATCGATGGCGCCGGTGACGAGCAATCCTCGCCCAAAAAACGCGAGCGCGTATCTACATAACACGTGTGGCCGGTGATGAGGCGCGCGGGGACCGGAACGGCGATCCGGGAGACCAGGGGTTCCAGCAAGTGCCGCACGGGACGCGCCGCGTTCGATCGGCCGAGTTTGGTGAGCACGGCGTTAAGCACGCATGGACCCCAGCACGACGAGAGCCCAGGCGCGGGTGGCGTTCATCCTGCCGCTTTCGAAGGCGGACCACAGACGGCGAATTTCGCAGCGATCCAGATCCGATTGAAGCGCCTGTTCGCGCAGTTCGTCCGAATGCTTTCGCATCCACCTCCCCAACGGCAAAACGAAGCCGGATTTCGGACGCCGCGCGGCGTCGAGAACAACGTCATCGCCGATGGCGTCCACCAAAAGCGGTTTGTTGACTCCCGGCCGTACGTGAGCCTGGTCCGCTCGCGCCAGCGCCGTTTCCACCACTTCGTGATCGAGATAGGGCACACGGATTTCGAGCGAACACGCCATGCCGAAGACGTCCGCGTCGCGCAGCAACTGATCGTGCAGGTAGCGCTTCATCTCGATCGTCTGGAAATTACCATCTTCAGATATATTCGGGCGCATGCCGGTCAGTTGCTCGACGGAGTCCGAATCGAAGAATCCGCGGAGCGCAAGATAGAGCGATCCCGGCGTCGCATCGCCCACATCCCGCAGCCGCCGCCAGCTTTCTTTCCCCAAGGCCGCGCCCGCCGAGGCCGCAAGCGCTGAGCCCGCACGGCGCAGTGAGCCGGGCATGGCGGCGAAGACGCTCCATTCGCGCCGGCATTTTGCCAGCCATGCGTAGTGGCGATATCCGCGGAATACCTCATCGCCGCCCAGGCCCGAGAGTACGGTTTTCAATCCGGAGGCGCGCGCTGCTTTCGATACGAAATATGTATTGACGCCATCGGACGCGGCCTGATCCATAGCTCCAAGGATGCGTGGAATCTCGTCGACGAAATCACGGGCTGTAATCCGGATTTCGCTGTGGTCGGTTTCGAAATACCGCGCGATTTCGGCGGTTTGTTCGTTGTGATCGGCTTCGTCGAAGGTCACCGTCAGCGTACGTATCCGTGATCCAGCGCGGCGCGCCAGCGCGACAAGCCCGGTGGAATCGACACCGCTGCTGAGGAATACGCCGAGCGGCGCATCCGAAATCAGATGCCGCTCCACCGCGTCCGAAAGAACGGCGCGCATCTCGCCGTGAGATTTCCCGGCGACGGTCCAATAAGGTTCGCTGCGCAGGCCGTTCTGCGAAATTTCAAGATACGTTGCGGGCTCGAGACACCGTACGCCTTTCCGCCACGTCAGCGGATGCGGTATCGAACCCAGCAGCAGAAATCCAGCCACGGCGTGTGGATCGATTCCACCGTCGGACGCAATCGCTTTCACTTCGGAGGCGAGTACGACCTTGCCGCCTTGCTCCGCATAGTAAAGAGGCTTGATCCCCAACCGGTCTCGCACCGCGAAGCAAACCTTGCGCCGCGCGTCGTACAAAACGAACGCGAACATGCCGCGCAGCCGGCCCAGTAAACCCGGCATACCCCACTGCTCGTAGCCGTGCGCCAGAACTTCGGAATCCGATTCCGACCGGAATCGATGCCCTGCCCCGGCCAGTTCCGTCCGCAGTTCGCGGTAGTTATAGATTTCGCCGTTGCAGATCACCTGCACCGAGGCATCTTC
>DASYCD010000328.1:0-8159 GCA_036500405.1 Bryobacteraceae bacterium
TCGCGGCCTGCGATCGCCCACACGAGTCCATAGAGCAGCGAGATCAGCGCGAACGAAATCGCCATCATGATCCAGAGCGGTTTGCCGGAACCGAAGCTCGAACCGCTGAGCCCGTTCAGCGCAATGAACGCGCTTCCCACAAAGATGCCGAAACCAATCGCCACCATCGCCGCGTCCATCGCTCCAGCCGTCAGCCGGCGCATCGGCGGCGCGACGCGGCCGTCGCCTGAGACCTGCGCAGGCACGCCGGTGGCAAGGACCCGTTCATTGTGCCCGCTGTTCGAACGAAAATCCAGATTTCCCTGCCCGGTGGGCTGCGCCTTCTTCGCGGTTCGCGGTGGCGCGGCCGTCTTCTTTACGGTTTCCTCAACAGGAATAAAAGCGGGCGGAGCCATCGCGGGAGCGGCAGCGGCGGCGGCGCGCGAACCAGCCTGACGCTGGATCGCTTCGAAGGGAATCACCTTGGGAATAGCAAAGCCGGCCTGTGGCGCCTGTTGAGGCGCTTGTTTAAACAACGGAGCCTGCTCCGGCGCAAGGTTGACGTCACGGTTCTGCTCGATCGCGGGCGCTTCCGAAAGCGCCAGCGCCGTATTCCCGATATAGGCAGTGGGTGCGGACACCACGATTCCCGGCATTCTGCGCCCGCAATGCAGGCAGCGATGGTCGTCCTCTCCGTTCATCAATCCACAGTGCTGGCAGCGCATTTTTTACTTTCCTGTATTCCTTTGCCGGCGCGTTATTTCATTCGCCGAGTGTTCCTGAAACCATCGCCGGGACCGCCTCCTCTTGCCACGCAACTAATGCCGTGCTACGGTTGCGAATTGAGGATCTTTTCCCGCTCAGTCCCTAGTTTCTGGAGTAACATAATCCGCGCTGCTTGTCACGCAAAAACGTCCTGTTTTTCAAATATTTCGGCGATAGTCCTCACGCTCGCCCTGATCGCCCTGTTACCTGATTTCGGCAGGGCTGCCGGCGCCGCTTCACCGCCTCCAACACCGACTCCGCAACAGGAGAATGAACGCTCGGTCGAGAAGCCCGATTTCAGTGTTCGCGTCCCCCGCCCCGGCGCGCCGAAAGACAAGCACGATCTCCCCTGGTCGGCTGAATGCGGCAACGCCACCACGGACGACTGCGTCGATCAGGCCGTTGACGAACACGGCACCTGGCATCTGCGCGGCAAAGGCAACGGCCAGGTTGTCTTCGAATTTCCGAACGCCACGCTCAAAGCCGACTCCGTCGATTACGACAAGGAGAAAGACATCGCCACCGCCACCGGCCGCGTCTACTATCGCGACTACGATAACGACGAAGTTCTCTACGCATCCAGCGCAACCTACAGCACCGAGACCGAAATCGGCGAGTTCAAAGACGTTCGCGGCTACATGAAAGCGAAGATCGTGGCGCGTCCCGGTTTGCTCACTTCGAAGGAGCCCTTCTACTTCGAAGCGGTGCGCGTGGAGAAGATGCCGGGCAAATACGTCCTGCACGATTCCTTTATTACCGACTGCGAAATGCCCCGCCCGTGGTGGACCATGAATAGCAAGACGGTCGACTACTACCCGCACGATCACGCCGTGGCGCATGACGCGGTTTATCATTTCCGAACCATTCCGGTCTTCTACTTCCCGTGGTTCCACAAGTCGCTCAAGACGGAGCCGCGCAAGAGTGGCTTCCTGACGCCGAACATCGGCAACAGCTCGACGCGCGGTTTCCTCTTCGGCCTGGGCTACTACCAGACGATTGGCCGCACCATGGACGCCACCTACGTCCTCCAGGATTTCACGAAGCGCGGCTATGCCCACCACGTCGATTTCCGCGGCAAGCCCACGCAGGGTTCGGACTTCAACATCATCTTTTACGGCGTGCAGGATCGCGGCATCCAGCAGAGCGGCGCGCTGTTCAAAGCGCCCGGCTACAGCATTACCGGCACCGGAAAGATCGAATTCGGCAAGGGCTGGGTAGCGCGCGGCTCGGTCGACTACCTGAGCTCCTATCTTTTCCACCAGCAGTTCACCGATTCATTCACGCAGGCCGTCGTCTCGGAAGCGCAGTCGACGGGCTATCTCGAAAAGCACTTCGGAACGTACACCTTCGATGCTTCCGCTACCCGCACCGAGAATTTTCTCGACACCGTGCCGGGTAATTCGGTGGAAGTTCGTTCGCTGCCCGAAGTGGAGCTCAACAATAACTATCAGCCGCTCACCAGCGGTCCGCTGCCGCTTTATTATTCGCTCCATGCGGACGTGGGCTTGTTTCATCGCGTGCAGCCGCGACCGCTGGGGACGCCCGCGCCGTATTATTACTCGACGAGTCAATTCAGCGCGCGCGCCGAGTTGGAACCCTCCATCGCGACGGCTTTCCACTTCGGCGGCTTCACGCTTTTACCGGAAGCCACGCTCCACGAGCGGTATTACACCCAGACGATTTCCAACTACGTTATCTCCAACACGAATCTGCTGCGATCCGCACCCGAAGGCAAACTGGATCTCATCTTTCCCTCCATCGCGCGAGTCTTCAACAAGAAGACCGTTTTTGGGGACAAGCTGAAACATGTGATGGAGCCGCGCGCTCGCTACGATTACGTCACCGGCGTCTCGGACTTCAATAACACTCTGCTCTTCGATCCCACCGATCTGCTCACCAATACGCGCGAAATGGAGTTCGGCCTTACGAATCGCATCTACGCGAAGCGCGGCGACACGGTCACGGAAATCTTTACGTGGGATCTGGCGGCCAAATACTATTTCGATCCGACATTCGGCGGCGCGCTCATTCCCGGGCAGCACAATGTCTTCGCAAGCGAACTGAACCTCACCGGCTTTCCGTATCTCGATGGGCGCCGCCACGCCTCACCAATCGTCTCCACATTCCGCACAGCCCCAATCCTCGGCTTCAGCCTCCAGTGGCAGGGCGATTACGATCCCACGCAGGGGCGCATCGTCGACAGTTCGGTGTCCGTGAACGTGCGATACCACCGTTACTTCGTCACGGCCGGCAGCGATCAGATTCATCCGAACCCGGATATCGCACCGACCGCGAATCAGTTCCGCACCACGTTCGGCTATGGCGACAACAATCGCCAGGGCTGGAATGCGGCATTCTCTACGGTTTACGATTATCGCGCTTCGAAGCTGGAATACGGTATCGCGGAGGTCACCTACAACACGAGTTGCTGCGGATTCAGCGTGCAGGTGCGGCGGCTCGCTTTCGGAACCGTGGCCGAGAATCAGTATCTGGCGTCGTTTTCGATCGCCAACGTGGCGTCCGTGGGAACGCTGAAGAAACAGGAAAGAATATTCTGAAAATATGAAAATGACGCGGCTTGCTCTCGTTCTGGCGTTCGGCTCGTTGGCGGCTTTAGCGGCGCCTCATACCGAAACGCTCGACTTCGCTCCAGGCGGCACAATCCGGATCGATCGGGCGGATGGCTATGTTTCGGTCGAAGCGTGGGATCAGGCAAAGGTCGAGATCGTGACGAGCGAGACCGCGAAGGCGCGGCTCACGACTTCGCACCCGTCCGCTTCGGAGTTGGTGATCCAAACGGAGCTTACGCGTCATCCGAACCTGGCGAAACGCGTGGCGCATGTGGGGATCCACGCCGATGCCGACTACGTGATTCGCGTACCTCGCAACTCGCATCTGGTGGTCACGCACGCGAATGGATATCTCGGGATCACCGGGGTTGCCGGCGACATAGAGGCGCAGGACCGGCGGGGCGATATCGTTCTGATGCTGCCGGATCTCGCGAAATGCGATATCGATGCGCGGACGAAGATTGGTGTGGTGACGTCGGACGAGAAGGGCAAGATGAGCAATCGCCGAATTACCGGCGAGACTTTCGCCGCAGGCAACCAGCAGACCAGACATCTCCGCCTCCGCATGGGTTTTGGCGGCATCACGATTAAGGAATTACCGGCCGAAGCCATCGGCCCCGCATGAACCGGCTCAGGAACGCGATGATCGCGTATGCCGTGCTCGGCGTCGCGGCCTGGTTTCTGCTGAGCGGGACGCCGCTGCTGATCGTCGCCGTAGTTCTGCTGGCGTTCGCGGCAAAGACCCTGCTCTGGTACTTCAAGCCGCCCGCAGATTAGAAGAGTGGGGCAGGATGCCATCCTGCAGCCGAATCTCCCCCACAAAGTCCGCCCACTATATCTGAATATATTTCTGTATTTATTGCTAAAAGTCTGCGAAAATAATCCGATAAAAGACTCTATGGGTGTTTCTTCGACTGTTCGGCGGCAATCGTTCCAGGATGAAACAAGCAGGCGGGCCGCGTTCCACGCGCTTGTTTCGTGTTGAAACAACGCTGGCGGCGGTAAAACAAAAAAGGCTGTATTTTCGCGGATTTACGTTTTCACTTTCAATGGCTGACTGAGTGCAATATCCCCAGGCAACAGATATGGCTACTACCGGCGCAGTCCAACAGCGAATTCCCGAAACTCCCGAGGTACCGGCCGATACAGCGGCGCGCGACGCGCTCGTACTCGAACATCTGCCACTCGTGCGAGCCATCGCAGTGCGCGTCTACGAAAATCTGCCGATGCATGTGGAGCTCGAAGATCTGGTTCATGCCGGCATTCTCGGGCTCTTCGACGCCGCCCACAAGTTCGATGGCGCGAAACAGGTCGCCTTCCGCGGCTATGCCAAGCACCGCATTAAAGGAGCGATTCTCGACAGCCTGCGCGAGATGGATTGGGCCTCGCGCGATCTGCGGCGCCGCCACAAGCGTCTCGAAGAGGTCACCCGCGAGCTCTGCGCCGTGATGGAACGGAACCCGACCGAGGTCGAAATCGCCGACAAGATGGGGATGGAACTGGAACGCTGGCGGCAGGTGGCGATCGAGCTGCGTATGGTCGGCTTTCTCTCGGCTTCCACCCGCACCATCGACAATGAAGACGGACCCACGCCCGAGTTCCCCGCCGCGCCCGATTCCAACCCCGACGTGATGGCCGGGCACCATCAGCTTGAAACCATGCTCGAAGACGCGATGCGGAACCTGCCGGAGCGCTACCAGCAGGTCATCCGGCACTATTACAACGGCGGTAAAACCATGCGGGAAATCGGGGAATCGATGGGCGTCAACGAAAGCCGCGTCTCGCAGATTCACAAAGCCGCGCTCGAACGGCTGGCCGAACACCTCCAGGCTTCCGGCATTCGTTCGCCGGAATGCCTGATCTGATCTTCGGCCGGAACTGTTCCCTTATTTCCGGATCGTGTAGTCGCCCGGTATCTGGAAAAGCGACGGGTCCGGCGATGTCTGCACGATGTTGGTGAGCTGATAGGTCGAATCGCCGAATCGCGGATCGGAACTGCTGCTCTTGACCAGCATCTGGAGATCGTTCGAATACCAGCGCTCACTCACCACACTGATCACGCGATCGTTACCGATCTTCCCCACGGGAATCGTCTCCGTAGTACGCGTCCCCTGTGACAGGACACCATTCACCATCTGCGGCGTCAGGCTTTCGACATTCCCGCTATTGCCGGTATCGACGCGTAGAATGGTCGGCCCTTCGCCAACAGTGGCGTAGGTAAACGAGACCCCGCCACCGCGTCCCGCCGAAGTGGTTGTCCCGAGTTCCACGTGCCCGGCTTCCGCTCGCGGACGAAACTCAACGGGTTCCGGCGGCGCGACCCCGATCTGAGTAATCACTCGCTGCTCGGCCGTCACCTTTTTCAGATTGGAAAGCTGATTCTCGAGTTCCCTGACCTGCGGAGATTTATCCGTGTATTGCTTTTCCGCCTCCGCCAACCGGTTTTGCAAATCCTCCACCTTCAGCTTCGTATCGGCTGACGGGACCGCTAACCTCGCCATCACGTTCATTTTCGTCGCCGTTTTTGTCGAAGGGTCCAGTTGGGCCCTGAAGCCCGCTACCGGATCGTAGATGGAAATCCCGCCATCCTTCCGCTCCTGACGCGTGCGTCCCTGTTCGTCGCGGTACAGGCGATTGGCTTCCGTAGTTTCGATGTGGGTCCCGTCCCCCAACGTCTGCGACGATTTCCGCTCTTCCGTCGCCGAAAACGGTCTGCCGGTCACCACGGCATCACCGAGGGTGGAATAAGTGAACAACTTCGGACCAGACGCCACCGCGAACTGATAGGCTGCGGGCACTTCGGGTGGGCCCTGCCCGTAGAGCGCAGACGACGCAACCATGGCGCCGGCAATCATGACGAATCCTTTTTTCATACTCTCTCTCACTCCTGTTTAATTCGAACTCACAGCCGCAACCAGCCGGACCGCCCGCGCGCGTCCGTCCTGACCGAGAAGGACATCCGTTCTGACATGACTCGCCGGGTCGGCCGTCCCGACCGGCAATCCCGCCGCGATCAGCGCCGCCACCGGCACATCCATCCGCACCACGTCAACGCGCTCTCGCGGATCGAGCGGCGGCGTATAGGGAATCGCGATGAATGGCGCTTCCGGTCTTGGCGCCGGCTTCACCCGGCGCTTCAGCGCGCGTTTCACTGGCGCCTGAACCGAGGCAGTCTCCATCGGCACAGGCGCCGAAGCCTCCACCACGGTCGCAGGCAGTGTGGGCGACACATGCGCTTCGATCTTCTTTGGAGCCGGGCCACTTCCCAGCCACAAAGCCATCGCGACTGACGCCGCCAGCGCCGCGCCCACACCCGCATAAATCCATCGGCGACGGGCGTAAGCACTCACCGCGCTCAGCTCCGCCAAAATCGCCTGTTCCACCGACGGCGGCGCCGAAACATCCGCCGCCCGCTCCGCCAGCGCGCCCATTGCCGCGCTCAAACGAATCTGCCGCTCCAGTGCCCTGCTGCAATTCGCGCAAACTTCAAGGTGCGCCGTGAGCGCCGCGCGTACCGCCGCGTCCATCGGCCGCTTCCGCGCGCAGTCCATCAATGGACGTTCCAATTCACGGCAACTCATGCTGGACATTGCTCCTCCTTTCGCCGACGATCGAGCTTGCGCGCCAGCAGCGCGCGAGCCCGGTGCAGACGCGACCGCACCGTTCCCACGGCAATTCCGATCGCGCCCGCCGCTTCTTCATAACTCTTCTCTTCCAGATCGCAACGAACCACCACTTCGCGGTATTTCTCGGGCAGCGCCACGATGGCGCGCCGCAGCGTTTCCGCGTCGGAATCCGCGGACGGGCTCCGCGTCTCCACAAGCGAGATCTCATCGAGAGGCGCCCATCGCATCTCTTCGGATCGCCGTCGCCGCAGAAACTTTCGCGCCACACCGGAAAGAAATGCGCCCAGGGCGCCACGCGAAGGGTCGAAAGCATCCGCATGGTGAATCAGCCAGATGAAAACATCCTGCGTCACTTCCGCCGCGCGTGTTTCGTCACCGGTCATGGCCAGACCGAACCGGAATAGGGAAGCCTGATGCGCCCGGTACAAAGCCGTGAAAGCCTCGCGGTCTCCCGCGCGGAAACGTTTCAGCAGCTCGGCGTCACGGTCCAGGCTCTCCATCCCTGCCCATATTCCCTCGGGAGCTGGCATGGAGTTCCAAAAGATTGCGGAGACGGCCGCGCTATTTCTGGCGCAGCCGGGTTCTTTGTCTGCCCTGCTCATCGAAATTGGCCGGCGCCAGCCAGCGTTCGAACTCTTTGCGGCGCGCGGGCCATTCATAATCGAGCATCGCGTACCAGGCGGTATCGCGGCTGCGCCCTTTCACGATCATGTGCTGGCGGAACACGCCTTCGAAGGAAAATCCCAGGCGCTGCGCCGCGCGCTGCGAGGCTTCATTCAGCACGTTGCATTTCCATTCGTAGCGCCGGTAACCCAGATCTTCGAATGCGTGTTTCGCCATCAGATACATCGCTTCCGTGGCCGCGCGCGTGCGCTGAAAGGCGTGGGTAAAAACGATGGAGCCGACTTCGACCACGCGCTGGTTGGGATCGATCCGCAGATAAGTCGCGTGTCCGCCAGTGCGGCCGGTGGCGCGGTCTATCACTGTGAAATAGAGGGGGTCTCTGGAAATGGATTTTGCCGCAAGATAAGCATCGAACGCTTCGCGCGACTCGAATGGCCCGCTGTGCATGTAACGCCAGAGCTCGGCGTTTTGAGCGCCGCCCATGTCTGCCCAGAGTGATTCGCCATGGCGCACCGCATCGAGGGGCTCAACCCTGACATACTCGCCCTCGAGTGTGACCTTCTCCGGCGTCTTCGCCGCCTCGCCGCTTACCGGC
>DASYCD010000329.1:0-4010 GCA_036500405.1 Bryobacteraceae bacterium
GAATGCGCGCGGGCGCACTTCGAGATCGCCGATCGCTTCGAAACGGCGGAATTCCGCACCCTGTATTTTCTGCGGCGGCTAGCCTGACATGCGGGATTACGCCCTCGCTCTTTCGCTCGCGAATCTGGTTTATCTGCGCGCGTGGGCGGATCTGATTCCCGGCGGTCCCGATCAGTTGTTCTACCGCAAGACGATGCCAGGTTTCGGAGTTTACTTCGGCCTGGTGGCGGATGTTCTGCTGCTCTCGCTCGTATTGTTCGCCGTGATCCGCGTGGCGCCGAAGATGCCTCGCTGGGCGCGTCGGCTCCTCCCGATCGGCGCGATTGCGCTCGTCTTTCTCGGCGCGGCGTTTCTGCGAACGCAGATTTCTCACTACGTTTCGATGCGCGTCGTCGCGGCGGCCTGCGGGATCGGCTTTTGCGCCGCCGCCGTCTGGATGTTCCGATTTCCATCCAGAGCGCCACGCGCGGTGAGAGGACTGGCGCTCGCGGCGTTTCCCTGCCTCGCGATCACGTTCCTCGGACCGCTCTACTATCTGAGCCGGCCATCGCCGCTACCGGCCGATCCTCCGCTTGCCGCCACTCTCGCAGGCCGTCCCCCAGTACGCATTCTCTGGATCGTATTCGATGATTGGGATCAGCGGCTGACATTCCGGAATACCGGTCATGCGGTTCCGGTGATGACGCTCTTCGATCTGGAATCGCGCTCATTCGCGGCATCCCGGGCGCTTGCCGCGCAAACCGGCGTGCCCGTGGTCGATATGGCGACGACCGCCGCAATTCCCTCTCTGCTCTACGGAAAGAGCGTGGCGTCTGAAAAGATCGATAGTCCTTCCATCGAACACCTGCTTTTTCGAAATGGCGGCGAAGGCGTGCTTGGCAAAGGCGACAACATTTTCGCGCGCTTCCGCCAGTTCGGCTGGAACTCGGCGGCAGCGGGCTGGTATCTGCCCTACTGCCGCATTTTCGCGTCGCAACTCACCGGCTGTTACTGGGACATCCGCTACGATCAGGCGAGCAGTACTGGCTCCCAACCCATCAAAGTCGCGTTGAATGCCACGCGAATGCTCTTCGAGACCGACGGCTACTCCCTGTTTGGACAGTCTCTCGTCACTGAGCGCCATTTGGCGGAATATCAGGCGCTCCTCGATGCCGGAAAGCGGGAAGCGGCTGACCCGGCGCTCGGCCTCGCATACATTCACTTCAACGTTCCGCATCCTCCTTATTTCGATGGGGACGGCGGCCCCGGCGATCCTTACCTCCGGGAGCTAACGTTCGTCGACCGGGCAGCGCGGGAGTTGATGGAAGCTTTACGGCAATCGGGGCTCGAATCGAGAACAGCCGTCATCCTCACGTCGGATCATCCGGCGCGGCTGGTCCCGCACACCGACCCGCACGTTCCGTTGCTCGTTCATTTCCCCAATGAAGAGAATCCGATGGTCCTGGATCGCGAAACCACAGCCCTGAGCATCAGCGATCTGGCTCTGGCGATCGCCCGCGGCGAGATTCGGGAACCGGAACAAGCGGCCCACTTTTTGGTCCGCCGGTAGAAACCAGCCAAAATTGGTGTATTCACGGGATGGTTTCTTACGTTCAGATGGAGTCTGATTGATGGTGGAGGTCTTCCATCCTTGTCCATTAAAGTTTTGTCCCTTTGCGGGTTTGCGATCCTTTTTTCGGCGGCATGCCACAAAGCCGTGCCGGTGAGCGCCAAAGCGACTCCCCCACCGCCACCACCCGCTCAGTCCACTCCCGCGCCGCGTTCGGTCGCGCCAGCCACAAGGCAGGTAGCGCAGACGCCGCGGTCCACGCCCCCGGCGCGTTCCGCCTCCATGACGCCTCAGGAGCGGGAGACACTGAATCAGCGCCTGGCGCATCTTTCTGACGCGCTGTTCGATTACGACAAGGCGACTATTCGAACCGACGCCACCTCCGTGCTGCGCGGCGACGTTGACGTCGTGAAGGGGATCCTCTCGAACTATCCGAGCCAGAAGCTGATTGTGGAAGGCGACACGGATGAACGCGGCTCCGCCGAATATAACCTGGCGCTGGGCGACAAGCGCGCCCACTCCGCCGAACAGTTTTTGATCAGCATGGGAATTCCGCAGAACCAACTCACCGTCGTCAGCTACGGCAAGGAACGGCCTGTCTGCGAGGAACATGACGAAAGCTGCTGGCAGAAAAACCGGCGTGCGCACATTACGGCCGCGCCGTAAATCCTAAGGGAGGGATTGAAATGAAACTTGCCATCTCTGCATTCACCGCCTTTGCGGTGATCGGGGCGGTCAGTCTTCCGCTGACCGCCGATACGCAATCGGATCGCGATGGTCTGGTCGGCGTCTGGACCGAGAACGGCGGCTCTCACGGCTGGGTGATTGAGAGTAACGCGAACGGTCTGCATATGACGCAACTGGAATCGTCGGCTCCGGTCGCGGATTTCACCTGCACTACGGACGGGCATGACTGCGACATTAAAATCTCCGGCAAAAAGGGAAAAGTGTCGCTTTACTACAACGGGTCCGCGCTCATTCAACTCGAAACGAAAGGGAGCCTCATCACAAAACGCAAATTCACGATCAACGGCAACGGGTTGAAAGTGGAAGTCACGCCGATGACGGACAAAGTGGTGACGGAGGAACGCCAGTTCGACCGCGGTCAGTCGACTGCGCGGAAATAAGGCCGGTTTGCCGGCCTGCCTCGCTTTGAGCGAAACTGAAGACGGAAACCATGCTCAGGCGCAGGTCGATTCTGCTGGCTCTGGCGTTCGCTTCCCTGCTCCTGATTACCGGCGGCGCCGCGTTCGAGGTTTGGCGCGGCGCCGGCAACGCGCAGAGTGAAGTCGCAGCGCTGCACCAGAGTCATCTCGAAGCGGGCGATGCGCTGGCGTCTATCCGCGCCAATGTATTCCTGAGCGGCATCCTGACGAGGGACTATCTGCTCGATACCGATTCCTCCCAGGACGCCCGCTACGCCCGTCAGTTCGATGAAATCCGCAGCACAACGGCCAGCAGCTTTCTGAAGCTGGCCGAATCGGAAACCAATCAGCCTGAAAAGGCGGCTATCGAGCGCCTCCGGCTCGAAGTCAACAGTTATTGGGACCCTACTCAAATTGCGCTCGACTGGTCCCCGGAAGAAAAGGCGGCGCGGCGCTCCGCGGTATTGCAGGAGCGCGTAAAACATCGGGAGGAGATTGTGGAGCTGGCGACGCAGCTCGAACAGCTGATGTCCGCCAACTTCACGGCGGAGCGAGCCCGCATTACCAGCGCCGACGATCGCTTCCGCTCGTCGCTCGCATTCACGGCGGGCCTCGCGCTGCTGATGGGCGTAGGGATTGCGGTGGTGACGGTGACGCACATCGCGGCGCTGGAACGTAAGTCCGCCGAGGCGGATGCGGAGCTGCGGCGTCTTTCCGCGCAAATCCGCGTAGCCCAGGAGCAGGAGCGGCGGGTACTTTCGCGCGAATTGCACGATCAGGCCGGCCAGATGCTCACCGGCCTGCGGATGGAACTGGCCAGTATTTCGCACGGAGCCGGCGAAGAGGAATTCAACACGCGCGTGACGCACGCCAAGGGAATCGTGGAGCAGACGCTACGGGTGGTCCGGAATATCGCGACAATGCTGCGGCCGTCCATGCTTGACGATCTGGGGCTCATCGCGGCGCTCGGCTGGCTGGTGCGTGACGTGAAGAGATCGACCGGAATTGAGATAAAGGCTGAAATCGATCCCTCGCTCGATAATCTGCCGGACGCCGAGTGCACGTGCATTTACCGCGTGGTGCAGGAGGCCATGACGAATGCCGCGCGGCACTCGGGCGGCGCCCGGATCGATGTCGTGATCGGGTTCAGCGGCGCCGAAGCAGTGGGGAGCGTCGCCGATAACGGCCAGGGATTTGAAGCGATGGAGGGCCGCCGCGCAGGGCTCGGCCTTATCGGAATGGAAGAACGGTTGCGGGAGCTGAGCGGAAGCCTTC
The DNA here is from genome assembly GCA_036500405.1 of Bryobacteraceae bacterium. GTDB lineage: Bacteria > Acidobacteriota > Terriglobia > Bryobacterales > Bryobacteraceae > BOG-234. The sequence goes on from DASYCD010000329.1 coordinate 3,970, forward strand.
GCGTTATTTCCTCGCGCGGGACCGGGACGCGGATTGAGTTC
>DASYCD010000330.1:0-8148 GCA_036500405.1 Bryobacteraceae bacterium
GCGCCCTGATACGACGGGTTCACAATGCGCGCGATCATCTGCGCGGTCTGTTCATCCAGCGCCTTCAGCTTCGTGGCGGGCCGAACGTTGATGGTAACCGGCTTCTTCGAGGTGTCCACTGCGGTAATCGTCCCCGTCGCCGGATCGATCGATTTCACCGTCGCGCCAATCTGGCGAATGGCGTCTGCCGCGAGATCCGTAACTTTGATCTGCGTGGCATCCGCATTCTTCGTGCCGAGCACGCGTACGTGATCGCCAGGCTTCACGCCGGCGAGATCGGCGCGTTCGTATTCGAGCGACTTATCGCTGAAACGCTGATAGCTGACCGGACCGCTCAGATCGAGCTCGACGTCTTTATCGGGAGCGCCCGCCGCGCCCTTCACTTTGATCGCGGCTTTTTTGCCGGCGATGTCAATGGATTCGGCGAAGCCGGAAACAGCCTGTGTCTGCCATTCCTGCGCTTTGGCCGCATTTTCCTTCGCGATATCGGACGCGCGATTGATATAGATGGTGCCGGCCGGCAAACCTGTCGGATCTTTCGTCTGCACGCGGGCCAGAATGTGGTCGCCCGCGGAAATCCCGTCCGCCTTGATGGGGGTTGCTTTCTTGACGTCGGCCTCGCCGGGAGGAAGTTCCAGAAGTTTGGTTTGATCGCTGTACTTGATCGTCGTTTCGGCGCTGTCCGTCTTGACGGAAATCACTTTCGCGGCCGCATCGATCTTCGTGATAGACCCCTGGACGCTCGTGTAGGGGGAAGGGGCCTGCGCGAACGCTGCATTCGGCGCCAGAACGGAAAAGGCGAGCAGGGGCATCGCCAGTAACGCCGTTTGTCGAACAGTTTTCATAGCACCAGTATAGGCGCTATTTTTGCGAAGGTCGTAACGTGGCGCGAGGCGTTCTGTAAAAATTTATTTACGATGTGAAGATGCGCGGCGCAGCTGCAGGGGCGGGAACCCGAACGGGTGTGGCGCCGATAGAATCCTGGGTTCGATGGCGGAGTTGGGCGAGCGTTCGAAGGGTCGCTGCGGCGTCTTGCGAAGTCTGACGGCGCGTCGCGATTTCCAGACCGAAACAGCTCCAGAGAACTGCCACGCATCCTGCCAGGGCTGCCATGCCGGCTTTGGTGATGCCAAACACTCGGACCTTCATCGCAATAGATGATGCACGCCGCGCGCCAGAAAATCTGCCGTTGAAAATAAAAGACTTTTGGGTTTGTTTTGTAGAATTCGCCCGTGCCCGGCGTCACGTCTGTGAAGGCGAGCCACACCCACGTTCAGCAACCAGGCGGGCCATTTCGTCGCTCAATCCTTCTCGTTGCAGACCTTCTTCTACGCCTTTTCGATCGGCCGCGGAGCGGTTCTGGCTCACCTTCCACTTGCCTTCGATCGACGCGATGGGAATCTCGATGCCGACGATCGCGCCGATCTGACCCATGATGAACGGCTCGGGCGCATCGCTGACTTTCCAGGGCTCCGCGCGGCGATTCTCCTGCGACGCCGTCAACTCACCAATCTGCGCGCGGATCCACGCGGGATCATCGATCAGCCGCGGTGTTCCCCGCGCCTGGACCACGACGTAGTTCCACGTTGGCACCACCCGCCCGTGCTCCGCCTTGGCGGCGTACCAGGAAGGCGTGATGTAGGACTGCGGTCCCTGGAATACGACCAGTGTTTCGGCGCCGGATCGCAGCGCCTCCACCTGATCGTTCGCTCGCGCGATGTGGGCGTGGAGAATGCCGTTCTCTCCGCCGTCAACCAGGATGAATGGCACGAGGTTGGCAATCAGGCCTCCTGCCCCGGCGGTGATGAGCGTGCCCAGCGGATGGGTGCGAATCAGCGCGTGCAGAATTTCGAGCCGGTCTTCCCGGAATGCGGTGGGCAGATACACTATTTCTCCGGAAACTGGCCAGTCACTTTCGGTTTCGGCTGTCCATCGCGCCAGGGCGTGATCAGAATGCTGAGATCGAGATCGGTCGCTTTCTCCCCGAGCCGGACGATCAGCTTCCGCACTGAAGGGCTAATCAGCAACGTATCGAACACCGCATGACGCGGCGTGCGGATTTCAAACGCGAGATTCCACGGTCCCTTCTTCAGTGTCGCCGAGGAGCCGTTGAACGTAATATCGGCTTCCGTCAGCATTCCCCACACGACCTCCACGGGCTGCGGCGCCCGGACAATGTCCTCGATCAGCACGGCCTGGCGTTGCAGCAGTCCGGCGCGGCGCGTCCACTGCCGCAGTTTCGCGCCGTTCGCTTTCGAGAGGTCAATCTGTACCCAGCTCAGGTCGTTTCCGAGGTCCTGGCGGATGATGGGGGCATCGGCGTGCGGGTCCTGATTTTCGTCGTCAATGAGAAGCGTGTTATGACCGGCGGTGCGGTTGACCCAGCCTGGCGGCAACTGGCCCGGACCTGCCGCGGCGGGGCCATCACCCAGGTCGGGATCGAACGCCCAGCGCACGCCGCCGGCTTCGAGCACGAAGCTGCCAAGATCGAGGCGGCCGCGCGCATTCTTGTTATCGCCGCCCTTCACCGCGAAGCACAGGGCGTTCGAGTCCTCCCAGGAACTGCGGAATGAGGCCAGTTGGACGCTGTGGAATGCGGCATCGAGAGGCCACGATGCGGAGGGCTGTTGCGCGCGAACCTCACGCTCAAACCAGCCGAGATCCAGTGGATCGGGCCACTGGCCGCGATCGAGTTCCCTCTCTTCCATCCAGGCGAGTGTGGGACTGTTGAAGCGCTTCGCGAGCCAGAACAGCTCGGGCGCCGCGCCGGCATCGTCCGGGGAAGCTCCATGGATGACCGGGCCCGTGGTGTAAACGCGAAAACGCCCGGCGCGATCGAAGCCGCGAGCGCCGCTGAGTCCGCTATCGGAGCCGAGGGCAGTCGTGAGCGCGCTGCACAGAATACACGCGTAACGCAGAGCGTACTCGGAGTTGGCCGGGCCTTCGGGCCAGGAACCTTCCGGTCCCCAGGCCTGAAAACCGTGGGGCGCTGAATCGAGCACGCCGCGCAGGACAGCCGCGCTCTTTTCGGGAGCGTCTTCCGCGACGGCCAGCGCGCCCATCGCGAATCCGGCATTGCACACCAGATTCCAGTGCGGCGGATGATTGCCGCTCCAGGGCATCGGCTTCTGATAAACGGGCAGCGCGACGTCGAGCGATTTTGTGAGAATGGCGTCGCGAACGGTGGCGCGCTCTTCGGGCGTGAGCGCGCTATAGAGCCAGTCATAGCCGATCGCAAACGCGCAGGTCATCTCGGCGGTATCGATCAGCCGCGAAGGATTCCAGTCTTTGAACGCGGCGGCCGCATTCATTTCGAGCATGGCGCGATGCAGCCAGGGGTCGCGTCCCGAAATGCCGTACATGATGCTGAGCGCGGCGATGCGGTCGATCGCGCGGCGCGTCTGCGCCTGGAGACGAGGTCCCACCAGCTTGTATTCGACAGGCGGAATGGAAAGAATGCGGTCGCATTCCTTTTCGAGATCGCCGTAGATGCGTTTGGAGAGCGTGTTTTCGTGGATCAGAAAACGGAGACGATCGAAATCGGCCTCAAAGAGGAGCAGGCGCGGGTGTTCTTTGCGAAGCGTGTGGAGCAGGTCGGGCTCAGCGGGTGGTTCCGCCGTTTGGGCGCGCGAGCGAAGTGAAAACGCGCCGCCCGCCGAGAGAAGCTGAAGCACACTGCGGCGGGAAAAATTGGCCGTCAGATGCTGTTCAAATCCGTCCTGGGAAGCAGATGGAATAGATTCCTCGCTGATCAACAGTTTGACACAAACACTCGCGATTTCATGGTTGTTACTATTGGCCTGATGCAGCGGGACTCGTTTGACGAGTGCGCCGAAGTTCTGGCGAAAACGAAAGAAATCTGCGCGGAGCCGCTGGAACGGCTCGTGGTGAAAGTGTCGGAAAGCCTCGCGGCTGGAGGGAAGATTCTGTTCTTCGGCAATGGCGGGAGCGCCTCGGATGCGCAGCATCTGGCGACGGAACTTTCTGTGCGTTTCGTGAAGACGCGGCGCTCGCTGGCGGCCTTCGCGCTGGGCTCGAATATCGCGGAAACCACTGCCTGCGCCAATGATTTCGGCTTCGCGCGCATTTTCGCGCGTCAGATTGAAGCGCTGGGCGCGGCTGGTGATGTGGCGATCGGACTTTCGACTTCGGGCAACAGCGAGAACATCCTGGCCGCGGTTGAGGAAGCGAAGGCGCGCGGCATTTTCACGGCTGCTTTTACCGGTGAATCCGGCGGGAAGTTAAAAGGTGTGGCGGATTTGCTGATTGCCGTTCCCAGTACGACTACGGCGCGGATCCAGGAGATGCACGGACTGCTCGGTCATATCCTCTGTGAGGGGATCGAGCGCAGTCTGAAACTTTGAGACAATAAGGGCGTGCACGTCCAGCCGCTTGAATCTCTCGACCAATGGGATGACTCGGTAAGAGACCGGTACGATCCCAATAAGAAGCAGGAAGATTTTCGTCAGTACGACGATAAGACTCCTCCCGTTGTGCGTGAGTTCTACCGTCAGAACCATGAGGGCCAGACCCTTGAATTCACGCTCGGCCGTGAGGCGGCGTATTGCGGGCTGAACCAGAGCGAGATGGGCATCTGGGAAGCGATGGACAGGCTCAACACGCTCGTCGATGACAGCGATCCGGACACATCCCTCAGTCAGATCGAGCACAACCTGCAGACTGCCGAAGCGATCCGCCGCGACGGTCATCCGCGGTGGATGATTCTCACTGGCTTCATCCACGATCTCGGCAAGATGCTGTGCTTTTATGATGAGCCGCAGTGGGCCGTCGTCGGGGATACGTTCCCGGTTGGCTGTGCGTGGTCCGACAAGATCGTCTATCACCAATTCTTTGGCGCGAACCCCGATCGGCTGCAGCCCGCGCTACAGACGCAGAACGGGATCTACGAGCCCGGCTGCGGTCTTCGCAATGTGCATCTTTCGTGGGGACATGACGAATACCTGTATCGCGTGACGCGGGATTATCTTCCTGAACCCGCGCAGTACATGATTCGTTATCATTCCTGCTACCCGATCCATCGCGAAGGCGCGTACCAGCATTTGCTCGACGCTCACGACCGCGAGATGCTCGAATGGGTTCGCAAATTCAATCCGTACGACCTCTATTCCAAGAGCGACAGCCGTCCGGAACTGAAAGACCTGAAGCCGTTCTACGACGATCTGATCAACGAGTTCTTCCCGAGCAAAATATGCTGGTAGATCGAAATCTCGACGCTACTTTCAGAGGCGGCCTGCCAGAATCGAAATTGTCTTTATCGCCTCCGCGAATCCGACCGTCTCGCCGTACACCATATCGCGCACGAAGATTTCGTATTGCCGCTCGAAATCTGGCTCCGTCGCCATCCGGCGGCTTGCGTGCACCGTTTCCCGTACCGGGTCTTCCCGGTACGCGGGAAATTGATGACCGTAGGCTTCGACATCCGCAAGCATGATCTCCCGCGCCATGGAAATGACTGCCGCGGGATTGTTGTGTGCGCTCATGATGTGCAGGTCGTAGACATGCCGCACCAGAGCCGGGTCGCGCGGACCACCCGCATCCGCAAACAACGCCCCTGCTCTTCGCGTCAGAGCAACGAACTTCTCGGCCGTAGCCTCTGAAAGCGAAATGCATTCGACAGCAGGAATTTCAGGACCCCTCTGATAAGCCTCCGCGATGAATGAACTCACGGGCAGCGTTACACTCGCCTGACGGAGAGGCCAGACAGCCGTTTCAATTTGAATTTCCGGGCGCAGCGTAGCCGCAGGCGCGGCAACCGGCGTGTAAGGGAGTTGGTAAATGGTGTAACGGCCCTCATTACGGGACTCGCGATATTTGGCGTTCTTCGGATCGAAAGCGAACCCGGCATCGAGAAGCGACTGTGTAATCGCCTCGCGCAAACGGCGCAGCGCAGGCCGCGTCATCGGCTCGTCCGAGATGATCTTCAGATCGATATCCTCGGACATCCTCTGAAGAAGCCGATGGGCCCGGCTTAGTGCAGTCCCGCCGCCGAAGATCAGGCGAAACGGTGCGGTTACGGCTGCAAGGGTCGCCGCGAGCGCTCGCATCACATACCAATCCTTTTCGACAAGCGCCGGGCTCGGCAGGCCAAAGTACTCCTGGACTTCAATGATTTCAGGAAGTGAGGGTTTACCGTTCAAGGAGCAGTTCCCTGTTGCCGTCCGACAGATGACGCGAGAACCGTCCCTTCACCCGCGTTACGGGATTGACGGGAATCTGCGTGGAGGTGCCTGTATTGTAGGCGCCCTCAGCCTCGGTGGGCTCCCATGGAACACCCAGTTTGGTCAGAGCTTGCCGTGCGGCGCCCAGGAACCCATTCTGAGCATAGAGAACTGGCTTTCCAGACAGGCTCGATACGATGGCGCGGCCATACACCCCGTATCCGAGACGGACGAGGCGCTTCTCGCGAACGAGTATCCGCAGAACTCTCAGGACTTGATCCTCGCCGCCAAGATCCCGAAACTCGCGAGGCAAAAAGACATCATCGCCACGCTTGCGAGACATGCGCGCTTCGATCCTGGCCCGCAATGTTTTACGTTCCGGCATGACAAAAACCCGACACTATTATATGCAAAAACCCGACACATGACAAGGAGAGCAAGAGAGGAGGATACCTGCTATGCCATACAACTATATGAAGCGCTTTAGTAGTGTGGTCCTCGGAGTAGCTCGCGTCGGCGGGGGGGGTACCGCACTACTTGAACCATGCTGCGCCGGGCGTTCGGCCCGCTACCTGTGCGTGAGCGACGACGGCGAAGCGGGCCGAGTGTGGTGAGCCCAACGCCGATCAGACCGGGAGTTGCGGGTTGCGGGTGGACTGCGTTGCGATGCTGGCGAGTGACGCGTTAGCCGCCGTCAGGGCTGCCCCCTGTGCGGTCAGTGCGAGTGCTGCGATACCCATCGCGGCGAGACGGACAACAATTTTCAAAAAGATCCCCGGCTCGTGCTATCCCTCGGTTTCGACCAAATGCTTCGGGGTCGGCGTCAGAATTTCGCAGCCGGTTTTAGTGACCAGGATCGTGTCCTCAATGCGGATGCCGCCCCAGCCTTCGAGATAGACGCCGGGTTCGATCGTGATCGCCATGCCGGGTTCGAGCGGCGTCTGGTCGCTGCGGCCGAGGCGGGGCGGTTCGTGAATCTCGAGGCCCAGGCCGTGGCCGGTGGAATGGATGAAGGCCTTCTCCAGTCCGAACTTCTTCAGCGTACGGCGCGCCGCATTGTCGATGGCGTCGGCAGTCGCGCCGGGCTTCACGGCGTCTATGGCCGCGAGCTGCGATTCAAGTACGGCGTTGTAGGCTTTACGATATTTCGCGTTCGCCGCGCCGACGTGGACCATGCGGGTCATATCGCTGGCGTAACCGTTCGAGAACGCGCCCATATCGATCAGCAACATGCCTGGACCGATCTTCGCTTTACCAGGCCGCGCGTGGGGCAGGGCAGCGCGCTTTCCCGCTGCGACGATGGTGTCGAAAGCTGGTCCGCTCGCGCCGAGCTTGCGGCTCTGGTAATCAATTTCGGCGGCGAGTTCGGATTCCGTCATGCCAGTCTTCAGCCGCCGCAGCGCTTTCGCGAGCGCGTCCGAATTGAGGTCGACAGCTTTGCGAATCTCCGCGATCTCACCCGCGTCTTTTACCATGCGCAGCTTCGCGATGAGGCCTTCGGGCGCCGCCGTAAGCTTCGCGCGAGAGGGAAGGGCACTGGTGAATCCTTCGTATCGGGCGAGATTGATGCTCTCCGGCTCGAAGCCGAGGCGGCCGAGACGCGTGCGGGCGGCTTCCTGCACGATGGCGGCGGTGAGCGGTCCTTTTGCGATGCGAATTTTGCAATTGACCTGCTGCTTCGATTGCACGGTATAACGCGGGTCAGTGAAGAGCACCGCGCGTCCGTTGCGATAGAGCAGCAGGTTCGCGCTGCTGCCGGTGAAGCCGGTCAGATAGCGGACGTTGGTGAGGCTGGTGATGAGCAGCGCATCCAGCTTGAGGGCCTGCACCTGTTCGGCGGCCTGGAGGCGGCGCTTTTGTTCGGGCGTGAGGTTGTTCATTAGAGGATCAGGGCAGCAGGATGAGCTTGCCGGCGGTCTTCCTTCCTTCGAGATCGCGGTGCGCATCCGCCGCCTGCGCGAGCGGATAA
>DASYCD010000331.1:0-5645 GCA_036500405.1 Bryobacteraceae bacterium
CGCTCACGCAATCCAGGCCGACGCCTCGCGCGAAGAAGACGTCCTCCGCACCTACCAGGAAGTCATGGCGAAGTTCGGCGATCTCGACATCCTGATCAACAACGCCGGTCTGGGCACGTTCAAGCCCCTGACCGAAATGGACACCGCCGGATTCGAGCGCGTCTTCGCCACCAACGTAACGGGCGTGATGATGATGGGCCGCGAAGCCGCGAAGATTTTCGCTGCGAAGAAACGCGGCAACATCGTCAACATCTGCTCCACCGCCGGTCTGCGCGGCGCGGCCAATGGCACCGCATATTACGCAAGCAAATTCGCAGTTCGCGGGATGACCGAATGCTGGCGCGCCGAGCTCCGGAAACACAACATCCGCGTGCTTCTGGTGAATCCGAGCGAGGTCGTCACGGATTTCTTTGCCGCCAACGGTCTCACCCAGAAAGTCAATGACAGCAAATTGCGCGGCGAGGAAATTGCCCACGCCGTCCGCACCGCTCTCGAAATGGACGACCGCGGCTTCATCCCCGAGCTCTCCGTTTTCGCCACAAATCCGGTAGACTAATCGGAACATGCGAATTGCATTGCTCTCCGTGACGGCGGTTCTTCTTTTCACTGTCGCGTGTAGTGTCGATCCCGGCCCTGTTCAGACCGGCACCACCGCCGTCGAAGTCGGCAAGGCGGATACGGTCCGCGCCGAAATTCATATGAATGCGGGCGAACTCTGGATCGAGGGCGGCGCCGCTCGCCTTCTCGATGCCACTTTCCGCTATTCCGAACGCGTTGGCCGGCCCGCTGTTCACTACGACGTGATGGGCGCGCGGGGAGTCCTGACTGTTGAATCCCCGCACAGCGCCAACGGCGGTATGAAAGGGAACGCCACGAACGAGTGGAGACTTCGGATGAGTTCCGAGGCGCCGATAGAACTCAGCGTCGGCCTCGGCGCCGGCGAATCCCACCTCGATCTCTCTCAGATCACTCTTCGCGGCGCGGAAGTGAACATGGGCGCCGGCAACATGACATTCAGCATGGCGGACCGTTACACGCAGGATGTCAATGTCCAGATCAACGGCGGCGTCGGCGAAGCGCACATTCGCCTGCCGCACGAAACCGGCGCCGTGGTCGACGCGACCGGCGGCATCGGCAGCATCCAGGCAGGCAACCTCACCAAACGCGGCGACGGTAAGTATTACAACTCGGCATACGCGGACGACAAACCCGCCGTCCACATGAAAGTACGCGGCGGCGTCGGCGATATCGTCTTCGAATAGTCCGCTAGTTGTATCTCAAAGCTTCGGCGGGCTCGATACCAGAAGCCCGCCGCGCCGGGAACCACGTACTCACAAATCCGACCGCAATCAACATCGCAATCCCCGCTACATAAATCCCCGGATCGCCCGCCTTCACACCCCACAGCAGCGAATCCGCAGCCCGCACCGCCATCGCCGCAAACGGCAGCCCACACAACACCCCTACAACAACAATCAATCCGCTTTGTCGCAGTACTCTGCGCGCAACCGACGAAGGCGTAGCCCCCAGCGCCATCCGAATTCCGATCAACTGCCGCTGCTGCGCCACCGCATAACTGAGCACGCCGTACAATCCCACCGCAGCCAGCAGCATCGCCAGCGCTCCGAACGCAGTCGCCAGTCCCGAAAGAAGGCGTTCCGTCAGCAGCGTGGCATCCATCTGCCGTCGAAGCGTAATGACTTCGGAGATCATCAGCCCAGGATCTACATCCGCCACTCGCCGCCGCACCGCTTCCAGCAGCGCAGTCTCAGCCCCAGGCGCGACAGACGCGACCGACAACGTGATTCGATGCTCCGGATTCAGCCCCTGCCGCAATGGAAGAAAAACGAACGGTACTGCCGGATCGCGCAGACTGTTGTGCTTCGTATCGCGCACGACGCCAACGATTCGATATTCGTTCTTATCGAACGCCACCACCTGGCCGGCCGGATCTCGCCCCGCGAAAAACTTCCGCGCCGCGGATTCATTGATCACCGCCACCTTCGGCGCGTTTTCCGTATCCTGCGCAGTGAACAGCCGCCCTTCCATCAACGGCACGCCGAGCGTCTCGAAATATCCATCGGAAATCTGGTCATAATGCGCGACACTGTCTTCCGGAGTTGCCGGAATATACCCGTGAACCGCAACCGGTCTCCAGCGATCCCTCTGCGAAAGCGGCGTGTACGTGGCCATGCTGGCGGATTTCACGCCGGGAATACTGCGCACCGCATCTTCCAGGCGGTTCCACAGCGGCGCGGATTTCCCCGCTTCCACATACCCTTCCGGCAACTCGACCGACATCGTCAGCGCTTCATCATTCCGAAACCCCGGATCCAGATCCCGCAGCCTCGCAAGGGTTCCCGCAAACGTCACCGCGCCAGCCAGCAGGACGAGCGATATAGCGACCTGCGACGCCACCAGCATCTGTTGCAGCGTGGAATACGCCCGTGAATCGCTGGCCCGCGTTTGTCCTTCGCGGATCACCTGCTCCAGATCGCTCCGGAACACTCGCCACGCAGGAAACAGCGCAGCAGCCAGGCCGGCGGTCAGCGTCGCCGCGAACGCAAATGCGAGAACGCGCCCATCGATGTCCGCCTGAATCGTGATTGAGCGGCGTCCTTCAGCGAACATCCGCGCCACCAGAACAACGCCCGTTCGCGCCAGAAACATCCCGGGAATAGCGCCCAAAACGAACAACAGCAGCGTTTCCGTGATGAGTTGCCGCACCAGACGGATGCGGGCCGCGCCGGTGGCGAGCCGAATTGCAAACTCGCGGCGTCGCGATAGACCGCGGGCCAGCAGCAGGTTCGCGATATTCGCGGTAGCGAGCAGCAGAACCAGGCCTGCGATTCCCAGCAGCGCATAGAGCGGCTTCCGAAAACGGCCCCGCAGCGTATCCGCGCCATGACCGGCCGGCGATAACTCGATCCGTCGCAGGCGGTCTTCAATTACGTTTCGCGGCGTCCCCAGTTCCGCCAAGGCTGCGCTCAGAAGGGCCGTCAATTCCGATTCCGCGCGTGCTCGCGCAATCCCTGGCTTCAGACGCCCCACAATGTCATACCCGCCCAGCGACTCCATCTGTCGCGTGATCGGGAACGTAACATCCACGGCAAATCCAGGCCGTAGCCCCAGAAATGCGGGCGGCGTGATTCCAATGATCGTGTAGGTCTTTCCTTCCCACGAAAATGTCTTCCCAATCGCGGAAGGATCGCCGGCGAATCTCCGATGCCAGTAGCGATCGCTGATCACCGCAACCGGCGCATCGTCATCCCTGCGGTCCATCACGCGTCCGAGTGAGCTTTTCACCCCCAGCAACTGAAAGTAGTTGCCCGATGCGATCTGTCCATTTACGGCCTCCGGATGTCCGCCGATTTCGATACGCAACTCATCGGTAGCGTAAGCGGCCATGCCTTCAAAGCTGCTCGACTTCTCCCGCAATTCAGAGAAGACCTTGTAGGGCGGCGCTTCGGGCATTCCGCGCTTACCCGCGGCCGCCACGAAAACAAGAGACGATGGATCTGCCACTGGCAACGGCCGCAGCAGCACGGCGTCCATCAGACTGAACACCGCCGTATTCGCGCCCACTCCGAGCGCTATCGTCAGGGCCGTCGCCGCTGTAAATGACGGATTCTTCGCGAGCGACCGCAGGCCATACCGGACATTGCGGCGCAGTTCGTCCCACCACATCCATCGCTGCGCCTCATAAAACCGTTCGCGAGATACGCCGATGTTCCCGAATGTGCGCTGAGCCGACGCGCGCGCGTCGCCGGGAGTCATCCCTTCCGCGATCAGCCGGTCCGACTCCATGCGGATATGCGATTCGATCTCGTCCTGAAAATCGCTGTCCGTGCGCTCGCGAAACAACATAGATACTTCCTAACTCGCCGGATTCTCGCTCGTCAGCACGCGCCCCACGGCCGCCACAATGCGTTCCCACTGCCGGGTTTCGGAAGTGAGTTGCTTTCTGCCTGCCGCGGTCAGGCGATAAAACCTCGCCTTGCGGTTGTTGTCGCTCGTTCCCCACTCTGCGTCAATCCAGCCCTTCGATTCCAGCCGTTGAAGGGCAGGGTAGAGCGATCCGTGATCCACCAGCAACTCATCGCCGCTGAGCGTCTGAATCCCACGCGCGATCCCCAGCCCATGCTGTTTTCCAAACAGCAGCATGCGCAGGATCAATAGATCCAGCGTCCCCTGCAACAGAGCGACTCGCTCTTCCTCGGGTTTACGTGTCGACATTCTACCTGAGCGTACTCCCTCTCGGGTAGAATGTCAACACGAGCGTGACGGCGGCTCCCTTGTTAAAATGAAGTTTCCCGCCCTTGTCTTCCAAACCCAGCACTAGAGTGGCGCAAACCCCCGCCTTGCCGCCTGAGCCATCCGGCAGCATCGTCGTCAAAGGTGCGCGTCTTCACAACCTGAAGAACATCACCGTCGAGATCCCTCTGAACACGCTGACGGTCGTCACCGGCGTCTCGGGTTCCGGCAAATCCTCGCTCGCGTTTGACACGATCTACGCCGAAGGTCAGCGCCGTTACATTGAATCGCTCTCCGCCTACGCGCGCCAGTTCCTCGAACGTATGGAAAAGCCTGCCGTCGATGAGATTGAAGGCATTGCGCCTGCGATAGCGATCCGGCAGAAGAACACCACGCGGAACCCGCGCTCCACCGTCGCCACGTCCACCGAAATCTGGGACTACATGCGGCTGCTCTGGGCGCGCGCCGGTCGCACCTTCTGCCCCATCTGCGGGCGACTCGTCCAGCGCGATACGGTCGATCACGTGGCGGCGGCAATGCTCGCCGAACCCGCCGGTGCGCGCTTTCTCGTGTTCTTCCCGGTGAAGCACGAGGAGGATCATGTCCCGAAAGACCGGCTCAACGAACTCCGCACGCGCGGCTTCAATCGCCTCTGGCAAAACGGTACGAACTTCGAGTTCTCCACGCCCGAATCTCTGCTGGGCATCGACTGGAAGGAACCGGTCTACGTTCTGGCCGATCGCATCGCCATCGGCCCCGATCTGCACCAGCGCCTTGTCGATACAGTCGAGATCTGCTACCGCGAGTCCGGCGAAGTCATTTTCCTGAACGTCGCGACGCAGGAGCGCGTGTTGTTCAGCGAACGCTTCCGCTGCAAGTACGACAACATCGAATTCAATCCGCCCGAGCCGATTCTGTTCAGCTTCAACAGCCCCGCCGGCGCCTGCCCGCGCTGCCAGGGCTTCGGCAACACGATCGACTACTCGCTCGATCTCGCGATTCCGAACCGCGGCCTTTCGATCGACGAAGGAGCCATCGAGCCCTGGACCAAGCCCAGCGGCCTCGAATGGCTGGACGATTTTAAGAAAAAGGCGCGGGGCCGTGTTCGCTTCGACATGCCGTTCTGCGACCTCTCCGAAACCGAGCGCAATCTGGTTCTCGAAGGCGATCGCAAAACGAAGCTGGATGGCATCCGCCAGTACTTCGGCTACCTCGAAACAAAGAAATATAAGGTTCACGTCCGCGTTCTGCTGAGCCGCTATCGCGGCTATACGAAATGTCCGGATTGCCACGGCTCACGCCTGCGCCCGGAAGCCCTGAACGTCAAGATCAATGACCTCACGATCGCCGATATAGCGCGGCTCAACATTGCCGAAGCCGCGAAATTCTTC
>DASYCD010000332.1:0-6817 GCA_036500405.1 Bryobacteraceae bacterium
ACGCTGTGATCTTCGATGAAGCGCATGAGATTGAAGATGTGGCGGGGCAGTATTTCGGATTTGGGGTGAGCACGTATCAGGTGCTGGATCTGCGGCGGGATATCGCGGCGCTGTCGAGGATCCGGCGGTTCGGGTCGGAAGAGCTGGACCGGATTCTGACGCGGCTAGAAGAAATATCGCTGAATTTCTTCGGGCGGCTGCCGGGGGAGGATGGGCGCGCGACGTTCAATGGCCGCGATGAATTCCGGGCGTTGTATGGCGAGATTTATCAGGATCTTCTCGCCGCGTTCGAGCTGCTGGCGGGGCATCTGAAGCTGATTGCGGAGGCGCCGCAGGAGGTGATTCCATTGTTCCGGCGGGCGCTTGAAATGCGGGAGGCGCTGCAGTTGCTGATCGACGGGGAGAATCCCGGGTACGTGTACTGGACGGAGCGCCGAAGCCGGGGGATTTTTCTGCAGGCGACGCCGATCGATGTGGCGGATCTGCTGCGGGAGCATTTGTGGAGCAAGGTGGATGCGGCGGTACTGACTTCGGCGACGCTGGCGGTGGCGGGCAGCTTCGAATATGTGGAATCGCGGCTGGGACTCGGCGATGCCCGGACGCTGATTGTGCCGAGCCATTTCGATTACCAGTCGCAGGCGCTGCTGTATATTCCTCAGAATCTGCCGCCGCCGGCGAGTCCGGCGTGGGTAAAGGCGGCGAGCGAGGAAATTGTGCGAATCCTCAATGCCAGCCGCGGGCGGGCGTTCGTGCTGTTTACCAGCTACATGCAGATGCGGCAGATTCACGACCGGGTGAGTTTCATGGTGGAATATCCCGTGCTGACGCAGGGGACGGGGCCGCGAACGGCGCTGCTGGATGAATTTCGGAAGACGCCGAACTGCGTGCTGTTCGCGACATCGTCGTTCTGGCAGGGCGTGGATGTGCCGGGGGAGCAGTTGAGCTGCGTTATTATTGATAAGTTGCCGTTTGCGGTGCCGAGTGATCCGGTTGTGGATGCGCGGATCCGCAATGTGCGTGAAGCGGGCGGAAATCCTTTCTACGATTACCAGATTCCGCAGGCGGCGATCTCGCTCAAGCAGGGTTTTGGGCGGCTGATCCGCACGCGGGCCGATCGCGGGGTGCTGGCCCTTCTGGACCACCGGATTACGAGGCAGCGTTACGGTCAGGTCTTTTTCGACAGCCTGCCGGATTATTCGTTTTCCATGGATTTCGCCGAAGTGGAGAAATTTTTCAATGTTTGAAGTCGCAGTGGAGCACACGTTCGCGGCCGGTCATGCGCTGAGGGAATACCGAGGCAAGTGCGAAAACGTGCATGGGCACAATTACCGGGTGCAGGTGGTGGTGCGCGGGGAGAAGCTGGATCGGATCGGGATGCTGGCGGATTTTGTGGCGCTGAAGAAGGCGTTGCGGGATACGTGCGAGCCGATGGATCATGTGTTCCTGAACGAGATGAAGCCGTTCGATACGGTGAATCCCACGGCGGAGAATATGGCGGTTTATATCGCTGAGAAGCTGCAGGAAGTGATCGGCGGCGGGGATGGGAATCCGGTGGAAGTGGCTGAGGTGAAGGTCTGGGAGACGGACATTCAGTCGGCTACGTACCGGCCTGCGCGGCGAGGCTAATTCAGGTTTCGACCAAAATGGGAGTGTATGGTCAAGACACTTTCCGCGGTTTACGAGGATGGTGTCCTCAAGCCAAGTGAGCCGCTCGCTCTGAGCGAGCATCAGCGGGTCAGCGTGACCGTCTCGGACGAGGCGGCCGATCCGGCTGGTATCGCTGCGCATTCGACATTACGAAATAGCCGAACGTCTCATTGAGGCAAACGGGCTGTCCAATCGATTGCGAACCCTGGACTCACTGCATCTCGCCGTAGCGCTCGATCTGCACCGAAAAGGGCTCATTGATTCCATCATCGCCGCGGACAAAGCAGTCTGTCAGGTATCTTCGCTGGAACAACTTCCTGCAATCGATCCCATAGCCACGGCTTCATAGGTTCCGGGCGATGGCGCCGCGCATGTCGCGAGGCGCCATCGCTCTCGTCGGTGCTACTCGGTCCAGTAGCTCACCAGCAGGCCTTCGCCAGCTACGTCGGCGTCGATGGCGTAGTCCTTCAGTCGGATGCCGTCGGCTCCGTCCTGGGATTCCAGAAAGAAGCTGTCGCCGGCCGAAAGCACTCGCGCGACGCCGGCGAGAGTTGTCTTCGACATCGTGCGCGCGCCCAGATACGTCTTCCCGGTGAGCCCGGGGACGGCCTGTACGAATAGTTTGCTGGCGGTGATGGACGGGTCGGTGGCGAGCGAAACGGGGGTTCCGGGCGTTGCCACGTTGACGCGGCCCATGGTTGTCATAGTCATGCGATCTCCTCGGTCGCATGTTAGGCATGAGGAGTCGGCCAGAAAGTACTTTTCCGCGACAAGTTTATGCAGACAAAGGAGATTAAGTCTGCAATTCGACGATACTGCGTTTTAGCGCTTGAAGTAGTCGGCGTTAATCTGGGTGAAGTTGGCCCATTTTTCGGGCAGATCGTCCAACGCGAAAATCGCGGAGACCGGGCAGACGGGAACGCAGGCGCCGCAGTCGATACACTCAACCGGATCAATGTAGATCAGCTCGACGTTCGGGAAGTCGGCCTCGTCCTTTTTGGGGTGGATGCAGTCGACAGGGCAGGCGTCGACGCAGGCCGCATCCTTGGTTCCGATACAGGGTTCCGCAATTACGTATGCCATATGAAGGAGGAAACACTTAAATTATCACACGCCAGGCGCTCGCCGCCCGCCGCCCGTTACAGTGAAAGCTGATGCGCATCCTGGCGATCGAAAGTTCGTGCGATGAGACGGCGGCGGCGGTTCTGGACGACGGAACCCGCGTGCTCTCGAACGTGGTAGCAAGCCAGTTCGACGTGCACGCGAAATACGGAGGCGTGGTGCCGGAACTGGCGTCGCGCGAGCATCTGCGAGCGATTTCGCCGGTGGTGCGAGAAGCTTTGGCGAACGCCGGCGGGCTTGGGTGGAAGGACCTGGACGCAGTCGCGGCGACGTCGGGGCCAGGACTGGCGGGCGCTCTTCTTGTCGGGCTGACCTATGCGAAGGGAATTTCATTCGCGGCGGGGATTCCGCTGATTGCGGCGCACCATATCGAAGGGCATATTCAGGCGGTGATGCTGGAAGGCCGGCAGCGCGGAACTCCGGTGGAGTTGCCCGCGCTCGCGCTGGTGGTGAGCGGGGGCCATACGCATCTGTATGAAGTGAGCGAGACCGGGTATCGGCTGCTGGGCAAGACGCGCGACGATGCGGCGGGCGAGGCGTTCGACAAAGTGGGGAAACTGCTGGGATTCGGATATCCGGGTGGGCCCGTGATCGATCGCCTCGCGCCGTATGGCGATCCGCACGCTGTGCGATTTACTTCAGCGCGGATGAAAGGAAATGCGCTGGACTTCAGCTTTAGCGGGATGAAGACGGCGGCACTGCGGTGGGTGGAGAGCCGCGGGATCGCGGAAGAGATTGAGACGCGGAAGAAGATGGCGCGCGTGCGACGGCCTTCGGTGGAGGAGTGGCTGGCGGTGACGCCTCAGGAAACGCTCGATCTCGTGGCGAGTTTTCAGCATGCGGTGATCGAGGAGTTGCTGGCGCATGCGGCTGCGGCTGCTTCGCAGATGGAGGATGTGCGGTCGATCGTGATCACGGGCGGGGTGGCGTGTAATTCGGGATTGCGAGCTGCGGCGGGGTCGCAGTGGGCGGGGCTGCCGGTTTATTTTCCTTCGCCGGGACTTTCCACGGACAACGCGGTGATGATTGCGGCTGCGGCCTGGGAGAAGTTTCGACGAGGGGAGTTCGCGCCGTTGTCGGAGAGCGTGGAGCCGAATTTAGCGCTCGCGTAGGAATTCCTTCCACTAGTCTTGACTTCCCTTTCCGGACTATGTATTGTCTGGACATGGGAAAGAATCCTGCCAATCCCGAATTGTTGCCGGGAACCCTCTATCTTTTGATTCTCAGAACCCTGCGCGCTGGGCCTCTGCACGGGTATGCAATCGCGAAGCGCATCCGGGAGGCTTCGGAACAGGGCCTCGAGATCGAAGACGGCTCGCTTTATCCCGCGTTGAATCGAATGCTGGTGAAGGGATGGCTGGCGTCGGAGTGGGGGACTTCGGAAAACAACCGCAAGGCTCGTTTCTACAAGCTGACGCCGGAGGGGCGGAAGCAACTGGCGCGCGAGGCCGATGAGTTCGAGCGGCTGGTGCGGATGATCCAGCAAGTGATGCGGACGGTCTGAGATGCCTATGCTGAATCGCGCGCAGTTCGATGCGGAGATGGAGGATGAGATCCGCTTCCACATCGAGACGCGAGCCGATGAACTCGAGGAGAGTGGCGTGCCGGCGAAGGAGGCGCTCGAACAGGCGCGGCGTGAATTCGGATCGCGCGCGCTCGCGATGGAGGACTCCCGAAGCGCGTGGCAGATTCCGTGGCTCGAAGACTTCTGGCGTGATCTGACGTATGCGGCGCGCGGATGGAAGAGGAATCCGGGGTTTACGGCGATCGCGATTTTGTCCCTTGCTCTGGGTGTGGGCGCGAACTGCGCGATGTTCATCGTGGTGGACGCGATGCTGCTGCGGCCGCTGGCGGTCTACCGTCCGCAGGAAATCGTCAGTATTCATGAGACGTCGGTAACTGGTGGAACGCAGGGACTCACCGCGGCTCAATACGCCGATGTGCGCGATCACAGTAGGAGTTTTGCGGGACTGATGGCGTTCACCGGTCTGAGCGCGGGATTCGCTCCGGGCGGAGGCGAGGCGGCGAAGACGCGCGACGGTCAACTGGTGAGTTGGAATTATTTCGATGTGCTCGGCATTTCGTCGTCGATCGGAAGAGGGTTTTCACGGCGGGAGGAAAACGTCGTCGTCATCAGTTATATTTTCTGGAAAACCGTATTTCATTCCGACGAACACGTCATTGGGCGGCGCGTCTCGATCAGCGGCGCTCCTTTCACGGTGATCGGAGTGACGCCGAAGAGCTTTATCGCCTTCGACGACTCGCTGACGGAGGATTATCCGGATTACTTTGTGCCGCTGACGATGGCGACGCGCGTGGGCGGGGATACCGGAACGCTCACCGTGGCAGGTCGGCTGAAGTCCGGTGTGGCGCTGACAGAGGCGCAGGCCGAGATGGCGACGGTCGCGTCGAATCGTGATCGAAAGCAACGGATGGTCGTTCAGAGCGTGATGAAATACCGCACGGACGGATTCGGCGGTTCGCTGGGGATCACTATTATGCTGCTGTCAGGCTGCGTTCTGCTGGTGGCTTGCGCGAATATCGCGGGGCTGCAGATCGGTCGGGCGACAAAGCGAAAGCGGGAGATCGCGGTTCGTTTGTCGCTGGGAGCAGGGCGGCTGCGACTGATTCGCCAGTTGCTGACGGAGAGTTTCCTCATTGCGCTGGCGGGGGGCGCGCTGGGAGTGGCGCTGGCCTCGATTCCCCTGCGCATGATGAATACGATCATCTACGAGATCTCGCAGGGAGTCGAAGTGACGCCGTTCCGCATCGATGGCCGAGTTCTTTTCTTCAGCGTTCTGGTGGGTCTGGCGAGCGTGATTCTTTCGGGCTTGTGGCCAGCTCTGCATGTCACCCGGCGCGGGCTGACGCTGGCGCCGCGGGGCCGCCGGCTATGGGGAAGAAATCTGGTGGTAGCGGGACAGGTGATGATCGCCTTCGTGCTGCTCACGGTGACCGGGATCATTTTTGTGTGGCTGCGCGAAGCCCAAAAGTCGATTACCGACTCGGCATTCGATAGCGGCAATACGATTGCGATTACATTCGATCCCGCGGTGAAGCGGTTCCACACGGACGAGGCGAGGCATTTCTACGAAACACTGGGCGATCGGATTCGCGCCGCTACCGGAACGAGCGCGATCACGTTTGCGTCTGGCGCGAGTCCGATATCGATGCGTCGTGACGTCTCGAACGCTTCGGCGGCGTCCGTTTACAGCGTCCTGGCGGATCAGCATTTTTTCGATGCGCAGGGAATTTCGATTCTTCGGGGGCGTGGTTTTCGCGGCACAGATGGGTTCGGGGCGGCACGCATCGCGGTGGTCAACGAGAGTCTGGCGAAGGCGACATGGCCGGGGCAGGATCCAGTGGGGAAGCGGGTCCGTCTGGGGGGCGATAAGGAACCCTGGACGGAAATCGTGGGAGTGGGGCGGATTCAGAACTATGACGAAATGATTGTTATTCCGCCGCCGCAGATGATTTTTCTGCCGGTGGAGCAGTCGAGCGTGTGGCCCGCGATGAGGCTCTACATTCGGGCGCGCAGTGACCGCGCGGCGCTGGTGACGGCAGCGCGAAACGCCGTGCGTGCGCTTGACCCACGGCAGGCAGTTCCGGGGTCGCATGCCTGGGGAGAACAACTGAGGTGGTTCAGCAGAGGTATTGGCATAGCGGGCGCCGTTCTGATTGCGATGGGAGCGACGGGGATCGGGCTTGCGCTGATTGGACTGTACGGCATGGTCTCCTACGACGTGAGCGGGCGCACGCGCGAGCTTGGGGTGCGCATGGCGCTGGGAGCGTGGCGGGGCGCCTTGCTGCGCTTAACGATGTGGAAGAGCGTCGCGCTGGCATTGTGCGGAATTGGGGCGGCGCTGCTGATCGACCACGTCATTGTGCAGTTATTTATCGCCTATTTCCCCGCAAAGGAGACCAGCGCCGCACAGGTGACCGTAGATTTTGGGGATACGCAATTTGCGGTGCTGGGGGCCGCGATCCTGGGGCTGGCTGCTCTGGCGGCCTATATTCCGGCGCGAAAGGCGACGGGCGGCGATTGTTG
>DASYCD010000333.1:0-2767 GCA_036500405.1 Bryobacteraceae bacterium
AAACCAAGCCCCGGAAGTCCCTTGGGGTCGCTGTCATTCTTCGTCAGCTTCGGGCCACCTTTGGCGACGGTGATGAGAAAGACCGAGAGCTCTTTCTTTTCGGTGTGGAACTTCAGCTTGAAACGCTCGGCGATCAGTTTCTTCATCATGCTTTTGATCTGGAGATCACTTGGCATGCCGGGCGTATCCGGTCTGGCGGCGAGATCGAATTTGTCGGTCTCCACCCAACCCGGCGCCCCCAGAATCTGATTCGGATGCAGTCCGTAGGTGAAGGTGAGCAGATCCCGGAGCGTGGTGTTGTGCGTGGAGAAATTGCGCCCGTTCATGTTGATGCCGATGCCCTGCCGCTCCGGATCGCTCAACTTGATGGTCGCGGCTTCCCAGGAAGGATCTGCGTTCTCCGCCATAGGCGTCGGCAGCGGAGGCGGTTCGGGGATCGTCCAGGCTGTTTTTTCGGTCGCCAGGGTCATATCGAGTGGGGTCGCGGCCCCCTGGGTCCACGTGCCGGTAATCGCTGTGCCGTCTGTATTGCTGAACTTCCCTTCGTACACGCCACCAAGCGCGGGGACCGCGATTTTGATATTGCCGCCCTGCAGGGCGACCGAACTCGCCGGGAGTCCGTTACCGCCCTGATCGATGCTGTACATCATGGCCTTGTAGCCGCTCGCATCCTTTGACACCTTCATCACGACGCGAAGATCACCCCTCGGCGTATGCAGAGTTCCCTGCCAGGCGCCGGAGATGTCGTGCTCCTGGGAAAAAATCGGTGTCACCGCCAATAGTCCGGCCAAAGCCCCTGCCCAAAGCGTTCTTCTCGTCATGGCTTTCCTTTGTTGTCTCAGTGGGACGCTGCACTGAACGGTTCGTTAGTGAAGACGGTAGTGCGTGGCGGGAATTACTGAAGGTCGCGAAGAATTTCCGATTGCGACAGCTTTTCGCGGCTCTCGGTGAAGACGAGGATGTGCCAGGGACCGGTCCAGGGCGTTTTCGCCTCTAGCGCGGCTTTTTGTTCCGGGACGCCGCCGGGAAGGTGGATGGTCAGGGTGTTGTCATCGAGGCGCCGAAGCTCCATGGAAGACTCGCCGTAAATGCCGAGCCAGCCGCCACCCGGCAGCTCGTGTGCGAAAGGCAGCGCGGTGCTCGACGGAAGTTTTCCGGGCGCGTCACCTGCGAAGCGGAACTGCGTCGTGTCGTCCAGGATCGCGAGATCGAATAGCAGCGCGGAGCGCGGCACCATGTAGCGAAACGCGATGCCGTCATTCCAGACGCGGACTTCGAATTGAAGGCGCCGGCCGGTGGTGCTGGTCTGCAGGTAATCAGTCCAGAGTCCGTTGTAGTTCGGGCCGTGGATGGGTTTGTCCGCGCTGAGCCCAACATTCTCGCCGAGCAGCGGTTCCTGAAAAAGGATGTCGAGCCCGAGATAGGACGTGTCGATCAGCGGTTTCCCGTCGCGCCAAATCTGATAGGCAAGGCAGCTCAGGATGGACCCTTCGGGCAGCGAGCTGAAAAGACGGAATTCGAGTTTTCCGTCCGGAGATTTTACGGCGCGGTCATCGGTGGCATGCGCCGCCGGGCAGAGAAAGGCGAGCGCGAATAAAAAGAGGGCAGGCGATCTGCCCTCTTTTACGAAGGTCAGGCCCAACTGAAGCCGGAATCCGACAGCGGCAGCGAGCGCACGCGCACGCCGGTCGCCGCGAAGATGGCATTCGTCAGCGCGGGCACAATCGGCGGCAGCGACGGTTCGCCCATACCGGTCGGCCGATTGTTCGAAGTCAGAAAGTGGATTTGAATTTCCGGCGGTGACTGTTCCAGCCGCACCATGGTGTGCTGGTGGAAATTCGTCTGCTCCACGCGGCCTTTTTCGATGGTGATTTTTTGGGACATGGCCTCGCTGAGACCATCGATCACGCCGCCCTGGCAGATATTTTCCGCGGCTCCGGGATTGATGATCTGACTGCCGACATCGCCCACCACCCAGACTTTCTGTACCTTCACCTTTTTTGCCGAATCCACTGAGACCTGAGCGACTTCCGCGAAGTACCCCTGATGGCTGAAGTGGAATGCGACGCCCATGCCTGTACCTTTTGGCAGTGTAGTCTTGCCCCAGTTCGATTTCTCAGCCACCATCTGCAGTACGCCGCGGGCACGCGAGGCGTTGAATCCGCCGCCACCGCCACGGCCGTTGGTTTGCGCCAGAGCCGGGATTTCGGAATCGAGCAGTTCGAGCCGGAACTGCACGGGATCTTTACCCGCAGCCTGCGCCAGTTCATCGAGGAACGAATGGATCACGAACGCGATGGCGTTGCTGCCGGGAGCGCGCAGTGCGCCGGTTCGCAGACCCAGCGGCATCGTCGAAATATGGAGCTGGTAGTTCGGAACAAAGCGCTGCGGGAATTCGGTAGCGCCGATGGTGCCGGTGACCGGTGTGGTCCCTTCGGCGTAACCGACGAAGTGGTTGCGCCACGCGACGATTTTGCCCGAGCCATCGAGCCCGGCTTTCAGATACTGGAAGCCGCCGGGTCGATAAAAATCGTGCTCCATATCGTCTTCGCGCGACCAGAGCAGCTTAACGGGAACGCCGGCTTCTTTCGCGATCCAGGCGGCTTCCACCATGTAGTCGTTCGTAAGACGGCGCCCGAAGCCACCGCCGCCGCGCGTGAAGTGGAGAATGACATTGTCCTGCGGCATGCCGAGCGTCTGCGCGACGGACATGCGCCCAGGCGCGGGCTGCTGGCTGTCGGTCCAGATCTCGACCTTGCCATCGTGA
>DASYCD010000334.1:0-5779 GCA_036500405.1 Bryobacteraceae bacterium
CTGGTATCGCGCGTGATACCGCCCTTCGAAAGGAAGTTCGCCACGCCACTGCCGGTTTCATCCACATTGATTGCAAACTGCGGCGGCTCGGAGTTAGTGCCGATGTTGTCGTAAAGCGGATCGTAGGCCATGCCGAATCCGGCGCGGATCGACGTATGACCGGACGCATCCGGCGACCAGGCGACGCCGAGACGCGGCGCGAAATTCCAGAACTGCGCTTGCGGCGCGTTGAATTCGATCACACCGGGCACGCTGGCGATCGCGTTCAGCGCCTGCTGCTGTTCTCCGAGAGGCACGCTTTGGTGCACATAGCGAAGACCGAGATCTACGGTCAGGCGCGACGTGGCGCGGAAGGAATCGGCAATGTAGGCTTCGAACTCGTGCTGATTGCCGTAGTAAGTCGGGTTGCCAATGGTGCGGTTTGCGGCCTGGTCGGGCGTAATATCGCGGAGAAACAAATCGAGCGAGCTGTATTCGTAGTCTCCGCGCACGTTCTGCGAGAAACGGATGGGCGCGATGGCCCACTGCGCCGAAAAGCCGGTCTTGATGGTGTGGCGTCCGTGAGTCCAGGTCAGGTTATCGGCGACTTGGTAAGTGTTGGAGCCGGTGAACTGGGGGGCTGTGGGATCGGGGCCCAGTTGGAGGCCGTTGAGGTCCGCGATCTGGATAGTGGGGAAGGCATCGAGACCGGGGTATTGGAAATTTCCAGCGGGCGTGTTGTTGGTGAACCGCGTGTAGGCGATGCGCGCCTCATTGATCAGGGACGGCGAAAACGTGTGGTATTCCGTGATGCTGGCGAGGTGACTGATGATTCTCGCCTGCGTGTAGAAGGCCGGGAAAACGGGCGCGCTATCGATCTGGCTTGTGCGATTGAGCAGGTAACGAACACGTACCTGGTCCTTATCGGAGGCGTAATAGTCTCCGCTACCCACTGCGTTGAATGCGTTCGAATAGCTGGGCGCCACGATTGGCAGAATGCCCACCGGAATCGTGGCGCCATTCACTGTGATGGAGCTGCTGGCTGAAGGCGCGGGGCTCACGTATTGTTTGAGAACTCCGAGGTTTCCCGCGCTCAAGCCGGACATTGCGCCGAGCGTTGTATAGCCGGCGGATGTGGGCGCCAGAATCTGACCAGGCGTCACGGCGTTGCCGGTTGGCGAATACTCGAGATCGGCGAAATAAAAGAGCTTGTTGCGACGAATGGGTCCGCCGACAGTTCCGCCAAACCGGTTGGAATCGAGACGCGGCTTGCCGGTAATTCCGGCATTCGTGAACTGTTCATCCATCGCATTCAGATTGCGGTTCTGGAAATATTCGTAGAGACTTCCGTGCAAATTGTTGCCGCCAGTCTTCACCAGCACGTTGAACTGGCCGCCTGACGAGTGGCCGAACTCGGAACCGAACTGGTTTTGCAGAAACGTGAATTCCTGCGTGGCGTCATTCGGGACGGCCGCGAGCGCGCCGGTATTCGCGCGATTGTTGTTGTCCACGCCATCCACAGTGAAGTTGTTGGCGCGGGGACGCGTGCCGCCGACTGATGGCCCGGTTCCGATCTGCAGGCCGCCATTCGAGGCGACGCCCGCCGACAGGAGCGAAAGATTCAAAACGCCCAGCGCGCCAATGGTGGGCACGGGGAGATCGCGCGAGTAGCGATCGTTGAATGTAGTTCCGATTGTCGCGCTGGTGGTATCGATTTCGGCATCGGCCTGCACATCGATGCGGGACGACACGTTGCCGACTTGCAGCGTGACATTGATCGTCAAAGTGCGGCTGCCGCTGACGATTACGCCCTTCACAGTGGAAGGCGCGAAGCTCGGCGCCGTGACATTCAGGGTGTAATCGCCGGCGGGAAGATCCGCGAGCCGATAGGCGCCAGTGGAACCGGATTGAATTGTGGATTCGACGCCCGTCGCGGTGTTGGCGGCTTTGATTTGCGCCCCCGCGATAGCTGCTCCACTGGGATCGAGAACAGAGCCCGTGAGATCGCCGCTAAGAACCTGAGCGTAAGAAAGCGGCGCGCACATCGCCGCAGCCACTGTGAGTATGATCGCGGCGCACCGCGAACGACCGTTCGTTGTCAATATGACCCTCGATCGCGCCAGCGTTTCCGCACTGGCAGGATGCGGCGCATATTCCATCTTAAGTGTTGCGGCGCGTATAGGAAAGAGCGAAATTGCTTTGCAGACTTCACTTTAGTTAATCAGGTACCCCTGGGCCCACGGGATTCGCCGGGCCGCTTTTCCGCCTGCGATATCTCGCGAGCCTGCTGTTCCAGATGGCGAATTTCCTGCTTCGACCCGCCCGCCTGCTTCAGGACATTGGCCAGGGCCAGCAGCACCGGGGCGTTGCCTCCGCCGTAAATAGCCGCAGATTCGCGATAAAGCCTCTCCGCGGCGCGCCAGTCGCGCTGTTCTGCGCGAAGCTGGCCTAATAGCTGGATGGAGGCCGCGAGGGTTTGCGGACTGACTGCTATCTGCCGCTCCACTGCAACGGCATCCGGCAATATACTTTCGGCAGCCGCCAAATCGTGTAACTGGATATATACCGACGATAACGTTACTTTCGCGGCGGCGATTGCGGCGGCGTGCGGTTCGGGCTGGAGGTGGAGAATCTCAAGTGATCGCATGGCGTAATCCCCGGCTTCCGCTCTCTTGTCTTCGCTGGCGGCGACTCGGGCGAGTTCCGCATCAATGGCAGCCAGTTGCAGACCGGGCGCGTGATTCCTGGATTCCCGATTTTTCGATTCAATGACGAATTGCGCGCGTTGCAGCAGCAACCGCGCGCGGCTGAACTGATGCTCGGCGATCAGCGCGATCGCCAGATTGGTCTGGTAGGCGGCCACGCCAGGATGGTCCTCTCCCCACGCCGCTTCGGCAAGTGAGACGGCTTCACGCAAATGGGCTTCCGCATCCAGGGGATGACCGCAGGCGAGTTCCAGCTTGCCCAGTCCATTTTGAGCAAACGCGATCTCGGCGGCGGAAAGATTCGACTGGTTCGCCATCGCGAGCGCTTCGGCGAGCGGCGCCCGGCCGCGGTCCGGGTGGGACGAATCGGCATAGAGCGAGCCGAGACGGATCAGGGCTTTCGGCAGGAGATCCGGAACTACGGCCGTCAACTGCCGCGCGAGATCGATAGCCTGCAGGAGGGTCTGCTCCGCAGGCGCGTCGCGTCCGCGCCGGTGATAGTAAGCTCCCAGGTCGATCAGGCGAACGCAGTAAATCGGCCGGTACAGATTCCCCGCCTGTTCCGCACGGGAGGCGGCCTCCCGATATCGCTGTTCGGCGCGGGCCAGGTTTCCGCGGGCTTCATCGACGGAGGCAAGGAGGTTCTCGCACATCACGGCGTCCGCAACGGGATACGACGCAACAGCGTCTGCCGGGCACGCGGCGTTGTAAGCGGATTCAGCGCGGTCCGGATCGGACGCGAGAAAAGCGGCGCGACCCTGCCGGATCAATTCCTCGAAACGCGGGGAATTGGTGACGCCGGTGGCAGCGGCGGTCGAACCAGTGGCAAGCAAAATCAGACTGCCCGCGCACCCCAGCAGGAGTCGCATGATTACCTCTAATCTTCGGTACCGCCAGAGCCGGCGCCACCGCATTTGGGGCGAACCCGTGCGGGGCGAAGGCAGAAGGCCAATTGGCTGGGGCGGAACTTCCGCATTCTGATGAAACCAATCTGTTTTCCGGTGCGACAATATAGAATATGCGGTTCAGATCGCCCGCTGTCGCCGTTAGTGCGGCCGCGTTGATTTTATTGGGGATAAGCGCATGGGCGCAGCAAACGCTCACCATCGCGCGGCTCGTTGAGTTCGTCAAATCCTCGGTTCAGCAGAAGAATTCCGATAAAGATGTTGCAAAGTTCCTCACCGAAATCAAACTTTCCGAAAAGCTGACGCCACAGGTGGTGGAGGAACTTCAGTCGGATGGCGTCGGTCCGAAGACGGTGGCGGTGCTGGTCCAGATGGTGAATGAGACGGCGTCGCTGAAGCCTGCGCCGGCGAAGATCGCGATGACCGTTCCGACGCCGACCGGTCCTCCGGCGCCTTCGGAAGCGGAAAAGGCGAAAGCGCTGGACGAGGTAACATCCTTCGCACGCGAATACACGAAAACGCTGCCGGATTTCATCTGTAAGGAGGTGACGTGGCGCTCCGTCGACATGCACTTCCAGCCCGGCAAGGAGGGCTCCTGGAGCCCGTACGATCACCTGATTGAGAAGCTCACATTCTTCGATCATAAGGAGAACTACCAGCTGATTCAGCGGAACGACACCCCTACGATCGGTAAAACCTGGGAATCGATCGGAGGATCTATTTCACGCGGAGAGTGGGCGACTCTGCTCGCTGAGGTTTTTGACCCCGCCACCCACACCGAATTCCGCTGGGAGCGATGGGGGAATATTCGCGGCAACCTGACGCACGTGTTCTCTTACCGGGTGGAGCAGAAATATTCGCACGAGACCGTCGCTTTCGAAAAGCAGGAGATTACGGCGGGGTTCCACGGGCTGCTTTACGTGGAGCGGGGAGACAACATTCCGCTGCGGATCACCGTCGTACCTGAGATTCCCGCCGATTTCCCCGTGCAGGATGTAAACCAGTCGGTCGATTACGATACCCAGAAAATTGGCGATGAGAGTTTCCTTCTGCCCCTCAAATCCGAAGTGACAATGCGCAACGAACACTTTGGCAGCAGAAACGACATCGAATGGCGGCAGTATCAGAAATACTCCGCCGGCGCCACCATTACATTCGAATCGACGGATGATAAGCCGACCCCGGACGACAAGACGAAGGAGCAGCCCGCTACCGCGCAGCCGGCGCCCAAGCAGTGATATCTTCATTTGAGATGCGAATGCCCCGCAAAATGCGGATTGTCGCCGTGTTCCTTGCGCTCGCGGCGATGCTCTGCGTGTCCGCGGCATCGCTTTCGGCGGCGCACTCGCACCATCTGAACCAGCCGGCCGACCAGTGCAGCGTCTGCTCCACGGCTCACATGACGGCGAGCGAGATCGCGGTTGTCCACGTGATTCACGCTCCGGAAGCTCTGAGCCTGGAGTCGCCGCTGGCCGCGGCACCCTACTTCGAATCCCGCACGGTACGTTCGTCTCTCACTCGCGGTCCACCTTCCCTCGTTTAGTCTCACCAGATTCAGGCTGCATTACAGGAATTCGCCAGGCCGCTTCGTGTGTATTCGCGCACAGGCAGGCCGGGATTT
The DNA here is from genome assembly GCA_036500405.1 of Bryobacteraceae bacterium. Taxonomy (GTDB): domain Bacteria; phylum Acidobacteriota; class Terriglobia; order Bryobacterales; family Bryobacteraceae; genus BOG-234. The sequence goes on from DASYCD010000334.1 coordinate 5,211, forward strand.
CACGTCCTGCAGCGATCTGTTTTTCCGGTAGTCAGGAAGAGGAAGATTGTGGAAGCACATCGTTTTATTTGTTTTTTCGCGCTGACGGGCGCCATGGCGTACGCCCAGCAGCCCTCGCCGCCGGTGAAAATCACGCTGGATCAGGCGCTGGAGCTGGCCGCGAAGCACAATCATTCCCTGAAGGCGGCTCGCACGACGATCAACCAGAGTCTGGCGGACGAAGTGACCGCGAATTTGCGACCCAATCCTTCTCTCGCGTGGGATTCCCAGTTCATCCCGTTCTTCAACCTCTCGCAGCTCGGCTCGGCCGATTACTTCAACAACACGGCGCAGTTCGATCTAGGCGTCGGCTATACGATCGAGCGCGGCAAAAAGCGCCAGAACCGGCTGCAGGCGGCGAAAGATCAGACCTCGGTGGTTCGTTCCACAGTGCTCGATAACGAACGCACGCTTTCATTTAACGTGGCGCAGCAGTTCATCGCCGCGCAGTTAGCCGAATCCATGCTCGATCTTGCCCAGCAGGATCTGAAGAGCTATCAGCAGACCATCGACATCAGCGACGCGCGCGT
>DASYCD010000335.1:0-9109 GCA_036500405.1 Bryobacteraceae bacterium
CTTCTCCGCGAACTTCTCGCCGATCTTCACGCTGGCCGAAGGGAGGATCGTGCTCGTATCCACGACAGCCATTCCCTTCCGGCCGCCCTCGATTATGCTGTCCTTGCCGAGCAAAACCTCCTCGACCATCGCCGTGTCACCCACACAGAGGAACACCACGTCCGCCTGTTTCGCGACTTCCGCCGGCGTTGCGCACGCCACAGCCCCAGCCTCGCTGGCTAACTGCGCGGATTTCGATGTTGTCTTCGACCACACCGCCACGTTGTGTCCGGCCCGCAGAAGATTGCGCGCCATCGGGTAACCCATGAGCCCCAGACCGAGAAATCCAAGTTTTGCCATAGGTTTCCATTGTCTCTCAGCGTGCCGTCTCATGGCACGCGACTGCCACCGGGCAATAAGTACTGTCAATGCTGCATCAAAAGCAAAAGGCCTGGTATAACCAGGCCCGGTGCGGCGATGAGGATATTGATGGGATTCAGAGGGAATTCAGGGGAATAGCAGTAGCAGTGTTTTCAATGGGAGGATTTTCTCGCCGCGCTCCGGGCCTGTGTCTCGTGTTGCACGCTTTTAACAATGCAAACAGCTCGCCAAACGCGAGCCCGGTCACGGACGGCCCTCCGAACGAGCCCACTCGAGATTCTCCCGCGCCTCCGCGACCTCCGGTTCGAGCCTCACGCCTTCCTGGGCCGCTTGAACAGCTTCTTTCCACTTCCCCAAAGAGCCATTGCAAAGGACTATGTTGTTCCATGCGGCGGGCATACCGGGCCGCGCTTTCAGCGATTGCGTCGCATCGTAAATACACTGCGCGAAATCGCCGCGATTGTAATCGTCGAGCGAAGCTTCCACCAGATTTTCCGGCGTCATCACGGATGCGCGCGCCGGTTGCTCCCGCTGCAGAGCAGAAGTAATTGTCTCCGCCTTCGTCTCCATGACTTCGGCCCGCGACTCGACCGTGTTCGCGTCTGCCCGCCGCCCGCGCTGGAATAACTGCTCGGCCAGATTGTGGTAAATGTCTGCTTCTGTGTAGAGCGCGTCGTCCTGCGCATAGACCGGAGATATAGCCAGCCGATCGCGCTTCATGTGGACGTACGCCGGATAAATCAGGAACACCGCTGCGCCCACCGCCGCGAGCGCAGGTGAAACCGGCAACCGAAACTCGCCGCCGCGAATGCGCCCCCACGCCGCCCACGCCATCACGATGACCGACAGCCAGCACAGCGCCTGGAAATACTGATGCGTCGTCCACGGATAGGCGATCGCCAGATACCACGGCGCGCCGAGCGTCCAGTAGTTGTACACAACCAGCAGAAAAACGGAACCTGTCGCCATAAACAGCGCTACCGGCGCAACGCCGAGTTCGGCGATCCACGGCGTGAGCCACACCAGATACTGCATGGCGAATCCGCCGGTGAAGACGAAGAAGAACAGAAACGCCATCCCCGCCTGCGCGTAGAGTGACGGCCGTTTCCCCATGCGGCTCATCGCGAACGAAAGAATCGCGACGGCAATCAGCACGAGCACAGAGCCGATCTGGCTATATATAAGGTCCAGCCGCCACGTCACGGGCAAAGCGACAGCCAGCTTCCGCAGCAGCCACGACACGCCCCACAATCCATAGCTGCTTCGATAGCCGAACACCTGCTGGATGACCGCGGCCGGATCGTCGAAGAGAAACGGCGACCATCCGGCAATCACAACCGCCGCGGCGGCGCCGAAGAATTTCGCGCGACGACGCCAATCGGGAAGCCAGAACAACAGAACCGGCGCCGCAATGACGGGCGTGATCTTGATGCAGAACGCGAGTCCGAACGCAGCACCGGCGAGCACGGCGCGATCGCGAGAACCCGCCAGCCACACCGCCAGCAGCACGAAGAAAATCATCACCGGATCCGTATTGCCATGAAAGCCGGAGACCAGAATGTTGATCGGCGAAATCGCAATCAGCAGCACAGCCGCGCGCCCGCCCACAATTCGCCACACCAGCCAGAGCGAGCCCACGTCCGCGAGAATCCCGCAGAACCGCAGCCAGAAATGAAAGGGAAGATGAGTGAAATCGGAAAGCCGAAGAATGCCGCTGAGAAAGTGCAGCATCGACGGCGGATGATTCAGATCCGGCGCAATCCGGTAAAGCTCCGCCCCAAGATACTGCGACCACAGCCCGAACCGTTCATACGTATAAACGTCATTCGTGCCGTAAGTCTTCAACGCCAGCCAGAGCTTGGCGAAGAAAGCCATCGCGGCGAGAGCGATAAAAATCGCCGTCCGCCGCTGCAATGGGGTGAGGTCCCGCAACCCTCAGTTTATTCGGCGAGACACATCTACTCCACCCGTAAAGCCACTAAAGGATCGAGCTTCGACGCTCGCCACGCCGGAATCGTACAAGCCAGAGCCGCGACCGTAAGCAGAACCGCAACCACGATCAGGAACACGGTCGAATCCCACGGCTCAACCCCGTAGAGCAAAGATCGAATGAGCTTCGCGACAGCCGCACTCCCAACAAGTCCGGCAACAAGGCCGAACACCGCCGGCCGCAACCCATCCAGCAGCACCAGAGAAAGGATCTGCATTCGCCGCGCCCCCAGAGCAATTCGCACTCCAAGCTCGTTCGTGCGCTGCGTAACGAGATAAGCAAGCACCCCATAAAGCCCCGCGGCCGCGAGCACCAAAGCGATCACGGCGAAGCCCATCACAAGCAGCGAATTGAACTGCGAACCGAGCGTGGATTTTTCGATCGATTCAGAAAGAGTTTCCACATCCGAAACGAGCAGATCGCGATCCATGGCATTGATCACACGCTGCAAAGGCACGGCAAGCGTCTCCACGTCATGAGTGGAGCGAACAAAAAGAGTGGCAAAGTCGTTGTTGTTGCCAAGAACAGGCTGGTAAAACGTAGGATTTTCCGGCTGGCCCACACTCCATCGCGTGTCGCCCACCACGCCGATGATCTCGAAAACCTCCCCGGTGAACTCAATGCGAATGTGCTTGCCCAGAGGATCTTCGTTGGGAAAAGCGCGAGCCGCGGCCGTCCGGCTGATGAGCGCGACCTTCGCGTGATCCACGCGCTCGGAGGAGGCGAACGTGCGGCCACGAAGCACAGGAATTCCGGCGGCGGCGAAGTAGCCCGGATCGGCGGCGCGAATCATGAAATCGAGACTGGAGCCTTTCGGGGCCGGTGGATGCTCCGGAACCGAAATGAGTCGATCTCCGCCCCAGCCCTGACCGGGAGCCGTGGTAATGAGTCCCGCCGCTTCCACGCCAGGCGCCGCGCGAACTCCACGCAGAACCCCTTCGAAGAATGCGGCTTTCTGCTCAGGCTTGTCATAGCGAACTGCCGGCAGCGCGAAGCGCATGGTGAGCACGTTCTCGCTCCGAATACCAAGATCCGTATTGCGCAGCCGAACATAGCTCTTGAGAAGCAGGCCGGCGCCGACGAGCAGCACAACAGTCAGCCCGACTTCCGCGGCAAGCAGAGCCCGGCGCAGACCCGTACGCGACTGGCTCCCGCTGTTGCCCCGTGACGACTCCTGAAGGGGAGCAAGCAGCGATTTGCTGTTGATGCTCGAAAGAGAGATGACGCCGCTGAACAACGCGCAGATGAACATGGCCACCACGGTGAAGACCGCAACCACGCCATCGATGTGAATGCCATCGACGCGGTTCATATCCTGACGCATGTGGACGAGCCACGAAATCGCCGCGCTGGCGAGAAGGATTCCGAGAATGCCTCCACCAAAAGAGAGAATGCAGCTCTCGATAAGGCGTTCACGAAAGAGACGCAGACGCTGGGCACCGAGCGCTGTACGGATCGTCAGCTCTTTGCGCCGCGCGGCTGTGCGCGCAACCAGCAGGCTGCCGACGTTCAGGCAGGCGATCAGCAGAACGCAGCCCGTAGCGGCGAAAAGGGTGATCAGTGGAGTGCGATAGTCGGCAACCGCATCGTCCAGCAAAGTGCGTCCCATGGCGCTATCGCGGACGGACGGACCCGCATGAACTGCCTTGATCTGCTTCTGAACTGTAGTGAGTTGGTGGAAGAGTGCCCCAGGCGTGACGCCGGGCGCGAGGCGCGCCAGGCCGATGAACTCGTGATCCTCGTACGTCTGCAGGAGACTGGCCGGAGCTTCATGCCGGACAGGGAGCCAGATCTGAGTCCGGGCTCCGCCCATTTTGCCCTCATATTTGAACCAGGACGGCATCACCCCGATAACGGTATACGGACGGGAGTCCAGCGAGATCTGGCTCCCGATGACCCCCGGATCGGCGTTGAAGCGGCGGCGCCAGAGGGAATCCATCAGGATGACTGCAGGCGCCGCATCCGCGCGATCGTCGGATGGCTGGAAAGCTCGTCCGAAAACGGGCTGAACGCCAAGCACGTGAAAGAAATTCCAGGTGACAAAGCCGGTCTCGATCTTCTCAGGAAGCTCTCCACCATGGACGGTAAGGCTGGACTGCTCGAAAGGATCCACAAGCGCCAGTTCGGCCGAGTTGCTGACGGCCCGCTGCCAATCCCAAAACGATCCGGCGTCGATCGGCATATTGGCGCTGTGGTCTCTTTCGAAACCCTGATAAAGCGCCACCAGGCTCGACGGATCGTGAAAGGGGAGGGGCTTGAGAAGGACGGAGCGAATCACGGCGAAGATTGCCGTGTTGGCTCCGAGACCGAGAGCGATGACGAGAATAGCGCTGCAGGTGAAAGCGGGAGAGCGCGAGAGGCTACGCAGGCCAATGGCGAAATCACGCACAAAGAGCTCCACCGAATTCCAGCTCCAGGTAGAACGCGCTTCTTCCTGAATCGTGCCCACATGACCGAACGTACGAATCGCCGCGCGCCGCGCTTCCTCGGCGCTCATGCCGGCAGCAATGTTTTCCTCGATCTGCTGATCGAGATGGAAACGCAGTTCCGTGTCGAGCTGCATGCCGGCCCGGGAACGGCGGAGCGTCCCCAGTTGCGTCAGGAGCCTATGAAACCAGCGCATAGGGGTCACGCTTCCTCGACAACAAGGTTGATGGCTGACGAAAGGCGCTTCCAGTTAGCGGTCTCGTTTTCGAGTTGCTTCCTGCCGCCGCTGGTTAGCCGATAGAACTTCGCCTGCCGGCCCGTTTCGTTTTCCGCCCATTTAGCGGTGATCCAGCCCTGTTGCTCCAGGCGATGGAGAGCCGGATACAGCGAGCCCTGTTGTACCTGCAAAACCTCATTCGAGATCTGCTGAATGCGTTTGGCAATCGCCCACCCATGCCGGGGCTCATTGGCGAGCGTGCGCAGGATGAGGAGGTCGAGTGTGCCCTGAACGAGATCGGTCGGTTTGCCCATACCACGATTATCTACAAATCGATTGTAGATAGTCAAGGTATCATTTACCAGCCAGCGTTATCGCGATTTCTGTTTTCGAAGATTCAACTCAACAGCTGCCCGAACAAGTTCCTTCAGCGCCTTTTCGTTGACCTTCTCGCCTTCGCTGACATCAATCGCCCGCCGTACATTCCCCTCCAGGCTCGAATTAAACAACCCGGCCGGATCCGGCAGCGAAGCCCCCTTCGCAAACGTCAGCTTCACAATGTTCTTGTACGTCTCCCCCGTACACACAATTCCACTATGCGAAAAAACCGGCGTTCCCCGCCACTTCCACTCCTCCACAATCTCCGGATCAGCGTCGTGCATCACCTTGCGCAATTTCGCAAGCATCGTCCCGCGCCAGTCGCCCAATTCTTCAATTCGCTGATCAATCAGAGCAGAAGCGGAATCCGCTGCGGCAGCCTTTTTCATGCCTCTATTTTGACCGATTCCACAACACATAGGATGCGGCCGCGAGCGCCAACATCCCCGCCGCCCAGCCCCACGCCGCCGCCGCGTCGCCCATCGCGAAGTGAGCAATCACCGCCGAGACCAGATTGATGACGAACCCGGCATAAGCCCACTCCTTGACGCGCGCCGGCACAGGAGCCAGCAACACCACCACGCCGATGACCTTGGCCCACGAAAGCTCCTCGCGAAAATATCCGGCGGAGAAACCAAGACGCGTGAACTCCCGCACCACATCCGGATACCGCATTTCCGCATAAGCCGTGAAGCTCATCAGCGAACAGAAGATCGCGGTGACGACCCAGTATGCGATCGTCACCGCTTTCGATGCGTTTCCGGCTTTCACCACTTCGGTTTTTCCATTCCGAACTGCTTGCCGTACTCTTCCGTCAAACGTTGCCATCCCTCGAACTTCATCGCGTCGGGACCGGCCAGACGCCCAATCGGGTCGCCATCCAGCAGATGTCCCAGCACATCCAGACTGATGTGCCATCCGGCCGCTCCCCACGAAACAAACCGGCGATCGATCGTGGACCAGAGCGTCAACCGCGTGCCGCCGCCCGCCGGATCGAGTTCCCAGCGGATATCGCCAAACTCCAGCACTCGCGGTTCTTCCACGCGCCTCACAGGCGTGTCGATCGCGGACGGCGCGCCCAGCCACTTGAGCTTGACCGTGCTCCCCACCGTCTCCAGATTGCCTTCGATATCGAAAGGCGCCCACTCACGCAGTTGTTCCTGATCGGTCAGCGCCGCCCAGACTTTCTCCGGAGAGTGGCGCAGTTCCCGCACTAGAATGAGCGTCCACTTTTCGTCACTATCCTTGCGCACCTGCGCATTCGCCGGACCCGGCGTATATTGCTCGCGGCTCGTCATTGTTTTGTTTTCCTTTTGGTTTTTTTCTCGATGCGGTCGAGGTGCCGTTCGAGCGCATCCACATGCGCGTTCCAGAACCGCCGGAACGGCGCCAGCCACGCATCGATCTCCTGCAGCGGCTCGGGCTTCAGCCGATAGAGGCGACGCTGCGCGTCCACCGTAGCCTCGACAAACCCCGCCTCCCGCAGCACTCGTAAATGCTTCGACACCGCAGGCTGCGACATCCCAAGCTGCCGCTCAATCTCCCCGACCGACTGTTCCGACAGAATCAGCAGATTCAATATCGCCCGCCGGTTCGGCTCCGCAATAATTTCGAATACAGACTCCACACTTCTGGTATACCCGATATCGTATATACGTGTCAAGGCATATAACAGGCTGGACTTTAGTCTCGTGATGAGATCTGGAGTTCCTCGTAGCATCCCGGCGTGATCGTGTCGATTGCCTTGATGATCTCTTCAATGCACGACCGCACAACGTCCCAGTTATTCGTACTAAGGACACGAATCGCCAGTTTCCTTCCTTTGAGATTCTGCTGGTACGCGATCTCCTGATCCGCGGTAATGAAGAGATCGAAGCCGGCATTCTCCGCCTCTTTCAGCAGCACCCCATTCTTGAGACCCGACCAGCCTTGAAACCACGTAGTGAGGGCCGAATGCGAAGCACCAATTAACAGGCGCAGCTTTTGTGGAACACTCTCATCGAGGAGAATCCTCATCAGTTCCGATCGACGCTGCTCCGCGCGGCAAAGTCGAGAACTTCCTGTACCTGTTCGCGTGTCACGTGGAAATTTTCGAGGATCTCATCGATGCTCGATGATTTCAGATTCTCGAAGATCGCGGAGACAGGCACACGCGTGCCACGAAACAACCAGGCGCCGCTCACTTTGCCTGGAATGCTCTCCACCGCGGGACACTGCGACCAGTCGAGCGCTGCCATGCCTTCATAGTACCCGCCGCCGAGATACTGCACAAGCCGTGCCCATCCTCAATTCCCCGACGGCCGCTCCACCGAATCAATCACCAACTGATCCACCGGCCCCTTACCCGCATCGAGCCTAGATCCCAACTGCTCCTGCTTTGCAGTAAAACTCGCCGGCCCCGGATCGCTCCCCACCGCCACGCACCCTTCAGCCCGGTCTCATCGATCACCGGCCGCCCCACAATCCGCGACAACTCCGGCACAATCATGCGCCACCGCACAATCGACCCCACACCCGACCGGCTGCCATCCGGCTCCATCGCAATCCGCTCTTCGCCACCCGAAGAAAATACACGGATTCGCTCTTCGCCTCACGATACACCCGCAGACTCAACCGCTCAGCAAAAAGCCTCTGCATCCGCGTCGTCCTTCGCTCTCCGAGCTCGAACTTCCCCGCGGCGCTTTCGCCTGAATATCGTAAAGATCGGATTCCAGCCACTTCGGACCTCCCACAACACGCTCCGGCGGCAATTGCCACGCCAGCCAGATGAGATTCCGGATGGTCATCCCATAAATCGATACGTCGCCACGCCTGGCGAACTGCATCGCAAGCGTGCACCTCACCGCCGCGCCTCAAACTCACGGAGCCGAATGTTGTGAATCTCATACCGCACAATTCGGCTACCCTCCGGAATTCCCGGCGTAATTGCGATCTGAACGGACGACAAATCATCAACAGGAATCGACCACTTCCCACCCGGCGTGCTGACCCGTTCTTCGTTCATTGCCGAATAGTACGTGTCGCGGCGCTCGATCGGAGAAAGCCACGATCCCCGCAAATAGTTGACGAACGCATCCTGACCGGTAACGCCGTCGTGCCACTCCTGGCTTTTCCCCGGATGCGTCACTGTCACATCCACCAAAGGCAAACGATGCGGCGATTCACACTCCACGTGCAGCTTCGCGTTATTCGGATTCCCGTCGCCCCACTGAATATCGCTCGAACATCGCCCCAAACTCGGAACAAACTGATCGCGCTGCACCGGTAACCAGGCTGTATCCGAATTGCGGTGATACTGCGCGAACGCAGCGCCGTGCAAAGTCACCGCGCCATCCTCAATTCGCTGCAGCAGTTCCGGCTCGACGAAGATCGCCTGCCACTGGGGATGAACGCCGCAACAGATCTGCGCTGTCAGCGGACCACTCTCGGTCAGATCCGGATGGACCACTGCTTTATACGAATGTTCTCGTGAATCGGTCACAACCAGGCTTGCCTGATTCAGTTCCATCTCACCGCGATACCCGCTCACATCGATCGGAATCCAGATCCCTGTCCGGTCGCCATACGAGAACGGAGCCTGGTTCGGCGCTCCCGCTCCCGGCGCGTAATGAACGGAAAGCGATTCCGTCGGAGCGGACGAAACCGCGGCCCGCAATCCGTAGAAACTTTCCCGAGGCAGCCACCAAATCACCACCGCAACTGCGAGCGCCGCACAGCCAATCCATCGTGCCTGTATC
>DASYCD010000336.1:0-2652 GCA_036500405.1 Bryobacteraceae bacterium
TCCGCGGTGAAAAGGCCAGGGGCGCCGGATGCGAGGCCCGTCTGAATACCCGCTGAACCGGCGGGTGTTGTGACGAGAACCACGGCAAGGATAATCTGATGATCCGGGGCGGTCAGAGACAACGGCACCTGCGCGTTGATCTGTCCGGGGGAAACAAAACTGAGAGGCGCCGGAACGCCGTTGATAGTAACGGAAGTACCCGCCAGCGTGAGCGGCAACGGCGCGGAGGCGGAGGCCGACGCCTGCCCGGCTGCGAGATTCTTGCCGAAGATCGCAATCAGGGAGCCGGGAGAGATCGTCTCCGCCCAGGAGGCGGCGTTCACGACACCGTGATCGAAAATAGAAGGCGCCTGCGCGAAGGCACAGGGAACGGCAAACGCCAGGAGCAGTATAGAGAACCTCAGAGCGATTCCGACGCCCTCTCGCCGTCTTCGGCGGCTTGCGGACCGTTCTGCTGGGCCTCGGCAATGAGGACCTGCGCCCGCTGCTCGTCCTCGGCCTGAACCTGAACCAGTACATCATGCGCGCCGGGAAGCGTATCGAGCCCGCTCACGACCGCCTTGACGCCGTTCGATTCGAGAACACCCACGATTAACTCGGCTTCTACCTCGGCGCTGAATCCGGAGGATTGAAACACCGTTGCCATGCCTTGCTCGAGGTCATCCATGCCCTCAACATACACCGTCAAACCGGTATGCTGAAATTATGCGCGTTTCAATACGTACGATTTTACTCATTCCCGCGGCCATTGGCGCGATGGCGCAGACCCAGCCGCAGTGGGTGACCCGCAGTAATCAGAACACGCAGATTCTGATCGATATCGATTCAAAATATTCCCCCGAGGACGCGTCCGAGAACGGCGTGCGCGGCTTCGACGATCAGGTCACGGTTTTCACAGCCAATCTGCACGATCGGGTGCGGGCGGACTATATCAAAGCGCGCAATCTGCTCAGGGAGCGGCTGGCCGCCGAAAAAGATCCGCTGGTGAAACAGGATCTGGAAATCCTGGTCAAGTCGGCGGACCAAAGCATTGAGGGCGATGACGCCAATTACAACGCATTCCTCCCCTATCACAACGTCGGCCGCATTATTTATTCGGGAATTCAGGGGCTGCTGGACGACCAGGTGGATGCGGCGCGCCGTCCGGCGGCCGTCGCGCGCCTGAATAAGTACACAGGGCTCACGAAAGGCTTCACCCCGATGACCCAGATGGCGGAAGCGCGTTTTCGGGAGCGCGCCCAGAAGGGCGGATTGCTGGGGCCGCCGAAGGAAGAGATCGAAAAGGATCTGGCCGACACCGGCAAATACACAACCGGCATCGGACTTCTGATGGAAAAGTTTCACCAGAAGGATTATCAGGATGCGCTCGCGCGGCTGAAGACGCAGCTCGATGAATACGACGCCTTCCTGCGCCGCGAAGTGCTGCCGAAAGCGCGCACCGATTTCCGCCTGCCGGCCGAAATTTATCGGCTTCGTCTGGAAGATGCGGGCGTCGACTACTCTGCCGCCGAACTGGAGAAACTCGGCCACGCCGGGTTCACCGAAATCCAGAACGAGATGAAGCCGATCGCCGAGCGTATCGCCGCGGCGCGGAAACTGCCGTCATCCGACTATCGCGATGTCATTCGCGTGCTGAAGAAAGAACAACTCGGAGCGGCGGACATCATGCCGCACTATCAGAAGCGGTTGGCGGAGATTGAGGAGATCGTACGGAAAAATCGCCTGGTGACGCTGCCGTCGCGTCCCGCGATTATCCGGCTGGCCTCGGCCGCGGAAACAGCGCGGCAGCCAGCGCCCCATATGCTGCCGCCGCCACTGCTGAACAATCACGGCGAGCGCGGACAGTTCGTTCTGCCAATGGGAACGTCAGGCGTGGGCGGCGAAGCGCTGAAGTATGACGATTTCACGTTCGAAGCCGCCTCGTGGACGCTGATCGCTCATGAAGCGCGCCCGGGGCACGAGTTGCAGTTCGATTCGATGGTGGAGCGCGGCGTTTCGCTCGCGCGCGCCCTCTACGCGTTCAACAGCACGAACGTGGAAGGCTGGGGGCTGTATTCGGAGTGGTTCATGCTGCCCTATATGCCCGATGAAGGCAAGCTGATTTCACTGCAACTGCGGATGCTGCGAGCGGCGCGCGCGTTCCTCGATCCGGAGCTTCAGGAGGGCAAAGTCACGCCGGCGGATGCGTTGCGTGTTCTCCAGGATGACGTGGTTCTCTCGAAAGCCTTCGCGACAGAGGAAGTAGACCGCTATACATTCCGCAGTCCGGGCCAGGCCGTTTCTTATTACGACGGCTACACGCGCCTCGTGGATATCCGCAAGGAAACCGAAAAGGCTCTGGGACCGAAGTTCGACGTGATGAAGTTCCACGATTTCATCCTGTCGCAGGGCTTGCTGCCACCGGATCTGTTGCGGAAAGCCGTGATGGAAGATTTCGTCGCGGCCGCGAAGTAGCGCTGACGAATAATTCTTCGCTCCGGAACTGGACAATCCAGCTGTACTACATGTAATAATACAGCTATGATTCCTTTCCGGCTGACGTTTCAGCCCGGTGAGTCGCTTTGCGATCAGGCGGTCTACGCCGTGAAGCGCGCGATTGTCGCGGGCAAACTGCGGCCAGGCGATCCGTTCCCCTCGGTGCGGACGCTTAGC
>DASYCD010000337.1:0-4524 GCA_036500405.1 Bryobacteraceae bacterium
ATCGCCAGCGCCTGCTTCTGTGTTTTCGTGGAAAGCTTGCGGTTCGAGGCTTGTCCCCGCAACCGATGCACTACTACCGAATCCCCCTGTTTCTTCATCCGCCGCAGCAGCTTCCGCACCCAGCGCTCGCTCACTCCCATCCGCTCGGCGGCTTCACGCTGCGTTATCTTCCCGTCCCGCGCCCGTCTCAACCAGTCCAGCTTGTCCCGTTCCTCTTGGCTCATCGCGATTCGTTCCATCCTTCTGCCTCTCGGCTGTCAAGGAACTTTCTACTTGGCTCAATTAGGAACTTCTCACCTGGCCGCGACACGGATTAGATCAAGCTTTACAGATTACGCCGTTTTTTGTTATTATCTGTTGCCAAAGGTGGTCGGTGGGTAAACTCGCAACTCTTTTATTTACAGCGGTTCTGTGCAGCGCCACGGCTGTGGAAGTACGCCCATGATGACTGCGCTCCTCCGGAGGCTCCGCAGTAGTCAGCCCCAGGTTCGCCTGATCATCGCCGCGCTGATGCTCACTTATCCCGCGGTGCGCGCCTTTCAGCCCGCAGCCAAAACAGCATCGCCGCCTGAAATCCTCTACCCTGCGCCAGACGCGGGAGTCGATACGCTGGCGCGCCGCGCCCAGGAACAGAAGCAGGCCGCAACCCAGTACCCTGTTGTTCACGATTTCCATTTCGAGGACAAACTTCCGGAAAGTGGCATCACGTTCCGGCAGCGAATTGTGGATGACTCCGGGCTCCGGTACAAGAAGGTTCACTATGATCACGGCAACGGAATAGCCGTGGCGGATGTGGATGGCGACGGACTTTCTGACATTTACTTTGTGAGCCAGGCCGGGCCGAGCGAGCTCTGGAAGAATCTCGGCGGCGGCAAATTCCGCAAAACCAATAACCCTGCGCTTGCGCTGACTGGACGCATCGGAGTGGCGGCTTCGTTTGCCGATATCGATAACGATGGCGATGAAGACCTCTACGTCACCACAGTGCGCGGCGGCAACCTCTTATTCGAAAACGATGGTCACGGGAACTTCCGCGACATCACGCGCGAAGCTGGCCTTCTGCATTCAGCGCATTCCTCCGGCAGTGTGTTTTTCGACTACGACCACGATGGCAAACTCGATCTTCTGGTATGCGATGTGGGGCAGTACACGTCACAGGAGAAGGGCGCTCAGGGCGAGTTTACAGGATTGCCGGACGCATTTTCCGGCCATATGTATCCAGAGCGATTCGAGCACCCCATTCTCTATCGCAATCTGGGCAATAACCGATTCAGCGACGTGACCGCGGCGTCAGGGCTCACGCCGCATGGTTGGTGCGGAGACGTCGCCATTGCGGACGTGAATGGCGATGGCTGGCCCGACGTCTACTTCCTGAATATGATGGGCGCCAATCATTACTACGAGAACCAGGGTGGGAAGAATTTTGTCGAGAAGACGAAAATTTATTTTCCGAAAACCTCCTGGGGCGCCATGGGCGTCAAGTTCTTCGATTACGATAACGACGGCCGTCTGGATTTATTCGTCACCGATATGCATTCGGACATGGTGACGGACGTTGGTCCGGAACTGGAGCAAAAAAAGGCTCCGACTCAGGCGCCCGAGAGCTTCCTCATGGGTCCGCCCTCCAGCTTCGTGTTTGGCAATTCGATGTATCACAACACGGGGAAGGCCCCGTTTGAAGAAGTTTCCGACGCCATGGGCGTAGAGAACTACTGGCCGTGGGGACCGAGCGTTGGAGACATCAATGCGGATGGCTGGGACGATATTTTCATCGCGTCGTCCATGAACTTCCCTTTTCGATACGGGATCAATTCCATGCTGCTGAACGACCATGGGAAAAAGTTCCTGGGCGCGGAGTTCCAGTTGGGGATTGAGCCGCGCCGCGCGGGGCGAACGCACACGCCATGGTTCCAGCTGAACTGCTCCGCCATGCCTCCGGATCCCCTGAACATCATGCACCAGATTTGCGCGAAGCGGAAGGGTATGGTCACGGTGATGGCCACGCTCGGGAGCCGCGCTGGCGTTTTGTTCGATCTGGATAACGATGGGGATCTGGATCTCGTGACCAACGACTTTAATTCGGAGCCACAGGTTCTCGTAAGCGATCTTGCCGCGCGCAGACAGATCCATTGGCTGAAAGTGCTGCTGACGGGGACCGCATCGAACCGCGATGGTTTGGGCGCCTCGGTGCGCGTCATCACCGCGGCCGGCGCAAAGTATTTCAAGTACAACGATGGCAAGTCCGGATATCTTTCGCAAAGTTCGCTACCGCTCTACTTCGGGCTTGGTGAAGAAAATGCGATTTCACGTGTCGAGATTCATTGGCCTTCGGGCCGCGACCAGGTAATTACACAAAATCTGCGTGCGAATGAGATCCTGCGAGTAACGGAACCAAAGTAGTGCGCGCGGCAGGTCTCACATTTGCGATCCTTGCCAGTCTGCCGGGCTTGCAGGCTTTCGCTCCACCTCCCTCCCCATGGGACGTCGGCGCGCGACAGTCGAAAGAAGGGAATTGCGCAGCCGCCGTGCAGACGCTGACTTCGGCTTTGGCATCCGCAGCCGGGCCAACTGCTGCTCCTTATTTATCGCTTTTCGATTGCTATGCGCAGATGAAGCAACCGGTGGACGCCGAGCAGATTCTTCGCAAGGGACTCGTGGCCCATCCCGGCAATGCTGGCCTGGAGCTCGCCCTGGGTGAGTTGCTGATGGATTTGCAGGCCACCAGCGTGGAGGCGGGGCAGTTACTCGAACATGTGGTTCACCTGACGCCGCGCGATCCGGAAGCCAGGAATTCTTACGCGCAGTGGGCCCATGTGAATTACCGCGAACGAATCTGCGTGGAGCAGGAGAAGGCGGCGTTACTTCTCCCCAGTCTCAGCGACGATGCGCTGGTGCCGATCAACACCTTGCTGGGGGCCTGTTCCGGCGCGGTCGAAGATGCCGCAGGAGCGCGGGCCGCGTTTCAAAAGGCGAACGCAGTCAATTTGCGCCGGAAGACCTACGACCCGGATGCGGCGTGGCAATACGTGGAATTTCTGAAACGCTACGGTCAGGATACCGAGGTTCAGTCGATTGTCGGAGAGATTCTCGAGCGCGTTCCCGACTATGCGCCGGCTCTCCAGGAACGCGCCAAACGGAGCGAGGCACATTAACAGGACCCCGGCCGTGCTGCTCCCGCGCAAAACTTTCCTCCTGATCTTCGGCGCTCTGCTTTTCGCGCCCCTGTCTCTCGATAGCCAGCAGTCCGCCGCCAGACCGGTGCAGTTCAACGACGTCGCGGCGGAGTCGGGCATTAGCTTTCGCCACGAACGGGGGGCTTCGGCGGATAAGCACATGTTCGAAACTTTCGGCTCCGGAGTGGGCGTGATTGATTTCGACAACGACGGCTACCCCGACCTGTTTTTCGCCAATGGAGCCGACCTGGCTCATGGCACGCCATCGCCCGGCAATGCGCTCTATCGCAATCTGGGCAACGGCAAATTCACGGACGTAACCGCCAAAGCAGGTCTCAAGGGCAACGGGATGTTCGCAACCGGCGTGACCGTAGGCGATTACGATAACGACGGCAATCTGGATATCTACGTCACAGGCTTCGGCGGCACTCAGCTTTTTCGCAACAATGGCGACGGAACCTTCAGTGATGTAACCGCCAAAGCGGGCGTGGGCGCCACCGGGTGGAGCAGCAGCGCCGCCTGGGTGGATTACGACCGAGACGGCTACCTGGATCTGTTTGTGGGGCGCTACATCGATTACGACCTGCACAAGCCCCCGTACTGCGGGTATAAAAAGCCGGGCTATCGCATGTATTGCGAACCGCAGCAGTTCGATGGAACACCGGCATTGCTGTTCCACAACAATCGGGATGGCACATTCACGGAGGTCGCACGCAAAGCAGGAGTGGCGAACCCGGCCGGGAAAACTTTGGGCGTGGCCATTGGCGATATCGATGGCGATGGATGGCCCGATATCTTCGTGGCCAACGATGGTGTCCGCAATTTTCTTTACCGCAACAGAGGCGACGGCACGTTTGACGACATTACTTACGGCGCCGGCGTAGGTTTCGACATGAATGGCAAAGCTCTGGCCGGCATGGGCGCCGAGATCGTGGATCTGGACGGCGACGGCCTGCCGGACATCTTCTTTACCGCATTTTCGGACCAGTACAACCCGATCTACCACAACCAGGGAAAACTGATTTTTGAAGACGGCACCGTCAAAGCCGGATTGCCATCCAGCGTGAAGACACTCGGCTTCGGCGCCAAAGTTTTCGACTTCGATAATGACGGGTATCCGGACATCTATGTCACCAACGGACACGTCATCGATAATGTGGCGCTCTACGACCGACGGCTTTCTTACCGTCAGGCCGACTTGCTTTATCGGAACCTTGGCGGCGGCCATTTTCGAGACGTCTCGGCGGAAAGCGGTCCGGCGTTTCGCATCCAGCACGTGGGCCGCGGTCTGGCGGTGGCGGATTTCGATAACGACGGCGACCTGGACATCGTGGTGAGTGATTGCGGCGGA
>DASYCD010000338.1:0-6063 GCA_036500405.1 Bryobacteraceae bacterium
TTACCCCAGATCCGCGTGAATCGCCGAAGTCACGCAGTCCACCAGCTCTTCCACGACGCCCAACTCGAGCCCTTCCACCATCACGCGCAGCAGCGGCTCCGTCCCGGAGTAGCGCACCAGCACACGGCCTGACCCATCCAGCTTCGTCTCACACTCGTGGATCGCAGTCCTCAGATGAGCGAGCTCCTCGATCGGCCGCCGCTCCTTCACCCGCACATTCACCAGCTTCTGCGGATACGACACCAGCCCCGCCGCCAGTTCATCGAGCGACTGTCGCGCCAGCGCAGCCGTCTCCAGAACGTGGAGCGCCGTGAGCATGCCATCGCCCGTCGTCGCAAATTCGCGGAAAATCACGTGGCCGGATTGCTCTCCGCCCAGCGCCGCCTCGCGCCGCACCATTTCTTCCAGCACGTACTTGTCGCCCACCGGCGTCCGCGCCATCGAAATCCCGAGCGCTTCGAGGCCCTTCTGCAGCCCCAGATTCGACATCACGGTCGCGATCACCAGATTCCCCGGCAAACGCCCCGCCCCCTGCAGCCGTTTCGCTTCGATGAGCATCATCGCATCGCCGTCGATAATCCGCCCCGAAGGCGCCACCAGCATCGCGCGATCCGCATCGCCATCGAACGAGACGCCGGCGTCGGCTTTCAGCTCCACCACGCGCTCCCGCACATTCTCCGGATGCAGCG
The DNA here is from genome assembly GCA_036500405.1 of Bryobacteraceae bacterium. Taxonomy (GTDB): domain Bacteria; phylum Acidobacteriota; class Terriglobia; order Bryobacterales; family Bryobacteraceae; genus BOG-234. The sequence goes on from DASYCD010000338.1 coordinate 690, forward strand.
CGCCGCACTTCAGATTGATATTGCGTCCGTCCGGCGCGCACGAGATCGGCGTCACCTCGGCGCCCGCCGCGCGGAACACCTCCGGCGCTAAAGCTGACGCCGCGCCGTTGCCGCAATCCATCACGACCTTCATCCCCGTCAGGGGCTGAGCAGAAGACAACGTCGAAAGCAGAAAATCCAGATAAGGCTTCGGCTCGCGGTTCTGCGTCAGTGGCGCGGCCTTCGGCTCTTCTTCAATCGTTTCCAGAAGCCGGAAGATCGCCTCTTCCACCTCATGCTCTTCCGCATCCGGCAGCTTGAATCCGGTTCGCGCAAAAATCTTGATGCCGTTATCGTCGAACGGATTATGCGACGCCGAAATCATCACGCCGGCGGAATAATCCCCGGTGCGCGTCAAATACGCCACGCCAGGCGTTGTCAAAACGCCCGCGAATGCCGCTGCCACGCCGCCGCGCCGTAGCCCGTCCGCCAGGCTCGCCGCAATCGACGGCCCCGATTCGCGCGTGTCCATCCCGATCAGCACCGGATGCTGCGCCGCATTCCGCATCTGCAAATCCTCGGCCAGCGCAATCCCAAGAGTTGTTACCGTTCGAGGATCGAGAGGCGGTTTTCCGGCTGTTCCGCGGATACCATCCGTTCCGAATAATTTTTTTGCCATGTATGTCGTATCTAACGGGTCATTTGCACAACCCGAACTCTCACTTTAACGCGGGGAGCGCTCGCGGTGCGAAGCTCAGGATCCCCAATATAAGTTGCCAGATCCTGCTCCGGATCCTTCGAAACTCGCGCCAGATCGAATGGATCGGTACGCGCCCTGCGCGCATCCCGGACGCGGCTCTCCGGACCCGTCACCACAAGCTCAGACGGATCGACCGTCACGTCAGCAATTGAGAGGCCAGGCGGAAGCTGGCCGGAATAAACGACCTCTACCTGCACCTTCCCCGTAATCTGATGCTCAAATCGAAAACGCAATTGCTCCGGAATCATCCGCCCCAGCGTGACGCCGCGCGGCGCCTGGACGGCCCCCGTCAGCGTGAACGTGCGTTCCCCAGGCGCACGCACGCTCGCCAAATCGACGATGGCGGTAGTGCGCGATTCCTGCATCTCGCGCAGCCTGCTGGCCGGGCCTTGCGCCTCCACTTCCACGGCATCCACAATGCTCGAGCTGATCACCAGATCCTTCGGGAAGTTTTTGTAATCCACCGGCACCGATATGATCGTCGCCAGTTGCGGCTCGCTCGCGATGCTGAACCAAAGCCCGCACGCCGCGCCAAGCGCCAGTAACTTTAGCCCGAAATTATGCGTGACCAGCGATTTCAGGCTGGCCATCATCATCGGCCGACCCTCTCATGTTCCCGTTTTCCCTCGGCGTGTTCCACCGCCGCCGGAGCATGGGGAGATCTTGGCGGCCCGGCCGCGGCCGGCGCCTTGACGCCGAAGTGCCGCCGAACGCGAAATTCCGCGCGCTCGATCGTCACCCCCTGCTCGATCTCGCCCGCCGATGCGATTGAAATCGCGCCCGTCTCTTCACTGACGATCAGCGCCATCGCGTCCGATTCCTCGGTGATGCCCAGCCCCGCTCGATGCCGCGTCCCGAGCCGCGTGGTGACCTCCGGACGCACGCTCAGTGGCAGAAAACACGCCGCGGCCGCAATCCGGTCTTTCTGGATGATGACCGCGCCGTCATGCAGCGCCGTGCCCGGCATGAAAATCGAAAGCAGCAGATCGCGCGACACCTGCGCATCCAGACGAACGCCGCTCTCTACAAAGGTCCGCAGTCCTGCGTCGCGTTCGAGCACGATCAGCGCGCCCACCTTGTCGCGCGAGAGCGAGGAAATAGCCAGCAGGATTTCATCCGCCGATTCCGGCGCATGGTAACCGCCCAGGAGCCGCCGGCGGCCAAGCCTGCCCAGCGCCCGCCGGATTTCCTGCTGGAACAGCACCACCAGCGCAATCGTCGTAAACGGCGCGAGCGACGACACCATGGACCGAAGCGTCTCCAGCCCCAGCCGTATCGCCACCTGATAAATGATGAGGACCGTGACGATTCCGGCCAGAATATGCGCGGCGCGCGTACCGCGCACAACCTGCAGCACCTGGTACAGCACAAATGCCACCGCCAGAATATCGATCACGGCGGTCCAGGTGAGCCGGGGCAACTCGTAGCTGATCTGCGCCGCAAGCATCGAAGGACTCTGATCTTATTGTAACGAAACGAGATTGAAGTTCCGCCGGTTCAGACTGCAATTTTGACGGTCAGCAGCGTCATATCGTCATATTGTTTGGCGTTCCCGGTAAAAGCGTCCGCCTCCCGAAAAATCGCCTCCACCACCTGCCGGGCGGAACGGCTGGCCGCAGCCCGCGCCGCCGCCAAAAACCGCTCTTCCTCCCACTCCTCTTCGCGCTCGTTCAGGGCTTCGCTGATACCGTCCGTGTATCCGATAAACAAATCGCCCGGCTGCATCTCGAACACATCCATCGTGTAACCCACGCCCGGCAATAAACCCACCACCGGACCGCTGGCTTCGAGGCGAATCACCTCATCGCCCCGCAGGATCACAGGAGCATTATGTCCGGCGTTGACATAGGTGAACCGCCGCGCCGCGGGATCGAACTCGCCGTAGAAAAACGTCGCATAGCGATTGCTTTGCGAGGATTCGTAGACCAGTTTGTTGACGTTCTTCATCAATTCGCCGAGATCGCTGACTCCTGCGAGCGTCTGGCCTCGCAGGCAAGCCTGCAGGCTCGCCATCAAAAGCGCGGCGGCGACTCCTTTGCCGGATACATCCCCGATCGCAATCCCTATGCGGCCGCCGGTCAGTTCGATGAAATCGAAATAATCGCCGCCCACGCCGCGCGCCGGCCGGCAAAATCCGAAGCAATCGATACCTTCGATCTTCGGGAACTTCTGCGGAAAGAGGCGCTCCTGCACCTCACGCGCAATTTCCAGTTCGCGATTCATCACCTCGCGATGCGCGGTCTCGGCCGCAAGCGAAGACGCGAGTTGACTGTTGTGCAGCGCCATCCCCATCTGAACCGCGATGGTCTGCAGCAGCCGCAGATCCGTTTTCGAAAACGCCTCGCCGGATTTCTTCGCTCCCAGGCTCATCACGCCAATAATTTCGTTCTGCCCCTGCAGCGTCAACAGAACCTCAGAGCGCATGAATGCTAGTGTCTGCAGTTCGGTCGTGTCGAGCGTCCGCATCCAGGGCTGCGGCTTATCGAGATAGACCTGAAGTGGCGCCGCCTGCCCGCCAGGCAAACTCAGAAGATGGCTGTTGATCGCGATGTCCATCGGCTCGCCGCCACGAGTGGAATAGCGTGTCCGGAAGCGCTCGCCTTCGCGCACCATGATGACAATATCTTCCACATGAAGCGTATCGTTAATCCGGCGCGCCACGGTTTCGAGCAGCGGCTCGATCTCCACATAACGTCCCACTTCGAGCGCGAGTTCGCTGAGCACAAGCTCGGCGTTGTAGGCTTCCCGGAAAAATTTCTTATCGATCCAGACCGAGGCGCGTTCCGTGTTCTTCTTGCGGATCAGCACCAGTCCCAGCACGGCGCCCGTTACCAGAGCCGGCCGCCAGCCTTGCCCGACAGGTCTCGTGAAGATCAGAACAGCCGAGCCCAGGAGCAGCAACCGAATGGCGCGCAATCCGCCGCGCGCCAGTGCGTACTTCACGCTCTGCCGCACAGCGACCCGCAGGTCCATGGCGCGTTCCACCACGATCACGTAAGCCATCGTGAGCGGAAACAGCGCCAGCATACACAGCGCGGTGACTTCGATTGCCCACGGTATTCCCTCAAAGACGTCGCGGTCGCGAATCAGCGCATACACCACGATCGCGAAAACAGGAAAGAGACTCATCGAAGCGCCGATGCGGAGAATCAGCAGCCGCCGGCGCTCATCGGGCATGCGCTCGGTTGCCCACTTATAACCGAGAGCGGCGAAGAAAACGCCCACACTCAGGATCTGAAGTACAAGGCGCGCCAAATATAGCCCGGTAAATAAACCACGCCAGCGTGATGCCGCGTTGATGTCATGCGTCCAGAGCCAGACGATACCCCAGAAAACCGCTTCTCCCAGGAGGCTGGGAACAATGATCAGATACTTCAGCCAGGGAAAGCGCCGATCGAAGTCAAGCCGCGCCGGAAAATGGATGGCGAAAAGCATCATCCAGAGACCCCAGGTCCCTGCGCAGAATGTTTGCCAGAGAAGGGAGACGTCGGGGAAGGATCGGTGCCAGTCGGGCGAGCCCGTAAGCCCGCTGAAACCCATCAACAGAAGCAGAAGAAACCACGCATTCGTGTCCCTTGGGCGAATGAAAGCCACGCCGAACCCCAGCCCCAGGCAAACCAACGGCACCAGGATATAGAGACAGAAAACGATTGCGAAATTAGCCGCGGCAGGATAGTCGGAGACGGTCTCGCTTCCAATCTCGACCTCGGTCTCGAGTGCTCTTCCGGAAGGCTGACTGAGAACCAGGCGCAATTTGTCTCCAGGGTGGGATTGCGCGAGGGTGTCACTCAACTGCCGGCTCGCGGAGAAGGGCCGGCCGTTCAAAGCGAGAATCTGATCGCCGCGAAGAGGCCCGCTCCCGATCGTTCGCGTTGCCATCTGCACGGTGAATGGAGCGGAAGGAACATCGGCCCCATGGAGCATCCGGCGAACCAGATCTTTCAGGAAGCCGGTTTCATAGACCCCGGCGAAGAGCAGGAGCAGGGCGAGGATTGTGTACTGCAGGCGCGCGCCGCGCATCGGTGGTCAATTATTGCACGCGATGGCCCCAGGCAGCCGGGCGAACTAACACCCGCCAACTAACGCTATATTGGAATTTTCCCCGCTCATGTCTTTCATCACCATTCCGGAAGCCATCGAAGAGATTCGCGCCGGGCGTATGCTCGTCGTTGTCGACGATGAAGACCGTGAAAATGAAGGCGATCTCACTATCGCCGCCGAGAAGGTCACGCCAGAAATCATCAATTTCATGGCCACCCACGGCCGTGGCCTGATCTGCCTCACTCTCACGCCCGAACGCTGCGACGAGCTGCGCCTGCCGCTCATGTCGCCCAACAACACGTCGAATTTCGGAACGGCGTTCTGCGAAGCCATCGACGCGCGCGCCGGCGTCACCACCGGCATCTCGGCCGCCGACCGCACCCAAACCATTCTCACCGCCCTCGACCCAGCCACTCGCCCCAGTGACCTCGCGCGACCCGGCCACATCTTCCCCCTGCGCTCGAAAGAAGGCGGCGTGCTCGTCCGCGCCGGCCAGACGGAAGCCTCCGTCGATCTCTCGCGCCTCGCCGGCCTCAATCCTTCGGGCGTGATCTGCGAAATCATGAATGAGGACGGCACCATGGCGCGCGTCCC
>DASYCD010000339.1:0-4979 GCA_036500405.1 Bryobacteraceae bacterium
GCGCGCACGTATTCGTTGTCTTCGGTCTGCACCACATTCTGCAGAACACCGACCAGCGAGCCATCCGTATGCGCGGAGAGCATATCGATCGCCTGCGCGCGTACCGCGGCATCCTGGTCTTTCTGAAGAACACGGGCCAGCGAAGCGCGGACCGCGATATCGCCCGAGAACTGCTTCAATCCCTCCAGCGCCTTGAGCCGCACACCGGGAACCGGATCGTGCTCGAGTGCGCCCAGCAGCGCCTCCCGCACCTGATCCGCGTCCGCGTTGTTTTCCGACGACGCGCTGTGCAGCACCTGAATCGATTGCAGCCGCACGGCCGGGTTGGAACCGTCCGTCACGCCGCTCACGAGCAGTTCCTGAATCCGGGGATCCTGCAGGGTTCCGGAAACCACGTGCCGCCGCGTTTCATCCACGGCGATCTGTACCTGCCCGGCGTCGCCCGGCTCGACCGAGCGCACGCTCGAAAACATAGGAGCCGCCAGCGCCGCACGCACGCCGCCGAATTTTTCGGGCGTGTACCGCGCGCCGATGAAGCCCAGCGCCACCAGCGCCATCGCCCCCACCGGAACGCGGAACGGAATATTGATACGAGAGAAATCGTGGACCCGCTGCGTCAACCGGCGCCATCCGCGCCAGCCCGCGCCATGCTGCTCTTCCACCGCAATCTCCTGCCGAAGCGCACGGCTCAGATCGTTCCGGCAGTTCACCAGCAGACCGGCGTCCACCACCGGCTCGCGCTCTTCGAGAAGTTCCAGAAATTTACGATGCCGCGCCAGTTCCGCCTGGCAGGCGTCGCAGCCAGCCAGATGGGATTCGAGCAATTCCTCCGCTTCCGAAGAAATCTCCCCGTAGCAGTAATTCGGAATCTCGTTGATGGCTTCGATGCAGGTCATACAAATGTTTCCAGACTCATTCTCATCTTCTGCGTGGCCCTGAACAGGCAGTTCTTCGCCGCCTCTTCCGTGGTCCCGATCATGTCGCCGATCGCCCGCAGCCGCAATCCTTCATAATGCCGCAGTTCGAAAACCGTGCGTTCGCGCGGCGTGAGCCCTGCCAGCGCCCGCGCGATGCCGCCCGAAAGCTCTCGATTCCAGGTCTGCCGCTCAGGATCGGAATGCGCGCCTTCTTCCTTCACCTGCGCGATCCGGTCCACCACTCCTTCCGCCGTCTCCACCGCGGTCGATTCTTCCTTCCGGACCTTCCGGCGGCGCAGATGGTCCAGGCAGATATTCGTCACGATGCGGTAGAGCCAGGTGTGAAACGAGCAATCGAAGCGGAACGAGTTGAGATTCCGGTAGACCTTCAGGAACGCTTCCTGATACACGTCGCGCGCCTCGTCCGGCGAGCGCAGAATGTTCATGGCGATGCGCAGCACGCTCTGGTCGTACTCCCGCACCAGCCGCTCGAACGCGTCCTGGTCGCCATTCTGTGCTGCCCGGATGAGACCGGTCTCGTCTAGAGGCGGCGCCAAAGTTCTCGATACCGTTTCTGCGGCCTGATACATCCTTGTTCTACCTCCCGCACCGGACTTGCTGCGGGCACGCGGCCCGGCACTATCAATAGACGCGCCAGCCGCGAAAAGGTCACGCCGCCTGGGCCCACGCCGCCGGCCGCGGCGGTAGTGAACCCGTATACCCTTGATATCCAGTAGCTTATAACGGAATGCCCGCGGGATTGGTTCCCTTCGTGATTCGGCCGCTGCGGGGGCACTGCGTCTTTCCTGGTTGGGGGAGGGGTGCAAAATCTGCTATCCTGAGCGGGATTCCGCTGTCGGCAGTGGCCATCGCACTGGCGCGGGATGCCGGAAACCGGGCATGTGTGCCAGCGTCCAAAAGCGATAGCCCTCGAAAAGCGAAATGGTAAAAGCCACTTCACGTCTCGGCTCGTACGCGGTCGCGGTGCTCGCAGTTGGCGTCGGCATTGCCTTGCCGATGGTGAGCAAGCCCTTCGTCGGACAGAGCGCTCCCTGGGTCTCTTTCATTCCGGCTGTCCTGCTCAGCGCCTGGTATGGCGGCTTCGTGCCGGGCCTCGTGACCACAGCCCTGCTGGTGATCGCAACCTTCGCGCTGGACGATACGCTGTTCACCTCCACATCCACGCCCGCCTCGCGTGGATTCGCCGGCATTATGTTCGTGATTGCCGCTCTGGCAGTCTGCCTGGTCATTCGCGCGATGCGTCTCGCGCAGGCGGCGGCCCTTGAAGCAGCCGACCTCGCGAAGGAAGCGGAGGCAAGGGCGCAGGCGCAGCGGGACCGGCTGGACGTCATCGTTCGGCACATTCCTGTAGGCGTTGTCATCGCCAATAAAGAAGGTAAAGTCGAACTGGCCAATCTCGCAGCCATGGAAATCCACGGCGCGCCGCTGAATGCGGGCGACAATCTTCCGCTTCACTCGAATCCCAATGTCGGCGAAGACGCCGCTGGGACGGGAGGCTGGCCCCTGCAGCGCGCACTGCGCGCGAACGAGACGATCGTGAACGAGGAGATCGATGTTCTGCGTCCGGATGGAACGCAGCAATCCCTGATGGTCAACGCGCGCCCCATCGAAAGCTCCGCGGCGATCGCGACCTATTCCGACGTGACTTCCCTCCGCGCCACTCAGAAGGCGCTGCGCGGCAGCGAGGCGCGGCTGCGGCGGCTGTTCGACAGCAACATTATTGGTGTGGTCTCCGGCGGCGGCCGACTGGCGCAGGAGGCCAACGACGGCTTTCTGGGCTTGCTGGGCTTCACTCGCGACGATCTGAAGAACGGCAGAATCGACTTCGACGAAATCACTCCGCTCGAATTCAGAGCCGCCGACGACCGGACGCGGGCGCAACTCATCGAGCGAGGTTTCAGCGACCCCTACGAAAAGCTATTGATCGCGGCCGACGGACAGACCGTCCCCGTGATGGTGGGCGCGATTTCATTCGAGCCGGGCAGCTACACACCCTGGATGGCGTGGGTGCTCGACCTCTCCGGCCACCGGCGTCTCGAAGAACGCGTCCGCCAGGCCGCAAAGGCCGAGAGCATCGGCCTGCTGGCGGGCGGCGTGGCCCATGACTTCAATAATCTGCTGACCATCATCATCGGCAACGCGTCAATGGCGAACGTCGCGCTGCCGGAGAACAGCCCGGCGAGACAACAGATTGGCAACGCCCTGAAAGCCGCCGAACGGGCCGCGGATCTCACGCGCCAGCTTCTTGCCTATGCCGGGAAGGGACGCTTCATCATCCGGCACGCCGACGTCTCCGAAGCCATCCGTGAAATCGCGACGCTGCTTCGCACCTCAGCGCCGCGTAACGCGGAAATCGCGCTCGATCTTGCCGAGGGGCTTCCGCTCGTCAATGCCGATGTCACGCAGTTGCAGCAACTGGTCATGAACCTGGTGCTCAATGCCGTGGAGTCACTCGATGAAGAGGAAGAGGGCGGCCGGGTACAGATTTCCACCTCGGCCGTCGATTTCGACGAAGACATTCTTCGCTCGGCCGAACTCGTGGAGAACATCGAGCCTGGCCGGTATGTTTTGATCGAAGTCGCGGACAACGGCTGCGGAATGGACGCGGAAACACGGCAGCGCATCTTCGATCCATTCTTCACCACCAAGTTCACGGGACGCGGTCTGGGCCTGGCCGCCGCCGGAGGCATTGTGCGCGCCCATCAGGGCGGCATGATCGTGCAGAGCACCCCGGGCCAGGGCAGCACGTTCCAGGTGTTCCTGCCCGCAGTCGGATCCAGCGCGGAAAACGCCCTCGCGATCGCGGAAGTTGAGCCGGTCACAGCCCGCTGAGCGCCGAAACATCCAGAAGACTTTTGCCCGCTCGAACAAGCAGGGCGTTCATTCCAACCGCGCGGGCGCCTTCGATATCGGCGACCGGATTATCGCCCAGCATCCAGATCGAACTATAGGGCTGCAGGGATTCCATCACATGTTGAAAAGCGCGTGGGTGCGGCTTCTCATAGCCCGTTGCCGCGGAGTTAAAGATGCGATCGATATACGGCGAAAGACCCAGACACTCAACAATCAGCGGAAGTTCCGGCACGTGGTTGGACAGGATCACATGCCGCCATCCGTCGCCGCGCAGCTGCTCCAGGCACTGGAGCGTGTCGTCGTAAACGCCCCACGCGCCAGCGTCGATATACGCTGGCCTCACTAACAAGGACAGCTCAAGCGCATCTTCCTCGCTGCACCGAAGCACCGTTCGAAATGCGTTCACGAAGACCGGTGTCATCCTGCTCCACCAGCTCTCGGCGTCGGTGAGATCGGTGTGTTCGGTTTCCGGCTGATGCCACGGAAATCCAGCGCCCAGATGCGGGTGGAGCGCCTCTATGGCAACACCGCAATTGGGACGGGCGCCGCGAAGCACGTCCATCAAACAGTTCGACCAGGTTCCGCAGCGACAAGCTAACGTCCCATCGAAATCCCAGCAGATGTATTTGGGCGGGACTACTTCTGCTCCGACCATCCACCCCACCGCGCCGCCAGATCCAGATGGATCCCAAACTGATCCAGAATCCGCATTACCATGTGGTCCACCATCTCCTCAATCGACTTCGGACGGTTATAAAAGCCCGGCATCGGCGGCAGAATCGTCACGCCCATCCGCGCCAGCTTGAGCATGTTCTCCAGATGGATTTCATTCAGCGGCGATTCCCGCACCACCAGCACCAGCCGCCGCCGCTCCTTCAGCACCACGTCAGCTGCCCGATGCACCAGATGCTCGCCCTGCCCTGTCGCGATTGCGGCCAGCGTCCGCATGCTGCACGGGGCGATCACCATGCCGTCGGTTAAAAACGAACCGCTCGAAACCGCCGCGCCCTGATCGTTCGGATTGTAGCTGTGCGCCGCAATCGCACTCACCTCTTCCACCGAGCGTCCGGTTTCGTGCACCATGGTGCGCGCACCCCACTTGCTCAGGATGAGATGCGTCTCCACTCCCGCCTCGCGCATCGCCTCCAGCAGCCGCACGCCGATAACGGACCCGGTCGCGCCGGTGAT
>DASYCD010000340.1:0-6726 GCA_036500405.1 Bryobacteraceae bacterium
AGGCGATCTCCCTTAATATAGAGAGGAAAACAATGAGACGTTACGGATTTCAGACACTCGCGTTGGCAACGGCGCTGATTGGTATCGCCGCCCCGGCGTCCGCACAGCGCTACACCGCGAAGCAGGAAGGCGGCGTCGTGAACCTCGCGGACAACACGGCGAAGATGACCGTCGGCGTCGTGACCAATATGGGCAAAGCCTGGCAGATCCAGGTCAACGGTCAAAACCTGGTCCGCACATCGGCATCGCTGGAAGCCTTCGAAGCGAATTCCGGACTGAACGGAATGCCGCTGCTCGCGCCGTTCGCGAATCGCCTCAATGAGACCGCCTTTTATGCAAACGGGAAGAAGTACACGTTCGATCTCGGCCTCGGCAATGTTCGCGGGCCGATCCCGTCGACCGGCTTCGTGAACGGCTCCAAAGACTGGCAGCTTGTCGAGTTCAAAGCCGACGGCAAGAGCGCCTGGGTGACCTGCCGCCTGGATTTTTACAAGATCCCGCAGTTCATCAAGCAATTCCCGTTCGCTCACACCATCACCATGACTTACCGGGTCTCTGAAGGTACGCTCGAGGTGCACACGCGGCTGGACAATCTCAGCACTGAACCGATGCCCGCCGTAATCGGCTTTCATCCGATCTACGAACTACCCGACGGCAATCGCGATGACTGGACCGTTTCGATCGACGCGAAGACCCATTGGATCGAAATTCCGGAACGGCTCCCCACCGGCGAGACCCAGCCCGTCGAAGACTTCTTCAATGTGGATCATGACCGGACGAAGATCCATCTCAAAAACTACGCGCTGATTGACGACGTGTTCACCGACCTGGTTCGCGACGCCAACGGCCGCGCGACGATGCGCCTGATGTACAACGGGAAAGAGCTGGATGAGACGCTCGGACCGAAATTCAAAACCGTATTGCTGTGGTCAACGCCGCTCCCGCAGGGCGGCGGTGGCGCAGGTCGCGGTGGACGTGGCGGAGGTGGGAGAGGCGGTGGACAGGGAGCCGCTGCCGCAACGCCCGCTCCGAGTGGACCGTACCCGGTAGATCCCGCGAAAGGCGAGAAAACCGCTCCCCCCGCGGTCCCGCCAGCTGCCGGCGCGCCCGCGCCCACAACGAAAGGCTTCATCGCCTTCGAGCCAATGGCCGCCATCACCAACGCGCTCAATCTCGCGCAGAGCGGAGCCTACAAAGATCTCCAGACAATCCCGCCCGGCGGATCCTGGGAAGAGAGTTTCTGGATTACCACTAAGGGTTATTGACCGGCGGCGACTCCAACTCCACCGGCTCTGCATTGGCCAACGTGGGGCGGAGCTTCAGCTCTGCGGCGGGCCTTCCCTCATTGCATTGAGACAGCTGTTCCGCGGGAGCGCCATCGGCCGGTCTGACGCTCCCATCCCGAAAGATGTTCCGTTTACTTCTGCGCCCGGGCCGCGCGAATCTTGTTCACGTTATCGAGCAACGCCTGGGCCTTCGGCATCGCCTCCACGGCCGCCAGCACTTCCGGATCCGTCTGCAGATCGTACTTCGTCGATTCATCCACATTGAACGCCGTCTTGTAGATGTTCTCCTGCAGTTGCCGGCGAATTTCCACCGATTCCTTCGTCAGATCCGCATCGTCGACATCGACCTTCTGCTGCTGCAGCCAGGTCTTGAACGCCGCCATCTGCCCGTCGTCGAACTTCCAGCCCTCCGGCAGCTTCTCCTTATGAACCGTGAAGAAATGCTTCGTATAAGCGGCGAATTCATCCTTCATCAGCAACTCGGATTCGAGCGGACCCATCAAAGGTTCTTCGAACTTCTGATCCGGCGAAATGCCGCCGCCGCCGTACACTGTACGCCCGCTGTCCGTCATCTTCACATCGTTCGGATTCCGCGCCGCCGTGTTGTTCCGGTAGTAGTAATCGAAGAACGAAACACTCGAATAGTCGCGCTGAATCAGGCGGCCGCTCGGCGTGTAATAACGCGCCGTGGTCAGCGCCAGACCGGTGTTTTCGAGCAAAGGATAAACCGTTTGCACCAGACCCTTGCCGAACGTGTTGTCGCCCAAAACCCACGCCCGGTCGTGATCCTGCAGCGCGCCGGTCACGATTTCCGAAGCGCTCGCCGAATTCCGGTTCGTCAGCACCACAATCGGATAGTTCAGGCCGTGATTCCCTTCGGTCGCCTTATAGCTCTGCTCCTGCGACGCTCGTCCGTGATGCGAAACGATCTCGACGCCCTTCGGAAGCAGATGATCGGCAATCTTCACCGCCTCCGTCAGCAGTCCACCCGGGTTATAGCGCAGATCGAGCACCAACCCTTTCAGGTTCTGCTCATCCAGCTTGTTCAGCGCCGCGAAGAAATCGTCGCTCGTGGTTTCGATGAACCCCGTGTGATCGATCCGCACATAGCCAATGCCGTTCGGCATCATGAACGAAGCGGACACGCTCGAGCGCGGAATCGCATCCCGCACCACCGTGAAATCTTTCACCTCGTTGTCGTCGCCGCGCAGAACTTGGATCTTGACCGGCGTGCCGCGCGGTCCGCGCAGCAAATCCGCAACATCCGCCGAACTCAGACCGTCCGTCTTCTTGCCGTCGACATCCGCAATGATGTCGTTCGGCAGAAGTCCCGCCTTTGACGCTGGCGAGCCCACGAGCGGATCCATCACCACCGTCTGGATCACATGTTGAGCGTTCAGCTTGCTCATCACTTCCATCCCGACGCCGTAGTAATGGCCGCGCTGATCTTCGCGCATGGCCTTCAGGGCTTTGGGATCGAAAAAGTGCGAGTGCGGATCGAGCGTGACCAGCATGCCCGGAATCGCGCCCTCATAAATCGCCTGATCGGCATTCACCGGATCGGCGAAATTCTGTTCCACCGTGGAATAGAGCTTCGTGAAGTCCTTAATGCTGGTGCTGAGGTCGTCGTCGCTGCTCGCCGCCGCAGCGACTTTCGCGCCGGGCCCGTAAAATCCGCCGATCGCGGCGCAGGCCAGAACCAACAGAGGAATTTGGATAAAGGACCGGCGTTTGAACGACTTGCCAAAGAGGGCCATGAGTTTAAGATCGCTCCTGAGCCCACTTACGTCAAGGCTCTATTTGTCATTTTGAGTAGACGGCTTAGAAATTCAGACGTTAGTTTTACGGCTGTGGTTTCTTCGCCACTGCCGTTTTAGGCGACTTCGCCATGTTCTCAGCAATAAATAAACCGCTCTTTCCGCCCGCAATTACATCGAGATCGCCATCGCCGTCGATGTCCGCCACCCGTATCTGCAACCCAGCGCCCATCCGGCTACCGTAATCGATGATGTGACGAACCCATTCGATTCCGCTCGCGCCTTTACGATATCCATACCAATAAAGGCCCAGCGGCTCTTTTTCGCCCGGATCCGAGCCGTTGTGCGCCATGTAGCGCTTGCCGGTGACCAGATCCGGCTGCCCGTCCCCATCCAGGTCCACAAACGCGGATGCATGCGCCTGCGACCACGAATTGTCGATCGTATGCCGCGCCCAATGTTCGCCTGTCGCGCCAGGCTGCTGATCGAACCAAAAGATTCCATAATCATGAGCCGCCGTGGTCAGGATTTCCCGATGTCCGTCGCCATTCAGATCCACCACATACATAAATCCGAATTGCGTTCCCCTTGCCGGAGCGGCAGGCGCTTCCGCTCCGCGAGCCGGCGGTGGAGGTGGTGGCGTGGCCCAATCAGTCTCATGGAAAGTCCACTTGCCGTCGTTTGCGGGGTTAGAGGGATCGACCGGCGCTTCCAGCCAGCCTTTCGGCGTGATGATATCCGCGCGGCCATCGCCATTGACGTCCCCGGCCCCGATGCCATGCCCGTAGCTCTGTTTCGCGACCACGTGCTTCACCCATTTGTGATCCTTCACTTCGAACCACGCCAGCGGAACAGTCGGCCGGTCGAATTCGGGTAAGACCTCGAGAGCCTTCCCGTCATTATTCAAATCCACCAGAAAAGCAAATTCCGTGGGACCGCTATGGTCAATCTCCGTCGCCTGCCACTCCTTCACCGAAGGCGACGCCACATTCTTCCCCGGATTCTTCAGCCACACGATATTGCCCGAAAAATAGCCAAATTCCACCAGATCCATATAGCCATCCCCATCTACGTCAATGGGCAGATCGCTGAAATTGTCTACGTAGTTGTTAGTAAAATTGATATCCCGGATCCGGTGTTTTTTCCAGTTCGGCGCCTCGTACCAGCTATCGCCCGAAACGATATCCGGCCGGCCATCTTTATTGATGTCCACGATCGCGGTCGTTTCATTTGCTCCCGGATCGATCATCCGGACCTGAAACGTCAAATCCGCCGGACGGCTTGCCGCCGTCATCAGCGCAGCCGAAAACATTGCAATAACAAGAGATGGGCGCACGGGCAGCTTCTCGCTTTCGAGACTCCATCATATACTCGTCCGCGCCCTCGTCCAACCCGGACCGCAAAAAGGTCAGGAACATTCCTCTTTCGAACGGAGTCTTATACTATAGGCGTATGTTCGAGGTCCCCGTGGCCGATTATTCGCTGAATCTTAACGCGCAGCTCACATCCGAGCAACAGGCTAACCTGGAAGATCAGGCGCTGATCTCCGCTCTCCAAAGAGCGGAGGCCGGTGCTTATGAAACCCTGATCCGCCGGTTCCAGACGCCTGTCTACAACCTCGCCTGGCGGCTTCTCGATAACCCCGCCGACGCTGGCGACGTGGTCCAGGAAGTTTTCCTGAAGGTCTTTCGCAATGTGGATCATTTCCGCGGCGACAGCAGCCTCCGCACCTGGATCTACCGCATCGCCGTCAATGAATCGCACAACAAACGGCGCTGGCTGTTCCGCCATCGCAAGGGTGAAACCGGCATCGAGGACGTGTTTCCGTCGGAAGACAACAACCGGGAAGCTCCGCTCGTCGATTCCAGCGAAAGCCCGTTCGATTTCACGATGAACCGCGAAGCGCAGCTGCTCCTCGAAGAGGGCCTCGCGGCCATCAGTCCGGCGTTCCGTACGGCGCTGGTGCTAAGGGAGATCGAAGAACTGAGTTATGAGGAAATTGCCCACGTGCTGGACATTTCCCTCGGTACCGTGAAGTCGCGGATCGTGCGCGGGCGTGAAGCTCTCCGGTATTACCTTGCCAACCGGCTGAACCCAGCCGGCGCAGTTGGAATTCCAGGTCCCGTCAAATGGGCGCCTGAAGCGGAACACGCAAAGTGATCGAAGAATTGAGTTGCAAAACAGTCCGGCCCACTCTGTGGGACTATTCGGCGCGCTCGCTTGACCAGGTGGATCTCGATGCGATCGAGT
Organism: Bryobacteraceae bacterium; assembly: GCA_036500405.1. GTDB lineage: Bacteria > Acidobacteriota > Terriglobia > Bryobacterales > Bryobacteraceae > BOG-234. The sequence goes on from DASYCD010000340.1 coordinate 5,294, forward strand.
CGCATCTGGATAGCTGCCGCGAATGCGACCGCTATCTGACTGACATGTCCTCCATGCGGAATGGATTCCGCCATCTGCCGGCGCAATCGGTTCCCCCCATCCTCCAGACGAAATTGCAGGTGCTCGCTTCCCGCGAACGTTCCCGGCTGCTGCTGCGCCTCAACCCCGGCGCCTGGCTCCGGGACATGATGGATCGCGCGCTGATTTCGTTCGACCGTTTTCTGCGTCCGTACGCGGTACCGGCAACCGGCGGTCTCCTCGCATCCTGTCTCTGTTTCTCGCTGATCGCCCACACGCTGCAGCTTCGCCCCTATCTGCTCGGCGAAGATATGCCAATCGGCTTATTCAGCGAAGTGACGATCGACGATGTGTCGCCGTTCTCCTTCTCCGGCCAGGACGTCACGTTCGAAGTGTCAGTGGATGCGCAGGGCAAGGTAACCGACTTCTCTCCGCTTCCCGGCGCGGCCACGACGCCCGCCCAGATGGAAGAGCTCGGTGGCTGGCTGCTCTACAGCACCTTCAGTCCGGCGATACGCTCCGGTCAGCCGATCGCCAGCCGGCGTCTTTTCGCCATCCACCACATCCGATATCAGATTGATAGCCGGGGAATCCCTCATCGGGACTAAACTCGGCCAGCATTTCCTCGCCAGCGGACGCATCCTCGATCGCATCGCCGATGCCGCGTGTCCTGCGGGCGTTGAGCAGGTAATCGAAATCGGCCCCGGCCAGGGCGCTCTCACCGAAAAGCTTCTCGCCCGCGCGCCGCGCGTCATCGCAATGGAGATGGATTCCGCGCTGGTGCCGGATTTGCGTGACCGCTGGCCGGAGGGTTCCGGATTCGAAGTTCACGAAGGCGACGCCCTCACGTTTGATTGGACTCAATGGGGCGCGGGCGTGCTGGCCGGCAATCTGCCCTACTATGTGGCGTCGGCCATGATCTCGAAATACCTCGCGAACCCCGGGCCGCTCGCGCAGGCTGTGTTCCTGATTCAGAAGGAAGTCGCGGAGCGGATTGTCGCCAAACCGGGCACGCGCGATTTCGGCTATTTCTCGGTCGAATGCCAATACCGCGCGAAGACCGAATATCTCTTCAGCGTGCCGCCTGGAGCTTTTCGGCCTCCCCCGAAGGTCGACTCCGCAGTCATTCGGCTCACGCCGATCGCCACGCCTGAGAGCCCCGGATTTCTCGAATTCGCCTCTACCTGCTTCCGGCAAAAACGCAAAACGCTGCGCAATAATCTGGCCGCTCGTTATCCGAAAGAATCGCTCGCTTCCCTGCCCGCCGTTTCACGGCGCGCCGAGCAACTCAGCGTGCAGGAGCTTTTCGCGCTTTTCACGGCGTTGCAATCTGCTCCTTAGTCCCCACATTGAATTTCCTGAAATCGAAGTCCTGAATGTGCACGTTCATTCGCAGGTTCTTCACCACCACCCGC
>DASYCD010000341.1:0-13086 GCA_036500405.1 Bryobacteraceae bacterium
ACAGTCTCTTCGCGCTGCTCCGTGTGAACCCGGAGCTTAAAACGGTCGGCGAGAAGGACCTGCAACATCTGCATCATCTGCTCTCGGTTGGGCGAGCCCGAGGCGGTCGCTTCCAGGTCATAACGATCGGACTCAATCCATTCCGGAGCACCGACGAGTTTGTGGTTGTTGTAGGCGTTGCCGATCAGGTTGTCCACTGGATTGTTGACCACGTGCAGCCGTCCGGGCTGAGTCATGAAGTCAACACCCTGACGACCGTCAGCCACATGCTCTTTGATCGTCGCCGCTTCGAATTTCGGCGGGGGCAAGGTTTGAGAGAAGACCACCCAAGCCGTCAGAAGGAGAACCAGCACTGCGACGAGCGCTCCGGGCACGGGCGCCGGTGAGTTCGCGCCGAGCAAACGCGCGATGCGATGCTTCAGCGAGCCTCCGCTTGCCGCAAGGGCGGGAGCAACGCGCGTGGCGCGTTTCGATTCGAGACCAGAGAGAGCGAGCACGTAAACCAGCGGATCGCCGGTTACCGAAACCGCGACGTCATCACAGCAGTTTTCACGCTCCATGCGGATGTGACGCGAGATCCACCAGACCCCAGGATGGTAGAACAGCGTCGCTTCAGCGATGCTTTGCAGGGTGTTGATCAAGTAATCGTGCCGCCGGATGTGGGCCAGTTCATGCGCGAGCAAAGCTTCGAGGTGCTCGCACGGCACTCCGGCAAGCGCGCTGACCGGGATGAGAACGACTGGCCGCAGCCATCCGATCACGACCGGGCCCTGAATCAACGAGGAGACCAGTAGTTTCACGGGCCGTGCGATCTCAATCCGGACTTTGAGGCGACCCAGAATCCGTTGCCATTCAGGAGGCGCCGGCTGGACCTGACGGATCGTCATGCGATCAGCCGCGATCCAGGTCAGCAGTAGCCGAAGCCAGAGAAGCATCGCGCCGGTCAGCCAGATGCGGACGAACCACGGTGTAATTTCGCTGGGGAGGGAGCGAGTCTCGACGATTGGAATCGGATCAAGCGCGGGATCTTTCGCGAGCGGCGCTGTACGATGAACCTTCGCAACAACACCCGAGGCTGGCTTCGTTTCGCTCGTCGTAGCTGCGCCACTAATCGCGAAAGTAACGAGCGGAGCCGCGATCATTGCGGCCAAAGCGATACACGCAAGACCGTATCGCGCCTGAGCGCTCCGCATCCACGTTCGCGCGATCGCGTAGATCGCGGCGACGCATGCGCCCTGCCACAGGAAATAGAGGAGCGTCAAACCAAGCCGTTCCATCATGGCTTCTTACCTCTCCTTTTTTCGAACTCTGCAATCATCTCCCGAATCTCCGCCAGCTCTTTCGCAGACGCGGGCTTCGCGGAAAGAGCGCCGAGAATCAGCTCGCGGGCTGAGCCCTCAAACGCGCGATCCAGCAAATCCCCCGCGATCTGACTGCGCATCTGTTCCCTGGGAATCCCCGCTTCGTACACGTGCGCCCGGAAACGCTCGCTGCGAATCACGAGACCCTTTTCCGTCATCACCTGCATTTGCTTGAGCGTCGTCGTGTAGCCGTTCTCTGTTCCAAGCGCATCGTGAACCTCGCGGACCGTCGCGGGACCAATCCGCCAGAGGGCATTCAGAATGTCGAGTTCCGCAGCGGTGGGAAGAGTCATCTGAGATGACTATAATACGACACAGATCGTATGTCAACGGGAAATGTCGTACTTTAGCGGGCGGCCGCCGCAACCTGCGTGGAAACGGACTCGGAGGCGCGGAATTCGCGGGCGGTTAACTCCCAACCGCCTTGCCAGCCCCGTTCGATTTCAAACGCAATATCGAGCGACTTCATCGCGCTGATCTCTTCCACGCGGTCGGCCATATTCCAGGCTTTCATCGAAACCGTGCGGGTGCCCTGCTTCACCGCGAGCTTCAGATGCTTGTCTTTCCAGACCATCGGCGCGCCCGCCAGCACCGCCCCCTGCACGGCAAAGATGGGAGCGCGATTATCCATGCCGAACGGCGCCATCTGTTCGAGCGCAAACCAGAGCGCATCGCCCAAATCCGTGAGGCGAATCGCCGCGTCGATCTGGACAAGCGGACGCAGATCGTCCGCCGTCAGCCTCGCCGCCGCATACACACGCAGGCGTTCGCGAAACGTTTCGAGCGATTCCACAGGAAGCGTGAGGCCCGCCGCGTGCGCGTGTCCACCGAAACGCGTGAACAGCTCGCGCATACTTTCGAGCGCGTCCAGTAAATGGAACTCTTCGATGCTGCGGCCAGAACCATGTGCCACGCCGTTCTCGACCCCCAGCACAATCGCAGGCCGATGAAATTTGTGCACCACGCGGCTGGCCACAATTCCGGCGACTCCGCGATGCCAGCCATCGCCCCAGAAGACCACAGCTGCATCGGCATCACTGAGCGGCGTTTCCGTGCACTGCGCGAAGATCTCGTTCACCACGGCGCGCTCGGCCGCCTGGCGCTCCTGATTGAGGGCGAACAATTCCTGCGCGATGGAGGCCGCTTCGTCCGCGTCCTTCGTCAGGAACATGCGAACAGCATGTCCGGCCGTGTCCATGCGGCCGGATGCGTTGATGGCAGGCGCAATACGAAACGCGACTTCGCCGGCATCGGGCACACGATTCTGAAATCCGGCGGCGGCGAGCAACGCCCGCAGGCCCGGATTCCGAACGTTGTCCAGCCCCCTGAGACCGTGCTTCACGATGATGCGGTTTTCACCGGTCAGCGGAACGATATCCGCAATCGTGGCAATCGCAACCAGCTTCAGGAACGATTCCAGAATGCGATGGAGCTTTTCCCGCGTCCAGCCCACGCGAGAGAGAAGCGCGTGCGTCAGCTTGAAAGCGACGCCCGCCCCACAAAGATTCGGGTTCGGATAATCGCAATCGGCGCGATTGGGATTCACGACCGCGACGGCAGGCGGCAGATCCGTCTCAGGCAGATGGTGGTCGGTGACAACCGTCTCCACGCCCAGTTCAAGCCCCCGCGCTATGGCAGCGCCAGCGCGAATCCCGTTATCCACGCTGATGATGAGCTTCACGCCGCGCGCGGCCGCTTCTTCCACGGCCGCGGCCTGCATCCCATACCCGTCATGCAAACGATGCGGGATATGCCACCCAGCCTCGGCGCCGATCAATTCCAGCGCCTTCTTCACAATCACAGTCGACGTGACGCCATCCACGTCGTAATCGCCATGGATTTCAATCTGCTCGCCGCGCGCAATCGCAGCCTCAATGCGGGTCACCGCGCGATCCATATCGCGCAGCAGAAACGGATCGTGGAGATCGTCCAGTTGCGGATCGAGAAACTTCTCCACGCGAGCCCGGTCGCTGAATCCGCGCGCGATCAGAACCTGGGCGACAGCCGCGGGCAGACCCAGTTCGGACGCCAGCGCGCCGATCGCCTCCAGATCAGGCTGAGGGAAGTTCCACCGGCTAGTTGTTCGAATAGAAACCCCCGAGGCCATCATCCGAATCACCGCCATCGCCTACAGGCAGCATTGTGGTGATCTCGTCGCAGGTCTCGAGGAAATCTTCGTACCAGTCCGGCTGCACCTCATAAACGTAGAGGTGCGAGTTGTAATCGAACGCAAGTTCCAGCGTGCAGGTCTCGCCCGCATGGCGCCGGGCGCTGCGCACGCGGCGCTCCAGGTCGCGCTGCTCGTCGCGGCCGATGGCGGCCTCTTCAATGCCTTCGAGAGCCTCTTCCACTTCCAGCTCTTCGAACTCGCGCGCGGCGAACAGAATCAGCTTCTGGCTTACCTTGCGCGCGGCATCCAGAAACATGCGGTAATCCGGGTATTTTTCCGTGTCCCAACTGATCACCGGAAGTTCTTCGAGGCCCCCCGAAAAACTGTGGAATACCGCAAAATCCGAAGCTGCCAGATAATCCAGGATTTCGCCTTTGAGTGCTGCGAGATTAAGGTCCATGTTTGTGCCCTGCGAGTCGAGAGCGCGTTTCGAGACCAGAATATCACCGCCCGCCATCCATGGGAACCGTGTTGGACGCAGGCAGTCGAGCGATAATAGCGGTTTCGCCTTCTTTGCGATGAATCTCACCATCGATAACAACAACCGCGTGCTGGCGGTGGAAGACTCCGGCGGGCGCCGTGAATTCCCGCTCTTCTCCCGCGAAGCCTTCGAGCTCATCAGCCGCGAATGGGTGCGCGTCGGCTGGTCGCTGCGTTACTACCACACGTTCACCTGGTTCGGCCGCCCTCTGCTGCAGTTGCCGGAAGACCTGATCCGCCTCCAGGAAGTCTTGTATCAGGTGCAGCCGGATGTGATTATCGAGACCGGCGTGTTCGATGGCGGCTCGCTGCTGTTTCATGCGTCACTGTGCGAAGCGGTCGGCAAGGGCCGAGTGATCGGAATCGATGTGGAGATTCGCCATGGTGTGCCAGGGGCGCTGGCAGAGCATCCGCTGGCGCATCGCGTGACGCTGCTCGAAGGCGATTCCTCGGCGCCGCAGATCGTCGCGGACGTACGCGGACGCATCGCAGCAGGTGAATCGGTACTGGTGATTCTGGATTCGAACCACACGAAGGCGCACGTGGCGGCGGAACTCGAAGCCTACGCGCCATTGGTGACGCCCGGGTCCTGCATCATCGCGGCGGATGGCATCATGCGCGATCTCAGCGATGTCCCGCACGGCGAACCCGAATGGGCGCACGATCATCCCGCCGCGGCGGCGAAAGAGTTTCTCGCGCGGCATCCCGAATTCGAAATGCGCCAGCCGGAATGGAAAGTGAATACGAGCCCGCTCACACAGAACGTGACCTATTGGCCGGACGGCTGGCTCTGGAGGAAAGCTTGAACCCGCAGGAAATTCAGAGCGGTATTGAACGACTGGGGCCGTGGTTTTATCCCTTCGATTTCGGCGGCGGATTGCGCACAACGGCGATCGTGCCCCCCACCGTGACGGAAATCTTCAGCACTCGCCTGCAGATGGTGGAGAGCGCGGTCACCGCGCACTTCGGGGACCGCATGCGGGGCCTCGAATGTCTCGATATCGGCTGCCATGAAGGGTTCTACGCGCTCGCCATGGCGCGGCTCGGGATGCGCGTGGATGGGGTGGATGCCCGTGAAGAGAATCTGAATCGCGCTCGCTTCGTCGCCGATGCGATGGAACTTCGCGTGAATTACCGGCAGGCCCGCGTGGAAACACTGGCTGCAAGCGAAAACCGGCAGTATCCGCTCACCCTCTTCCTCGGCGTTCTCTACCACGTGGAAGATCCAATGCTGTGCCTGCGCCAGGTCGCGGCCGTCACGAGCGAGATGTGCGTGATCGAAACCCAGGTGGTCGATGAAGTGGAAGGCGCGGCGGAATGGGGTTCGCAGGAATGGACGCGCCCTTACCAGGGAATCCTCGCGGTGATCGACGAAACCGGCGAATTCGATAACGGCGGGCGTGAAACCGGAGTCACTCCTATGGCCACGTGTCCTTCGCCGAAGGCCCTGACGTTCATGCTGAAGCAGGCGGGGTTCAAGCGCGTGGAGCAAGTCCCGGCGCACGAAGGCGCGTACGAGCAGCACGCGCGCGGCAAGAGAGTCGTCTATGCAGCCTGGAAATGATTTCGTCGGCGCGATGCAGGCGTTCGCCGCGCGCGCGAAAGAACTCGGGCTCCCCGACACCAGCCGGTTCTATTGGTATCACACGATCGACCTGGGCGACGACCTGGTCACCCCAGGCATGTACGACTATCGCCAGACCGTAAGCGAATTCGGATTCCCCGAAGATATGCGCGGCATGACCGTGCTCGATGCGGGCTCCGCCACCGGCTTCTTCGCGTTCGAATTCGAGCGCCGCGGCGCTCGCGTGGTTTCGGTGGAATTGCCGTCTCTGCGCGATCTCGACCGGTTTCCCGGCCAAAGCGTGGAAGATTCGCTCTCCAAGATCGAGCGCATGATTTTCCCCGGCGGCGAACTGCAGTCGATGCGGCGCGGCGATTCCGAACGCGAGCTTTACCGCTGCCTGCTCGAAGGCCCGTTCGAATTTTGCAAGGCGCGGCTCGGTTCGAAAGTCGAACGCTGCTACACGCCGCTCTACGATCTGACGCTTGAAAAGACCGGCGTTCCCGAAGGCTTCGATCTGGTTTTCGTCGGCGACGTGCTCGTTCACACTCTGTATCCGCTGAAGGCTCTGGCAGCCCTCGCCGCCGTGTGCAAAGGAACTCTCGTCCTCTCGCAAATACTGCCGGACGGCCCACAGGAACCTCCGGCAATGCGCTACATCGGCGGAGACAACCCGGACGAAGACCACGTCTCCTGGTTCCTCCCAAATCGCTCCTGCCTGCTCGAAATGCTCTCGAAGCTGCGGTTTCGCGAAGTCGCGCAGACCGGCGTACATCGCGGACTGGTCCAGCCTGGCAATCATCCGTTCGAACGCGCGATCCTGCGTGGCAGGAAATAGCCATGCCGGCCGTTGAAGTCGCCGGAATCTCGAAATACTACGCGCTCGGTAATTCGCAGTGGTCGCGTGTCCGCCGCATTTTCTCGCCAGGTTCGCACACATCGGACGAAGTCTGCGCATTGCGTGACGTCAGCTTCACGGTGGCGGAAGGCGAAGCTTTCGGGATTATCGGCTCGAACGGCTCCGGCAAGAGCACGCTGCTGCAAATCATCGCGGGCATCCTGCGTCCTTCCGCCGGATCGGTCACGGTAAACGGCCGCTGCTCCACCCTGCTCGAACTCGGTTCCGGCTTCGCGCCGGAATTCACCGGACGCCAGAACGTCTATCTCAACGCCACTATTCTCGGCCTGTCGGAAGAAGATATCGACACGAAATTCGCTTCCATCGAGCGCTTCGCCGATATCGGCGAATTCATCGACCAGCCCATCCGTACCTACTCGACCGGCATGGTGTTGCGCCTCGCCTTCGCGGTCATCGCGCATTCCGATCCGCGTCTTCTAATCGTGGACGAAGCGCTCGCGGTCGGCGATGTCGCTTTCCGCCAGCGTTGCATGCGCCGCATTCATGAACTGCGTGCGCAGGGCGTCACCATCCTGTACGTCTCGCACGATACGGCCGATGTGAAAGCGCTGTGCGAGCGCTGTCTATGGCTCGACCGCGGCGTAGTACGCGGTCTCGGCGAGGCGGATGAAATCGTGGCGCGCTATCTCGCCTCCACTCTCGAAGGCGGCCGTTCGCCCGAAGTTGCGGAACCGAGCGCCATCCCTCAGACGGTTACCGGCACGCACCGTTTCGGCAACGGAGCGGCGCAAATCATCGGCGTCTCCCTGCCGCCCGCGTCTTCCAAACGCGAGGCGTTTCTCCGCCTCCGAATCCGCAGTGTGCGCACAGTGACCGCCCCCATCGCCGGATTTCTCGTGCGCAATCAAAAAGGCGAAAGCATCTTCGGGACGAACTCCGCGCGTGAGAATCATCCACTCATCGCTCTGCAGCCAAACGACGAACGCACCGTCGATTTCCGCATCACGATGCCCCGCCTCGCGCCTGGCCGTTACTCGATTTCCGTCGCTGTCAGCGACGGCAGCATCGGCGAATTTGAAGTCTGCGATTACATTGAAGACGCTATCGAGTTCGACTCCGCGCAGTTTGACGCCCTGGCTGAAATCCGCCCGGTCAGTGGATATGTGGAGTTGCCCTGCAGCGCCGTCGCCATACACAAGCATTAATTTTTTGCGAACCACTAACGCCGTTCGCACGTTAACGTCTGAGAGACGTGCCCTTCGTTGAGCGTGCCCGGTGGTGTTCGTAATGTGGTGTTCGTAATATTGGTGCGCTCGTAATATTCAATCAACAAATCCGGAATCGGATCGTCTTAAACGCATGCAGCGACCGCCGGGCAGCACGACAAATTCTGTAACGAATCGCGGCCTCGCCGGTTCTGAAAACTGAGAAATACCTTTATGCGCCTTCTTCTTGTATGGATTCTTGCCGCCATTGCTGCATTCGCCCAGCAAACAGCCAGCCTTCGCGGCACGCTCACGGACTCTTCCGGCGCCATTATCCCCGCCGCCTCCGTCTCGCTGAACGGCCCCTCTGGTAAAAAAACGGTACAGACCCAGGCCGATGGCACTTATCTTTTCCCTGGACTTCCCGCCGGCAACTACAAAGTGACGGTCGCCTACCCCGGCTTCGTGGCTTATGAACACGCGGTTACAATCCAGGCGGGCGTTCCCGCACAGGCCCCCATCCAGCTTGTTCCGGGCGGCGGCAAGCAGGAGATCAACGTCACCGGCGAAGCCCAGGCGGCTGAAGTCAGCGTGGATCCAACAGAGAACAAGTCGGCCGTCGTCCTCAAAGACAACGATCTCGATGCCCTTCCCGACGATCCCGCCGACCTCACCGACATGCTCTCGGCGCTTGCTGGGCCTTCTGCGGGTAACGGCGACGCCCCTTCGCTGATGGTGGATGGTTTCAGCGGCGGTACGCTTCCGCCCAAGAACACGATCAAGGAAATCCGCCTCAACAAGAATCCCTTCACGGCTGAATCCGAATATCTGGGCTTCGGTCGAGTGGAAATTATCACCAAGCCAGGTACCGACAAACTGCACGGTACGTTCCAACTCACCGACAGCGACGCATATTTCAATTCCCGCAATCCCTACGCCGCCAATAAGGCCGATTACGTCAACCGCGCCTTCAACGAATCGGTCGGCGGATCGATCGCAAAGAAAATTTCCTGGTCTCTCAGCTCCAACCAGAACAAGGTCAATACGGACGCGATCATCCACGCCGTCGCGCTCGACGCCACCACGCTCCTCTCCTCACCAGTCGAAGAATCTGTCCTCACCCCGCGTAACAATGATTCAGGAACCGGCCGGATCGATTATCAGATTTCAACGAATCACACGGCCACAGGCCGCTACACTTACAACCGGAATGACCGCGATAACAGCGGCATCGGCGGCTATTCGCTGCTCAGCCGCGCCTACAGCGGAGAAGGCAGTTCAGGGGAACTCCAGCTTTCCGAAACCGCCGTGCTCAGCCCCGCGCTGGCGACGGAGACGCGCCTCCTCTACTCCACCTCGGATAGTTTCCAGTACGGCGATACAGCACTCCCCTCCATCAACGTGGATGGCGCATTCAACGCCGGAGGGAATCAGGTCGGCAACCAGTACAACAAGTACAAACGCTCAGACCTTCAGAACATTTCGACGTACGTTCGCGGCACCCATACGGTGCGTTTCGGCGCGCGATGGATTCACGCATCAACCACGGACAATTCGCCCTCGAATTTCGGCGGCACCTTCACGTTCCAGGGCGTCGGCGATGCGCCCGAGCTCGATTCCAACAATCAGCCGATTCCGAACACCAGCATCTCCATCAGCTCGCTCGAACAATATCGGCGCACGCTGCTGTTCCAAAGCCTCGGCTATCCGATGGCCACCATTCGTTCGCTCGGAGGCGGCGCTTCGCAGTTCTCCATCGCCGGCGGCAAGGCATATCAGTACATCTCACAGGATCAGTTCGAAGTATTCGTGCAGGACGACTGGCGCGTCCGGCCGAACGTAACGCTGAGCGTGGGACTTCGCCACGAACAGCAGTCTGATATTCACCGCTATCCCGTCCCGGTAGCACCCCGCCTCAGCCTCGCGTGGTCACCCGGCTCGACCGCCACGAAGCCAGGAAAAACCGTCATTCGTCTTGGCGCTGGCGTCTTCTACGACCGCTTCGGCGCCAACATCCCGCTCAACGCGGCGCGCTTCAATGGCGTCAACCAGCAGCAGTATCTGGTCACGGACCCGACCTTCTATGGGAACGTTCCGTCGCTTTCCACGCTGGCCGCGCAGGAGCAGCCGCCCGTCACGTGGCGTCTCAGCAAAGACATGCAGCCGAGTCTCAATACGATTGGCGCCGTCACCCTCGAGCAGCAGCTTCCGAAGAAATCGACCCTGAGCGTGACGTATCTCTACATTCACGGCGACCATTTCCCCATCATCGTGAACGTCAATACTCCACTGCCGGGCACATACGACCCCAACGTCCCCACAAACGGCACTCGCCCCTACGGCAACGCCGCAGGCAATATTTACGAATACGAGTCGAATGGAATTTACCGGCAAAAGCTCACGATGGTGAAGTGGGACGGCAAGATCAGCAAGAACGTTTCGATCACGCTGAACTATACTTTGCAGTTCTCCAATCACGACGGCAACTGGCTCGCCACGCCGTCCAACCCGTATAACTTCATGGCCGATTTCGGCCGCGCCGGCTACGACCGCCGCCATCAGCTCAATCTCGTTGGCAATTTGAATCTACCGCTGAAGCTGCAATTCAGCCCGATGTTCGTTGCGAATTCCGGCGCCCCCTATGACCTCACCGTCGGCCACGATCTCAATGGCGATTCCTTCGGTTCCGATCGCCCCACCTTCGCCACCGATCTCTCACGCCCCAGTGTGGTCTTCACCCAGTTCGGCGCCTTCGATACCGCTCCCATTCCGGGCCAGACCCTTGTGCCCCACAACTATCTGCAGGGCACAGGCATGTGGAACCTGAATGCGCGGCTTGGCCGGACGTTTACGCTCGGCCGCCACACGGCTGCTGCCGCCGGGGCGGCCTCGACCCCCGCCGCCGGCGGCACTGCCTCTGGCTCCGGAAGCAGCAGCGAAGGAGGGCGTTTCAAGCTCAACTTCAACGTGGAAGTGAACAACGTTTTCAACCATCTGAGCCCAGGAGGCTTCGTCGGCAATCTCTCCTCGCCGCTCTTCGGGCAGTCCACCAGCCCGCTGCTGTTCCGCGAAACTTCGAACCTGCGGCGCGTGCAGTTCGGCACCACGTTTTCGTTCTAACCGGTTAACGGGAGCGCCGCCCGAGCGTATAAACGCGATATGCGGATTTTTGCGTTCCTGATTCTGGCGGGCGCTCTCCACGCGCAGACATTTGAGGCGGCTTCAATTTACCCGAATCCGACCGGCAGGGAAGGCAGTGTCGTCGATTTCGAAGACTCCGGCCTGCTTCGCGCCAACAACGTATCGCTCAAGATGCTGATTCGTTCGGCATATAGCCTTCAGGACGATCAGATTGTCGGCGGACCCAAATGGCTCGATGCGGACCGCTACGATATCGAAGCCAAAGTCGGCCACCCCATCCAGGGCTCAGAGGAGAAGCTGTATCTGCAGCATCTTCTGACTGATCGGTTCCAGTTGAAGACCTACGCCGAAAAACGCGAGCTGCCGGTCTACAAGCTCGAAGTCGCGAAGACTGGCTTCCTTCTGAAACCAAGCCAGGCGACTTCGAGCCAGATCCGCCAGACCCGCGGCGCCGGAAGGAACCAGATCACCGTTGTAAGGATCTCCATCCATCAGTTCGCAGGGATGCTGGGGAAATTCCTGGGCCGCATTATGCAGGACAACACGGGGATCACGGGCGACTACGATTTCACTTTCACCTGGGATCCGGACGGGGCATCCGAAACCGTTCCATCGGTTTTCGCCGCCCTGCAGGAGCAGCTGGGCCTGCATCTCGAATCCGGTAAAGCCATAATGGATGTGCTGGTCATAGACAGCGCCGAAAAGGCTTCCGAAAACTGATTTGATGCCCAAAGCCGTCTGCCTTCTCAGCGGAGGACTCGACTCCGCCACATGCCTCGCGCTCGCACGCCGCGATGGTTTCGATTGTTACGCGCTCTCGTTCGATTACGGCCAGCGCCACCAGGTCGAACTGGATGCCGCGCGCCGCGTGGCGGATGCTCTTGGCGCCACTGCCCACCGCGTCGCCAAAATCGATCTGCGTGTGTTCGGCCACTCGGCCCTCACCGATGACATCGCCGTTCCCAAGGGCCGCGATGAGAGCTCGATGAGCGAAGGCATCCCGATCACGTACGTCCCGGCGCGCAATACGATTTTTCTTTCGTTCGCGCTCGCCTGGGCGGAGGTGCTCGAAAGCAGCGATATCTTCATCGGCGTGAACGCGCTCGATTATTCGGGCTACCCCGATTGCCGTCCCGAATTCATCGAAGCCTTCGAGCGCATGAGTAATCTGGCGACGAAGACGGGCGTGGAGGGCGTCACGCGCATGAAGATCCACACGCCGCTCATCAGCCTGTCTAAAGCAGATATCGTTCGTCTCGGCGCCGAAGTGGGCGTCCCCTTCGGCATGACTCATAGTTGCTACGATCCCGACGCCGCCGGACACCCCTGCGGCGCGTGCGATTCCTGCCTGCTGCGCGCGAAAGGCTTCCGCGAAGCAGGCATCGTGGATCCCACTGTTTCAGCCTGATGCGTATCTCCGAAATTTTCTATTCGGTCCAGGGCGAAGGCATTCTCGCCGGAGTGCCGTCGGTCTTCGTGCGCACGAGCGGCTGCAACCTGCGCTGCTCCTGGTGCGATACGCCGTACACATCGTGGAAGCCTGAGGGCGAAGAGATGACCATCGAAGCCGTCATCGAACACGTAGCTTCCTTCGCCGCGGCGCGCCACGTCGTGATAACCGGTGGCGAGCCGATGATCGCGCACGGCGTCGTGGAGCTTTCGGAAAAACTGCGCGCTCGCGGCATGCACATCACGGTCGAAACAGCAGGCACTATCTTCGCGCCGGTCGCCTGCAATCTGATGAGCATCAGCCCGAAGCTCGCGAACTCCACGCCCGAAGGTGTGTTCCACAACCGCCACGAACAACTCCGCCTGCAGCCGGATGTTCTCCGCAACCTGACGCACACGTACGACTATCAACTGAAATTCGTAGTTGCCAACGAATCCGATCTCGCTGAACTACAGGAAATCGCCGCGCTCGTAAACGCCCCGCCGGGAAAAATCATCCTGATGCCCGAAGGCACGAACAGCGATGTTCTCAGCGAACGCGGCGTCTGGATCGCCGAACTCTGCAAACAGCACGGCTACCGCTTCGGCCCGCGCCTGCACGTCTATCTCTGGGGCAGCCGTCGCGGCGTTTAGTAACCCGCCCGCTTATCCGTCACATTCTTCAGCGGCTCGCCCTTCCGCCACCGCGCAAACTGATCGAGAAACAACTGCACCGCATCATCCAGCCAATCCTTCGTGTGATCCGCCGTGTGATACGAAATCAGCACATTGTCCATATCCCACAACGGACTCTCCTTCGGCAGCGGCTCCACTTCAAACACATCAAGCGCCGCCCCCCGAATCTTCTTCGCCCGCAG
>DASYCD010000342.1:0-18572 GCA_036500405.1 Bryobacteraceae bacterium
CGCAGCGACTGGATCCGGCTTTCCACTGGGGCCTTCCGGATTCACGTAAATCAGCCCCATCTGAACCGCGCCGAAGGGATGGTCGAATTGACCAGGGCCTTGGTAGCGCTCCTCCGCCAGCCATACGCGCTCAGGCCCCCAGTAAGTCTCGTCTGGCTCCCAGACGTCCTCGCGCCCGCCGCCGAAACCGAAGGTCTTGAACCCCATCGATTCGAGAGCAACATTTCCAGCGAGGACCATCAGGTCGGCCCAGGAAAGTTTGCGGCCGTATTTCTGTTTGATGGGCCAGAGAAGGCGTCGGGCTTTATCGAGGCTGGCGTTATCGGGCCAGCTATTGAGGGGCGCGAAACGTTGAGTGCCGGCGCCCGCGCCGCCGCGTCCGTCGCCGATCCGATAGGTACCGGCGCTGTGCCATGCCATGCGAACGAAGAATGGGCCGTAGTGGCCGTAGTCGGCGGGCCACCAATCCTGCGACTGCGTCATGAGGGCGTGGAGATCTTTGACAACCGCGTGGAGGTCCAGCGTTTTAAATTCCTTCGCGTAATCGTACTCCTGCTCCATGGGATTTGAAAGAGATGAATGCTGATGCAGGATCTTCAGGTTGAGCTGATCGGGCCACCAGCCGGCATTGGTGGGTGCGCCGGCGACGGTGTGTTTGCGGGGAACTGCTGCTACAGGGCATTTCGATTCAGTGGACAAGTTTCTTCTCCTTGGGGTGAGTTTTGGGAACAGAGCGCCTGCGGGCGCATGCGGAACAGAGTCCGCGGAAAATGAGCTCGCATTCGCGCAGCACGCGCAGGCCGAGTGAGCTCGGGGCTGGTTTGGGAACGTCGTACCACTTGATGTCTTCGACGTCGCCGCAGTGGTCGCAGATGAAGTGGTGGTGGCGCATGAGCTTTGCGTCGAAACGCGCGGAGCGCCCTTCGACGGCGACTTCGCGTACCAGGCCGGCTTCGACAAGATCGCGAAGGTTGTTGTAGGTCGTGGCGCGCGAAGAGCGCGGATCGGCGCGATTGACCGCGTCGTAAATTTCTGCGGCCGTAGGATGTCCGTGGTGATCCAGAAGGAACGCCATGACGGCGTAACGCTGAGGCGTACAGCGAAGACCGCTGCGGTCGAGGGACCCGCGAATCGCCTCAGGTTTCACGAACGGCTTAGATTATGTCTAATCTGAGATTTAGTGTCAAGGGGGGAAGGACAGGGGGAGAAGCGGGGTCCGGGGGACCGGACCCGCCGATTTACGCCTGGACGCGGCGACGGAATGCGACTGCGCCGGCCAGTCCGCTGACGATCAGGAGCCAAGTGGACGGTTCGGGAGTTCCGGTAGGCTGGCCACCGACAGGGGCTGCGAAACTCAGCGTTCCCATCTGAATAATTGTTTTCTGCCCCGTCCACGGCCCGTAGTAATAGCCGTTGTAACTATCGCGGTGTTCGTACGTGGCGCCTGTGACTGAAAGAGGATCGCCGAAAGGGGACCCCGAGGTGAACGATATGCCTGTCATCAATCCATCGTTGAAAGTGAAAGTCACAGGACTCGACAGATATGCCTGCGTAAACTCCGCACTGGTGTTGCCTGGAAGTATGGTCAGGGCATAGGTAAAGCTGGTGCCGGCATTGTCAGCAATCAAATCTGAAAGGGACACGCTCTGAGGGCCAACGGCATCGATGAGAGATGCGTCCACCTGCAGATTGCCGCCGCCTGTTTCGCCCAGCCGGTAGTTGTAGCACTGATCGGAGTTGTTATAGAACGTCGAATCGCTGCAAGCGCCATTGTTCTCAAGAAACGTGAAGCTGTAGTTCAGGGTATTTGCGCTGGCGGTGGCCGCCAGGGACACGCCACCGAGGATGAGCGCCACGAACAGGCGGTTGAAAGTCATCGTAAATTGCCTCCGTTAAGTAGTCTTTTTGGAAAATGTTTCCGTTCTGTGCGGACAAACTATTGTAGGAGAATTCAGACCAGCGAGGCAAATTGAGGGAGTACCAGTACTACATCCGGTGGCTACTGTGCTTTCTTCAACTGCTCCGTAACGATTTTCGAGCGCCTCGCCGCGAATGGCTTCAACGGACGAATGGCGCCCCAGGGCGGCATGACGAACGATTCGCCCGCAGCGGCAGCATCGAACATCGCGAGGGCTTCAGCGGATTCGTCCTTCACGGCGGGACGGATGATGGGCGCGAGTTCATCGACCATGGCGGCGAGGCGATCGGGACGCAGCAGGTTGCCGTTGTATTCCGCCATATATTTCAGATAGAGCGAACGGAACGCGGGCATTGCCAGCATGCGAGCCAGGAATTTATTTGCGCCCGGGCGGTAGGGCTGGAGGATATTGAGGTCGGGATCCCGAGTGCCGCCGAAACCCACTTTGGCGAAGGTTTCATCCTGATCCCATGGCAGGAAGACGTACTTGTTCGTTTTCGGGTTTTGATAGACGTAATAATTCTGGCCGTTGAAGAGAATGCTGTCATAATCCATGGCCCAGACGGAGACGGCGAGAAAGCGGGCGAATTCGTCGAGATCGACATAGTCGCCGATTTTCGCGTTGAAATCGTCGCCGGATGCGTTGTTGACGAATTTCGTAAACTCGATCAGGCGGCGTTGCTGAGCGGCGGTCACATCGAGTTTGGGAGCATAGGCCTGGATGTAGTTCTTCCAGTCTTCCCCCATATAAGTGAAGGGCGCGTACATGACGGGTTTGAAGAGGGCGCCATCGTGCGATTGGAACCAGTGGTCGATGTAGGCCGCATCCACATCTTCGGTGAGTGAATACAGACCGCGGTAATACTGGGGCTTTTGTCCCGTGATGGTGATATAGACACGGGCGTAACTGGTGCGCGGCGCGGGGACGCCCGCTTCACGAAAGAGGCGATAGGAGATGTCCTCATTCATGTAGGTGCCGTCGGCGATTTCGCTCGCGAGATTGATTTTGCCGAGCTTCGCCAGCTTCTGGCCCTTTACGTACTTGTTCAGATCGAGCTTGAGGGAAACCTTGCCGGAGAACATGCCTCGGCGGTAGGTCCCATTGCCTTTGTAGCGGACGGCGATGTCGCGGAAGGGAACGCCGTCGATTTTGAGATCGGCGTGGACCCAGTCGAACGTCATGCCGGCCGCGCCGGTGAGACCATTGCGCAATCCGGGGGCGCCGAGAAGGGTTTGACCGCTGCCTCCGCTGACCCGGTGGGCAGGGAGATGCTTCCACTGCTCCGGCGTGAAGGTCAGTTCCACTTTCCAGATGTGGGTCATCTGGAAGAGGTCGCTGGCTGTGAAGGTTTTGTCACCGATTTGGGCGGCATGCAAGGACCACGCGAAGCAAAGGAGCGTACACGCGATGCGGCCAGCGGACATATCAGGGGTATTATGACGGATTTTGAGCTATGATCGAAACGTGCGGGTAACCCGGATCACGCGCGCTGTTCTCGCAGTGCTTTGCATTGCGCTGATCGTGCTGTTTTCCGCTTTCGCCCCGCAAGCGGCGCACCTCGATCTTTCGACACCAGCTCTTGTTTTTTGTTTCTTCGTCGTTTTCAGCCTGTTCCTGCTGCATGCTTCCGATAACAGCGCTGCCCCGCAACTGATTTCGTTTCTCTCCGTTCGTACTTCTCGCGCACCTCCACTGGCGTAAGTCCTGAATCCGATCACAGGTTGTTTTGGGCCGCGGCGTGTCATGCCGCCGGCATGGTCGTCTTTTGCATTTGCTGTTTCCAGGGGAGGTTTTATTGTGTTGAGTCATTTTCTGACGATGTTCGATCGCGACCGCGCGGCGGTCGAGAAGATTCGATCGCTGAGGTCCGCAGTGGTTCGTCTGCGTGACGAGGAACTGAGTGCGGCCGCGGCGGCAGCCGAAGATCTGCATACCTGGATCGCGCTCGCGGCGACTGCCGCTGTCCGCGTGCTGGGGCAGGATCTGTATGACACGCAGGTGCGAGGGGCGCTGGCGCTGGCGCGCGGATCGATTGCCGAAATGCAGACGGGCGAGGGAAAAACGCTCGCGGCTGTTCCGGCAATTTCCTGGTTCGCGCGTGAACATCGCGGCGTCCACGTGATGACCGCGAATGACTATCTCGCCCGCCGCGATGCCGAATGGATGGGCGGCGTCTATCGCCTTCTGGGACTTTCGGTCGCGCACATTCAGCAGGGGATGTCTCCCGCGGAGCGGCGCAGGGCCTACGCGGCGGACATCACCTACGCGACGCAAAACGAGATCGGCTTCGATTTTCTTCGCGATCGCATCGCGCTTGCTCCCGAAGATCAGGTGCACCGCGAGTTCCACGCCGCGGTGATCGATGAGGCCGATTCCATCCTGATCGACGAGGCGCGCGTTCCGCTGGTGATCGCAGGCGGGGAATCGGGCGACCGCGGCCTCGCGTGGATCGCGGACCAGGTGGTACAGGATCTGCGGTCCGGCGAGCATTTCACGATCGATCCGGGCGCGCACAATACGGCGCTGACCGACGCGGGAATCTGCGCGGTCGAAACAGCCCTCGGGCGTGGGAGTCTGTTCGACGAAGCGAATCTACCGGTTTACGGAGCGATTGAGGAGGCGCTGCACGCCCACGCACTGCTTCATCGCGATGTCGACTACATCGTGCGGGACGCCGCGATTCAGATGGTCGATGAGTTCAAAGGAAGGATCGCGCTCGATCGCCGCTGGCCGGCGGGTCTTCATACGGCAATCGAAGCGAAAGAGGGGGTGGCAGCGAAATCGCAGGGAATGATTCTGGGGCAGATCACGCTCCAGCATCTGGCGGCGCTGTATCCGACGGTGTGCGGAATGACGGGCACTGCCTCGACGCAGTCGATGGAGTTCAACCGCATCTACGGATTGAAAGTAGAGACAATTCCGACAAACCGTCCGATGATTCGCATCGATCATCCCGACGTGATCTTCGCGACGAAGGTGGAGAAAGAACAGGCGGTGGTGGATGAGATTCGAAAAGCCCATGCGACAGGCCAGCCGATTCTGGTGGGTACGGGCAGCGTCGCCGATTCCGAACGTCTGAGCGCGCTGCTCGGAGATCTGCCGCATGAGGTTCTCAACGCGCGGCAGGATGAACGCGAAGCGGCGATTATTGCGAAGGCTGGCGAGCGGGGAGCGGTCACGGTATCGACAAACATGGCAGGGCGCGGGACCGATATCCGGCTGGGCGATGGCGCCGCGGAGTTGGGCGGGCTTTACGTGATCGGCACTAACAAACACGAGAGCCGGCGCATCGATAACCAGCTTCGCGGACGCGCAGGACGGCAGGGCGATCCGGGATCGTCGCGCTTCTTCATCTCGCTTGAGGATGATCTGGTGGTGCGATACCGGGACCTGAATGAGCGGTACCGCGATGATCCCGGCATGCTCCAGCGCCTGGTGGAGGGACAGTGCCTCGATACGCGCGTCTTTCTGCATGGCTACGAAGTGCCGCTCGAAGGGCAACGGAACAAAATTCATGCGTGGCGGCAGGACATATTGATGGGCGACATGCCCGCGCATGAGAAGCGCATTACGCTGCGGACCATCGACGATCTGTGGGCGGATCATCTGGCCCGAACTTCCGAATATCGCGCCGGAGTGCACTGGGTTTCGTGGACCGGGCGGGATTCTCATCGTGAATACCTGTTGAAGATCGACGAGTGGTTTCGCGAAATGGAGGAGTCGACGCCGGGTGAGATTGAGCGCCGCGTCGAATCGAACGGCGCCGAAATGGCCGACCGCGGCGCCGTCTGGACCTATCTCACAACGGACCAGCCGTTCGGTCGATGGAAGCGCGAAATTTCGCGGCGGATACCGTTTTTGATCGCGGCCTGGTGGGGGATTGGAACTTAACGACTACCAGTGACGATGTGGACGGTGGCATTGATCTTCACGACGCCGTCTTGCAAGTGATTTGAGAAGCGACCGGTCAGGGTTTTGCGGGCAGTGGCCAGCGCGTCTTCTCCAGCTTCGGTGAGACGCTCGAGGAAGGAGGAAATCGAGGCGATGGCGAAATCGGCGGCCTGCGCGGCCGGCAGTCCGCCGCCGATGGCGAGGGGTCCGCGCCAGTCTTTGACGGCGAGATTGGTGAAGCCGGAGGATTCGAGCACACCGAGAAATTTGTCCGCATCGGCATAACGGAACGGACCCGGGGCTTCCGGATCGAATGGCGGAAGCTCGATGACCTGGCCGACCGCGTCGCTAATGTTCGTCCGCCACGGATTTTCTTCCTGCGGCCCCCAGACCGCGAAGGCAAAGCGACCGCCGGGCGCGAGCCAACGCTGCAGGTTTGAGAATGCCTGCGAGGGATCTTCAAAGAACATGACGCCGAAGCGCGAGACCAGGCGGTCGTAGAGCTGCGCCGGAGGTTCGGCGGCCGCCATGTCCGCAACGCGGAACTCCACGCCGCTTTCCCGCTTGCGCGCCGCTTCGATGGAGGCCGTAGCGAGATCGTATCCGTGAACAACACTGCCTATGGGCGTGCTCCGTAAGATCGCGATCGATGTCGGGCCGCCGCCACAGCCAACATCGGCAATGCGGGAAGGCTCCTGGATATTCAGCGCCTCGATCAAAGGCTGATCGACGGGCGCCAGCATGGCTTCCATGTTTGCGAGCTGGGCGACCCATTTTTCGCCGCGGGTGGTGCTCCATTCACTCATGTTTCCTTTGTACCGCCTACTTGTACGCAGGGATGCCGGTCACGCGCTCGCCAATGACGAGGGCGTGAATATGATCTGTGCCTTCGTACGTGCGAACCGTTTCCAGATTGCAGAGATGGCGCATCACGGGATATTCGCCGGTGATGCCGTTGGCTCCCAGCAGGTCGCGGGACTGGCGCGCGCAATCCGTCGCGATGGCCACGTTGGCGCGCTTCAGCATGGAAACATGCGCCGGTTCCAGGCGGCCGGCGTCTTTGAGACGCGCGCACTGCAGGGCGAGAAGCTGGGCCTGCGTGATGCCGGTGATCATCGAGGCGAGCTTCTCCTGTACGAGCTGATGCGAGGCGAGCGGTTTGTTGTCGAACTGCGTGCGGGTGACGGTATACGAGCGCGCGGCTTCGTAACAATCCATCGCGGCGCCGATCACGCCCCAGCCGATGCCGTAGCGCGCCTGCGTCAGACAACCGAGCGCGGACTTCAGCCCTTTCGCTTCCGGCAGCGCGGCGGAAGCGGGCACGCGGCAATCGGTGAAGGAAAGGCTCGATGTGACCGAGGCGCGCATCGACCATTTGTCGTGAATGGTGGAGGCCGAAAAACCAGGCGCGCCGTTCTGGATAAGGAAACCCTGGACGCCCTCGTCGGTGCGCGCCCAAACAATGGCGATATCGGCGATGGAGCCGTTCGTAATCCAGGTTTTCTCGCCGTTCAGTATCCAATCGCCGCCATCGCGGACGGCGCGGGTACGCATACCGGCGGGGTTCGAACCGAAATCCGGTTCGGTGAGACCGAAGCAGCCGATGGCTTTGCCGGAAGCAAGCGCGGGGAGCCACTGATCTTTTTGTTCGTCCGAACCGTAGCGGAGGATGGGGTACATGACAAGCCCGCCCTGGACGGAGGCGAAGCTGCGGAGGCCGGAATCGCCGCGCTCCAGTTCCTGCATGATAAGGCCGTATTCGACCGCGCTCATGGACGCGCAGCCGTGGCGTTCGGATTCCGGTCCGAGGCCTGCCCCGAGGAAGCCGAGCTCGGCGAGCTCGGGAATCAGCTGGGTAGGAAAGATTGCGTCCCGGTAACAATCGCGGATGAGGGGGAGTACGCGTTCATCTACGAAGCGACGCGCGGTTTGGCGGACGAGGAGTTCCTGCGCGCTGAACTGCGAGTCGATGAGAAGGTAATCGACGCCGGGAAAGGCCATAAGTTCCTTTAGTTTAGCCGGATTTGAGGGCAGGCTCAGGTCCATCGGGACAGTACCAGCGGGAGGTAGTACCAAAGGGTGATATAACGTACCGACGAAAAACTATAATTGAGGGATACGGTGGCAATACTCGTTCTCATTTCCGTGTTGGCTTTGGTCCTGACGCCGCTGATCGCGCGCGCGATGGCCGCGGTAGGGCTGGTGGACCGGCCGGATTCACCCCGTAAAATCCACAGCGGCCCAATCCCGCGCGGCGGCGGGTTGGCGGTGGCAATCGCTTATATAACGACGCTGTGGCTTTCGGGCGCGGAGTTCGGCGGCGTCTGGAATTTACTGCCGGCGGCGGGCGTGGTCTTTTTGGTGGGGGTCGCGGACGACCTCTGCGATCTGCATCCGTGGCAGAAACTCGCGGGGCAAATTGTCGCGGCCGCCATGGCGTGTTCGAGCGGGCTTTTGGGCGGCGCGATCTCCTGGTGGACAGTTCCGCTGGCGATGCTGTGGCTGCTGGCCTGCTGCAACGGCTTCAATCTGATTGACGGAATGGACGGTCTGGCGGCGGGCGCCGGAGTGCTGGCGTCGCTGGCGATTGCAATCGGCGCGATCCTCTCCGGAAACACGATGCTTGCGGCGGCGGCGCTGCCGCTCGCAGGGGCGCTGGCCGGTTTCCTGGTCTTTAATTTCAGTCCGGCCAGGATTTTTCTGGGCGATTCGGGAAGTCTGCTGATTGGTTTTCTGCTGGGGTGTTTTGGGATTCTGGGACTGGAAAAGCATGCGACGCCGGCGGGGCTGAGCGTGCCGGTGATCGCGCTCGCGCTACCGCTGGGCGATGCGTCGCTGACCGTTGTGCGGCGGGCGATGGGCCGGCGTCCCATTTTTGTGACGGACCGGGGGCATATCCACCACCGGCTGCTCGACCGGGTACGGAGTTCAAGAAAAGCGACCCCGCTGATCTATATTTTCTGCGGGTTTGCGGGGGCGCTCTCGATCGCGGCGAGTTTCGCGCAGAGCACGGCGGTATCGCTACTGCTGGCCGGATTGCTTTGCACGGGCGGGGTTGCGGCCTGGTCGCTCGGGGTCATGCGACGAATACGGCGTGAGACGGCGTTGCAGAGATCGACCTCGCGGGTGCGTCTGGCCGGTTCCGGCATGGCGACGCTGATTTCGGACGACGTGCGGTGGCGGGCGGCGGCGCGGCGGGTCACGGTGCGAAATCCGCGAAGTGTCCGGCGGGGCGACTGGCTGGATATCACCGGCATTCCGGAATAATTATCGTAATTTCCCTCACATATTCTTTCCTGTAGCCTTCAAGTCTGACGGAGTTGCTGCCGATAAGGGGATCATGGTCACTTCCCTTCCCCCTCGCGTCACCGAATCGAAAACGGAGATTCACCGGACGAAGAGTTCGCGGCGTCCGGAAGTGGCGATGCGGACGGAATGGTTCACCAACCTGGCGGTGAGTCCGGCCTCTTTCAGCCGGCAGCTCAGCGACATGCAGGTCGCCATGCAGCGGGCAGCGCGGCTGGAAAAAACGCAGTAAGCCCGGTGCTTCCTTCTTTATAATCTTCTTACCAGAATCGCCGACTTGCGCATAAACATATCGTGATACGATATGTTTATGGAGCAGGCGGCCGCTTTATCAACCGGCCAGTACCGCGAACTCGCAGAGTTTCGCAGGCAAATCCGGCGGTTCTTACACTTCAGCGAGGCAACGGCGCGAGAGCATCGGGTCGAGGCGCAGCAGCACCAGTTGCTGCTGGCGATCCGCGGCCTGCCGGAAGGAACGAAACCGACGATTCGCGCGCTGGCGGAGACAATGTTCATCCAGCATCACAGCGCGGTGGAACTGGTCAACCGGCTGGAAAAAGCCGGCGCTGTCACGCGGCAGCCTAGTACGGAAGATCGCCGCGAAGTCTGGATTCATCTGACGGCGGCGGGACAAACGATTCTTCAACAAATGGTATTGGCGCATCGCGCCGAACTGGAACGCTCCGGGCCGGAACTGGCGCGGGCGTTACGGCGAGTGCTGCGGGCGGGAGCGGAAAAAGGGAACCATGAGTAAACACGGCAGTAAGCACGGGGATTTTAACGAGGAACTGGGCGACTTTACCACCACGATCCGGGTCATTCCGATCGGGCTCACGGCGGCTGTGATCGGCTTCATCAGCGCGTACGTGGCGTGGGTGCTGCTGCGGCTGATCGGATTCTTCACGAACGTTTTCTATTATGGCCGCACCGGCACTACGATGGTTTCGCCGGCGGGTAACCATTTAGGGTGGTGGGCTGTGCTGATTCCGGTTGCCGGCGGTATCGTGATCGGGATCATGGCGCGGTACGGCTCGGACAAAATCCGTGGGCACGGAATTCCGGAAGCGCTCGAATCGATTCTGATCAATGGCAGCAAAGTGCAGCCGCGCGTGGCGGTGCTGAAGCCGCTATCGGCGGCGATCTCGATCGGATCGGGCGGACCGTTCGGCGCGGAAGGCCCGATCATTGTGACGGGCGGCGCGATCGGGTCCATCGTCGCGCAGTTGTTTCATCTGACTGCGGCGGAGCGCAAGACGCTGCTGGTGGCGGGCGCGGCGGCCGGCATGGCAGCAACGTTTGCGACGCCGGTGGCGGCAGTGCTGCTCGCGGTGGAATTGCTGCTTTTCGAGTGGAAACCGCGCAGCGTGATTCCGGTGGCGCTGGCGTGCGCGACGGCGGGAGCGACGCGGCGTTACATCCTGGGGCTTGGACCGCTGTTTCCGGTGCCGGCCCATCCGATCTTCATTGGGCCGCAGGGGCTCATGAGTTGCGTGCTCGCAGGACTGGTCGCAGGCGTGGGCGCGTGGCTGTTGACGCAGGGGGTTTATGCGACCGAGGATTTTTTCAAGAAACTGCCAATCCACTGGATGTGGTGGCCGGCGATCGGCGGGATCGCGGTAGGTGTCGGCGGCATGATTTTTCCGCAGGCGCTCGGCGTTGGATACGACACGATTGGATCGCTGCTGCAGGGCGATCAGCCGCGAGCGCTGATTGCGGGTGTGCTGCTGGTGAAGTCCGCAGTCTGGGTGATCTCGCTGGGGTCCGGCACATCGGGCGGTATTCTGGCGCCGTTGCTGATGATCGGAGCGGCGCTGGGCGGCGTGGAAGGGATGTTCCTGCCGCATGAGGGCGCTGGATTCTGGCCGCTCGTCAGTATGGCGGGAATGCTGGCGGGCGCCATGAGCGCGCCTTTCACTGCGGTGCTGTTTGCGCTGGAGCTGACGCACGATATCAATATGCTGCTGCCGCTGATGGTGGGATCGATGTTCTCGTACGGGCTGACCGTGCTGGTACTGAAGCGGTCGATTCTCACGGAAAAGGTGGCGCGGCGCGGGTTCCACATTACGCGTGAGTATTCGACCGATCCTATGGAGATTCTGTTCGTGCGCGAAGTGATGCGGACGAAGGTGGTCGCGATCCCGGCCGGCACGCCTGTGGCGGAGCTGAAGAGCACGCTGGTGCGCGATCCGCAGCAGAGGGGACAGCATTTGTATCCCGTCGTCGATCCGGATAAGAAAGTGCGCGGCGTGATCACGCGGAAGGAACTTCGGGAGTTGATGGACTCGACCGTGCCTGGGAGTTTAAAGGACGTGCTGAAGCAGCCGGTGGTGGCGCATGCGGATGAGCCGTTGCGGGCGGTGGTGGTCCGGATGGCGGAGACCGGGCTGACTCGGATGCCGGTGGTGGACCGCGAATCGGGTGAGTTGGCGGGAATGGTATCGCTGGCGGACCTGCTGCGCGGACGGCTGCGGACTCTGACGGAGGAAAGAGAACGAGAAAGAGTGCTGGAACTGCGGCTGCCGTTTGGGAGCTGGGCGAAGACGGGGCGGGAGTAAAAAGCGGTAAGATAATAAACAAGTCCGATGCCTAAACCTAAACTTTTTGGCGATGATTTCGATGCGAAAGTCGTCGCCGCCGGGATACGCGCCAGACGCGAGACCCTGGCTGCCGGGGTGCCTGTGTTCTACCGTGACTCAGCAAGCGGCCTCGAACTGATGGAATATCCGGACGGCCGGCGGTTTGAAATTCAGTATGTGGCCGGCGCACCGAGAGAAAGTAACTACAGAGTGTTGAGGGAAATCGGCAAAAACGCCGCCTGACCTTGCCCCAACTCACTGTTATCTCGGGACCAAATGGTTCCGGCAAAACCAGCGTCGTCGGACAGCTCGACTACGAAGGCCGCGAGAATCTCCTCGATCCCGACGCGATAGCCCGCCGGATGAATCCAGAGGATATTCACCGTGCGGCGGTCGCGGCAGGCCGCGAGGTTATCCGCAGGACTCGTGAATATCTGGAGGCAGGCGTCAGTTTCGCCATCGAAACTACGCTTTCGAGCAGCAGTATTCTCGAAACGATGCGCGCCGCCCGTGAACGCGGCTTCACTGTTTATCTGATCTATGTCTGTCTCGACACGCCTGAGCGGAATGTCCAGCGGGTGGGTGAGCGGGTTTCGAGAGGCGGTCATGATGTTCCACCAGTGGACGTTCGCCGCAGGTACGAACGTAGCCTGATGAATCTTGGTCCGGCCCTGAAGTTGGCGGATGAGGCTCGCGTTTATGACAACTCGGGTGAGCGCCCGAGGAAAGTACTGGAAGCACGCGATGGCGCGATTGTGTGGCGTGATGACAACCCGCCTGCGTGGGTGGTTGCATCAGCGCTTTCGCATTGATGCGCTACAATCCCTTCGATGGCTCTTACTCAGGTGAAATCGCAGCTGATGAGCGCGTCTGAGATCGATCGGACGATGGTTCGACTGGCGCACGAGATCCTGGAGAAGACGAAAGATCTCAGCAAGCTCGCGTTTATCGGGATTCGGCGGCGCGGGGTTCCGCTGGCGGAGCGGCTGGCTTCGAAAATCGAGGCGCTTGAAAAGCGCAAAATTCCGGTCGGTATCCTCGACATCAATCTTTACCGCGACGACCTGAGCACGATCGGCGTAAAGCCGCAGCTCAACGACAAGCAAATCGATTTTTCCGTAGAGGGCCTGCAGATCATCCTGATGGATGACGTGCTCTACACCGGCCGCACGGTGCGGGCGGCGCTCGATGCGCTGTTCGATCACGGGCGTCCGGCGGTGGTGCAACTGCTGGTGCTGATCGACCGCGGGCATCGCGAGCTGCCGATTGAAGCGCAGTACGTGGGCCGCACGGTGCAGACCAGCGACACTGAGATTATAGAAGTGAAGTTTCAGGAAATCGACAGCACGGAGAAAGTGCTGCTGTGCGAGTGCGCTCCCGCAGCCGCCTGACAAACGACTTTTCGACACATGCCATCACAACCCTCGTCATCGCCTCGTCCCGCAGGCCTGCTCGATCTGGAGAGCCTGAGCCGCACAGAGATTGAGACGATTCTCGAGCGAGCCCGCTTTTTCCAGCCGCCGCCGAACGAGACCTACCGCCGCTTCGAGACATTGCGCGGGAAAACCATCGTCAATCTGTTCTATGAAGCCTCCACGCGAACGCGCGTGAGTTTCGAAATCGCGGCGCGGCGGCTGGGCGCGGAGACCATTTCGATCGCGGCGCAGGGATCGAGCGTGACGAAGGGCGAGTCGCTGGTGGATACGCTGAACACGCTGGTGGCGATGCGGCCGAACGCGGTGGTGATGCGGCATGCGGCTTCCGGCGCGCCGCACTTTCTGGCCCGGCATCTGCGAATTCCCATCGTGAACGCGGGCGACGGAACGCATGAGCATCCCACGCAGGGATTGCTCGATGCGCTGACGATTCTGGATCGAAGGAAATCGCTGGAGAATCTGCGCGTGGCGATCATCGGCGATATCGCTCACAGCCGCGTCGCGCGCTCCGATATCCATCTGCTGTCGAAATTCGGGGCCGAGATTGTGTTGTGCGGACCGCCGTCGCTCGTGCCGCTGGAACTGGCGTCGCTTGCGCAGGGCGTGCGAATCGCGTACGACATGAAAGAAGCGATTCGCGATGTGGACGTGATCATGATGCTGCGCGTGCAACTCGAACGGCAGCACGAAGCGCCTATGGCCGCGGGCGAATATTTCCGGTTCTTCGGACTGCAGCTGGAGCATCTGGCGCTGGCGAAGCCGGAAGCGATCGTGATGCATCCGGGGCCGATCAATCGCGGGCGCGAGCTGAGCTCGGACGTGGCGGACAGCCAGCGGTCGGCAATTCTCAATCAGGTGGAAAACGGCGTGGCCGTGAGGATGGCAGTGTTGGAGCGGATATTCGCATGAAGTCGCTGTTGATTCAGGGCGGACGAGTGATCGATCCGGCGTCGAAGTTCGACGGCGCGGCGGATGTGCTGATCCGCGACGGCAAAGTGGAGAAGATCGGCCAGGGGCTGAAGGCAGACGGCGTGCCGGTGTTCGACGCGAAGGGCGCGATCGTGGCGCCAGGGTTCATCGATATGCATGTCCATCTGCGTGAGCCTGGCATTGAGCACGCGGAGACGATCGAGACGGGCGCGAAGGCCGCGGCGGCAGGCGGATTCACGACTATCTGCTGCATGCCAAACACGCTGCCGGTGAACGACAGCGCGATGGTGACGAGCTACATCGTGCAGCGCGCGCGCGAAGTGGCGCCGGTCAACGTGTTTCCGATCGGCGCGATCACAAAGGGCAGCAAGGGCGAGGAACTGGCGGCGATCGGCTCGATGCATGAAGCCGGAATTGTCGCGATCTCGGATGACGGCCGTCCCGTGATGAATGCGCGGGTGATGCGGCGCGCGATGGAACTGGCGCGAACGCTCAATATTCCGGTGATCGATCACTGTGAGGATCTGAATCTCAGCGCGGGCGGCGATATGCACGAAGGACAGGAATCGGTGCGGCTCGGGTTGCGTGGGATTCCGTCGGCTTCAGAAGATGTGATGGTGGCGCGGGATCTGCTGCTGGCCGAACTGACCGGCGCGTCCTATCACGTGGCGCATCTTTCGACCAAGCGCTCGGCCGCGATGGTGGCGTTTGCGAAAACCCGCGGGATCAAAGTGACGAGCGAAGTCACACCGCATCATTTTGCGATCACGGACCACGAGCTTTGCACCTACGACAGCAATTACAAAATGAAGCCCCCGCTACGCCGTCAGGAAGACGTAGACGCGGTAATTGAAGGCCTCAAAGACCGCACGATCGACGCGATCGCGACGGATCACGCGCCGCATCCGGGCGATGAGAAGATGCAGGAATTCGAGCGGTGTCCTTTCGGAATTACCGGCCTTGAAACCGCAATTGGGCTGACGCTTTCGGAACTGGTGCATGCGGGGCACATCACGGTTGGCCGGATGGTGGAGCTCTTCACGACGGGACCGGCTGACGTGCTGCGGATGGGCCGCGGGCGTCTTGCGCCGGGCGCGCCGGGCGACGTGACGGTATTCGATCTGACAACTGAGTGGACGTTCGACGTGAGCCACTCGCATTCGAAGAGCCGCAACTCGCCATTCAACGGACGAAAATTCCGTGGCGGACCGGTAGCCACGATCGTAGGCGGAGCAACGGTATGGAAGCGAGAGTGATCACGGGAGGAAGGCAAAGAAACCCGCGCGTGGCCCTGATGGTCGCGTTGGGGGTGATCGTCATCGCGCTCGCCGGCAGCGGCTGGGCGTCGTCGAAACTCATCGATTATTCGTGGTGGAAGGAAATGGGCCAGGTGAATACCTGGCTCGATTTGTATGCGTGGTCCACAATGCCGTGGGCCGTGGGCGCGATCGTCGCGTGGATTGTTCTGCTGATCACGCACGCGCGCGCGGTGCGTTTCGCCGGCGGAAGAACGAGCGACTACCCCCTCTATTCACGGCTAGCCTCGCTCGCGCTGCTGGGGCTCTCGGCGCTAATGGCGGGGGCAAGCCTGGACAGTACGACCGTTATGCGGTTCGTTGGAAGCCGGACCCTTCCGGATACCGGGATGTACCACGATGCGATCTTCGGCAAATCGGCTTCGTTTTATCTCTTCGATCTGCCCTTCTGGAGCGACCTTCGCGGTTACATTTTCGCGTTAGTGATTCTGGCAATTGTCGTGTATCTCCTCGTCGCGCGCGGGTGGCAGCTGCGGTTCACGCTGCCGGACCTCGGGCACGGCCCCGTCGATCTGTCATTCCTCAGGCTCCAGGGCGGTCTGGAATCGAAGTTCCTGCGTTTTGCCGGAGCCTTCTTTCTGCTGGCGATTGCGGTTCGCTACTACCTCGACCGGTTTGCGATGGTGTGGAACCAGCACAGGTTTCTGACGGGTATCGATTACACGGACGATCACTTCGTGCTGCCGCTCAACTGGCTCGTCATCGCGGCCTTGTGCGTGGGCGCGCTGCTGCTGACAATCAAAAAGTGGCTGCCGGCCGCGATTGTTGTGGGCGCATCGCTTCTGCTGCTGTGGGTTGTGCCGTCGGTCGCGAGTTCCGTTTATGTAAAGCCGAACGAGATTTCGCTCGAACGGCCGTATATCGAAAAGCACATTGCGGCAACGCGGGAAGCATACGGGCTTACCAATAAGATTAAGGAAGTTCAGGTCCGGACGGACCCGAACGCTTCGATCGATACGACGAAGAACCGCGATCTGCTGGACAACGTGCGGCTGTGGGATTGGAAGCCATTCCACGACACGATCACACAAATGCAGGCGCTCCGGCCGTATTACGCTTTCCACGAGCCGCCGGACGTGGATCGTTACATGATCGATGGACAGGAGCGGCAGGTGCTGCTCTCGGCGCGCGAGCTCGATATCACGCAGTTGCCGGGTTCGCAATCGAGCTGGATCAATCCGCATCTCATCTACACTCACGGCTACGGCGCGGTGGTGGCGGAAGTCGCCAAAATCGCGCCGGATGGCCAACCGATTTATCTGGTGAAAGACATGCCTGCGTCGAGTTCGACGCCGAACCTGAAGCTCACAAGACCGGAACTCTATTACGGGGAACTGCAGCAGGAACCGGTATTTGTGGATACGGCGCAGCAGGAGTTTGACTATCCGCAGGGGTCGGACAACGCCTTCAGCCGGTATGCAGGCAAGGGTGGTTTTCCGGTGTCTTCGTTTCTCATGCGCGCCGCGGCGGCCCTGCACTATGGCGACTACACCGTTCTGCTGACGAGTTATCTGACGGACCACTCCCGTATGATGATTCACCGGCGAATCCGGGAAAGGCTGGAGACCCTGGCGCCTTATCTGCGCTGGGATGAAGATCCGTATCTGGTGATCACGCCCGACGGGCGCGAAGTGTGGATGGCGGACGCCTATTCGCTTTCCGATGCTTATCCGTCGTCGCGTGAGATCTCCGCGTATGACGGGATCAATTACATCCGCAACTCCGTGAAAGCGACAGTGGACGCGTATAGCGGCGAAACGCATCTGTATGTGTTCGATTCGTCGGATCCGATTATTGGGGCATATCGCAACCTTTTCCCCGCCCTGTTTGAAGACGCCTCTAAGATGCCTGCCGGGTTGCGGGCGCACACGCGTTATCCCGAAGAGTTGTTCCGGGTGCAGTCCGACATGTATCGCGTGTATCACATGACGAACCCGCAGGCGTTCTATAACAACGAGGACATCTGGGAGCTCTCGAAGTATTCGAGCGGGCAGAATGCGGAGCCGCGGCCCGTGAGCCCGTCCTACGTGTACGCCACCTTACCGGGTGAAACGGAGCCCGAGTTTCTGCTGATGACGACGTTCACGCCCGCCACCAAGGAGAACCTGATCGGCGTGATGCTGGCGCGCTGCGATGGCGATCATCTTGGACAGATTGTGGTGATGGAGCTTTCGAAGCAGGAGCTGATTCAGGGGCCGATGCAGGTGAACGCGCGCATCAATCAGGATGAAAATATTTCGAAAGACCTGACACTGTGGAATCAGCAGGGGTCGCAGGCGCTGCGAGGGCAGACGCTGGTACTGCCGATCGGCGATACCTTCCTCTATGTTTCGCCGATTTATCTGCAGGCGACCGAAGCACGTATGCCGCAGTTGAAGAAAGTAGTGCTCGAGCTGGGCAATCATCTGATCTATGCCGACACCTACGAGGAAGCATTGGCGCAGATTAACGGCCTCTCCGCCGGAACGCCAGCGCCATCTCCCGCAGCGGTTGTGGAGGCGGGAGCGAAAGCGGCGTCTGGCGCAATTGGGGTGATGAAGACCACGGATCCGCGGCTCGACAGCGTTCGGAAGCATATGGAGCGCTACCGCCAACTGGCGGGCCAGGGAAAACTCGCCGAGGCTGGCAAAGAGCTGGACGCAATACAAAACGAGGTCTCCGGGCAATAGAGCGAGACACGTGAAGTTGGAAATCGCAGAAAGGCCCGACTTTTGCATGAGAGGGGGCGTGCGGCTGATTTCCACATTCGCGATGACCGGTATGTTGCTGACCTGTATGGGCCAAATGCACGTACCGGCCGCAAAGACCACTCAACTGCGCCCGAAAACCAAGCGGCATCCACTCATGAAATTCGTCGCGACCGCGGAGTCGGTCTCTGGCGTGACCGCCAAGGGTACTCTCACGCATGAGGGGATCGTGGCGGCCGATCCGGACCTACTGCCGCTCGGATCGCTGATTCGCGTCACGGGCGCGGGGACCTACTCCGGAATTTACTCCGTCACCGATACGGGGCCCAAGGTACAGGGGCGGCATATCGATATCTACATGGACGATGCGCACGAAGCAAAAGTGTTTGGCAGGCAGACGGTCTACGTGCGGATTATCCTGCGTGGAAATAATGTGAAGGACCACAAGGAAATTACGCCCGCGGAACCTGTGCTGCCGGCACCGGAGGCCACAGCCGCAACCGGCGCTTCG
>DASYCD010000343.1:0-6230 GCA_036500405.1 Bryobacteraceae bacterium
GCGCGGTTCGAGTTTTAACCCCAGAACTTCCTGCAGGCCGGTGAAGAGAATACTCTCGGAATCCATTGGCCCCTGTCCCTCCCCCGCGCGGCGGAGATAAGGCGTCAGGTCCATGCGGATCTCGTACCGGCCCTGAAGGCCGGTGGCATCGATGACCGGACGTCCGGCTTCATCCGCGAGTCCATTAGCCAAATCCACCAGGCGGGCATGGTGCGCCACAAAAAGCGGGCCGTTGCGCGGCTCGATGGCGAACGTACCTTCGGTCGTGGATTCCTGCAGTTTCGAACCGCTCTTCGCGAGCGTCAGCGCGTACGCCGGCAGAACGCGCGCCTCCTTGTGAAACTTCAGGCCGAAGCGGACTTCCAGAAGTTTGCGGAGCATCAGGCGCATTTCGGGTTCCGTCGACGGCTTACTGGTTTTTGCCTGAACATCAAACCAGACTTCGCGAAGCCACGGCGGGCCCTCAATTTCGACGCGGGGAATGTCGTATGCCCACTGGATCAGATACACCAGTGCCTCGTTGTGCATAGTAAAGGTGCTGGGAGTGAGTTGAGCGGTCGAGCTGCCGGGACGATCCGCATCGTTATTGGTGCGGATAGAAGCCGCATCGAAAGCGGGCTGCGCGGAGAGGGCGGCGCAGCCGAAGAGAATCAGAGAAGCAATTTTAGTTTTCACTGGGACGCTCCAGATGGTCGATTACCAGAACTTCTACCGGACCTTTATCCGGCGTGAGCTTTAAGCCGAGTTGTTCCTGAACGGCGGTGAAGAGCGATGGCGCCGAAAGGTCGCCCGCCGGCGCTCCATCGCGCGCAAATTCCAGATGAATATCGAACATCCCGGTGAGGCCCGTCTGATCGATGACCGGCCGGTCCAGATCCGCGCGAAATCCCTGAGCGGCCAGCGCGGTCAGGGTCTGGCCGTGTGAGTCGACGATGGTACGGGCCGCATTGCCGCGCACCGACCCGCTGCCGCACCGCACGGAACCCGGCGCGGGAGGTTGCATATGGTTCAGATCGAGCGGCACGCAGCTTCCCTCTTTCGTGGCCGAAAGCTTCGGGCCGCCTTTCGCGACGGTCAGGATGTACACCGGCAACTGCCGCGTATCCCGAAGAATTTTGAGCTGAAACCGTTCCTCGAGAAGCTTCCGCAGCATAGGACCATACATCTGCGCGACCGACGCCTCGCCGCCATGAGCTTCGATATCCCAGGTTTCCGTCTTCGCCCAGTCCGGACCGCCGAATAGCTGCATCCGGCGCGGATTCTGGCTGACACCATCGGCAAACATGCTGTATGCAGCCTGAATGTAATCCTCCGCCG
This sequence comes from Bryobacteraceae bacterium, assembly GCA_036500405.1. Lineage (GTDB taxonomy): Bacteria > Acidobacteriota > Terriglobia > Bryobacterales > Bryobacteraceae > BOG-234. The sequence goes on from DASYCD010000343.1 coordinate 1,318, forward strand.
AGAAGCATCGGACCGAGAACCTCCCGGGCGCGGGCGTACTGCCCCCGCCACCGTGTCCAGCGGCGCAATTCGGACTCGGTTTGATGGAAGCGGCTTCGAACTGAGCCGCAGGTTGAGCAAAAGCCAACAAGGCAACGGCTACCAGTCCGCACAGGACATGTCGCATATCGACATGTTGCACCACGTCCTATTTATTGTCAAGAGAAATGACGAAGAATCACTTCGAGGCAACAAAGCTGGAGTCAACCGGATCAACATTGTTATTACAATGAGATATGCATGTCAGACTCCGTCCAATTGGCAATTCGCAGGGAATCGTGATTCCAAAACCCATCCTGATTCAGTTGGGTCTCGCTGATGCCGCAGAAGCCGAGATGACTGTTGAGCGAAATGCGCTGGTCGTACGGCGGGCCGCACCCGCGCGGCGTTCCGGGTGGGCGGAGGCGGCTGAGAGGATCGCGGCGGCAGGGGATGATGCCTTGTGCTCGGCAATTTTCCAAATGAAGCAGACGCGGAGATCATCTGGTGAAGCGCGGTGAGATCCGGCTTATAAACCTGGCCCCGTCGTGGGCAGCGAGATCCGCAAAACGCGACCTTGCGTAGTTGTCTCGCCCCCGGAAATGAACGACCATCTGCGAACTGCCATCGTCGCGCCCATGACGACGAAGAGCCATCCGGCGCCTTTCCGCATTGAGGTTACCCACGCAGGGAAAAAGGGATTCATCCTGCTGGACCAGATACGCACCATCGATCAGATCCGGCTCGTCAAAAAACCCGGCGCGCTTCAATCGAAGGTACTCGCCGTAACGCTACGAACGCTACAGGAAACTTTTGTTGAGTAATCGCTTCCTTCGATCCTGCGGACGCGCCGGGCCGGCCGCAGAGCCGAAGCTCCGCCCTACACGTAACCCCCCTCGATTTACCTTCCCCTTACGCAGGTACCGGAACCCGCCTGGTATGATGGTTCGCGGAGTCACACTGATTTGTAGGAACTTCGTGACTTCATGCCGGTTGATCCGTCATACATTACTGCCTAAACACTATGATCAAAGTCGAAGGTCTGACCAAACGTTACGCCAGTCACGTAGCGGTCAAAAATATCTCCTTCGAAGTCGGCAAGGGCGAAATTGTTGGCTTCCTCGGCAAGAACGGCGCCGGGAAAACTACTACGATGCGCGTCCTCACCTGCTTTCTGCCGCCTACGTCAGGCAAAGCCAGCGTTGCCGGGTTCGATGTTCTGGAGCAGTCGCTCGACGTTCGTAAGAACATCGGCTATCTGCCCGAGACGCCGCCGCTTTATCCGGAAATGGAGGTCAGCAGTTATCTCACGTTCGTCGCGAACCTGAAGGGAATTCCCTCCCCCGACGTGGCGAAGCGCGTGAACGAAGTGATCGAGCGTACGTCACTCGGCGACGTGCGCGACAAGATCATCGGCAAGCTTTCGAAGGGCTACCGGCAGCGCGTCGGTATCGCGCAGGCGATTATTCACAATCCACCGGTGCTGATCCTCGATGAGCCGACTTCCGGGCTGGATCCCGAACAGCAGCGAGAAGCGCGCCAGCTGATCAACAGCCTCTCGGGCGACCACACGATCATCCTCAGCACCCACATTCTTTCGGAAGTCGAACAATCCTGCAGTAAGGTCATCATCATCAACTCAGGGACAATCGTCGCGGTCGATTCCGTGGCGAATCTGCATCACCGCCGGCGTGGCGGTGAAATGGTTGCGATTCAGGTGAAGGGCGCGGACCCCCTGGAAGTACGGCAGCGTCTGGAAACGGTGAGCGGCGTGGCGAAAGTCACCTCCGCGGACGCTCCCGATGGCTCCGTGGGATTCGAAGTTGAAGCGCTCGATCAATACTCCGTGCGGCCCGAACTGGCGCGCGCGATCGTACAATCCGGCTGGGATCTGACGGAACTGCACAGCGTCGGGCAATCGCTCGAAGAAATCTTCCTGGATCTCACGAGATCTGAAAAAGACAAGGCCGTTGCCGCGAAGGGGGACACGGAATGAGGAATATCCTCACCATTTGCGGTAAAGAAGTACGGTCGTATTTCAAGTCGCCGATTGCTTACATCCTGATCGGACTCTTTGCGCTGCTGACGGGGTTCATGTTCTACAGCGCGACCGTCTACTTCGTCAATGCGGGAACACAGCAGCAGATGAGCGGTCAAGCCGCTCCCATGAGCATCAATGATTATGTGATCGCTCCCCTGCTCGGTAACCTCGGCGTCCTGAGTCTCTTTCTGATCCCGATGATCTCCATGCGGCTTTTCGCGGAAGAGAAGCGGTCCGGAACAATCGAGCTTCTGCTGACTTCTCCGGTGAGCGACTGGGAAATCATTTTCGGTAAGTGGCTGGGCGCGATCGTCATGTATCTCTCGATCATCGCGCCGCTGGCGCTCAATATCGGGCTGCTCTTCGCATGGAGCACGCCCGACTGGCGACCGGTTCTGACTGGCCTCCTGGGGCTGATTCTTCAGGGCGCCACGGTCCTCGCGATCGGCACATTCATTTCGACCACCACCAGTAACCAGATCATCGCGGCGGCATCCACCTTCGCGGTCTGCCTGCTTCTCTGGGTGCTGAACTGGGTGAGTAACTACAGCGACTCCGCGCTTGGCAAGGCGATCGCGTATTGTTCGATTCTGGTTCACTTCGAGCCGTTCTCGAAAGGCATTATCGATACCAAAGATGTCATCTTCTATCTCTCGGCGATCTTCCTGGGGCTGTTCCTTACCGCCCGCTCGCTCGAGTCACTGCGGTGGAGGGCGTAATGGCCGATAATTCCCCCCAAAAGAATTCATGGGTGCAGGCCCGCCAGACCAAATACGGCGCGTATGCCGCGCTTTATACGATCGTCATTCTGGCGGTCATCATTGTCGGCAACTGGCTGGCGAACTCGCACAGCAAGTCCGTCGATGTCACCTCGAATAAGCAGTACACGTTGTCGGATCAGACGAAGAAAATAGTTGGCGACCTGAAATCCGAAGTCAATATCTATTACTTCGATACGTCAGCCAATTACGATCGCGCGCGGGACATGCTGGACCGTTACGCGAATCTTTCCTCGAAGCTGAAGATCAACTACGTGGATCCCGAGAAGAAGCCGGACGTCGCCCGCATGGAAGGCGCGCGGCAAATGGGCGACGTGGTGGTGGATAACGGGACGAAGAAAGAAACCGCGAAGGCGCTCACCGAAGAAGAACTGACGGGCGCGATCATTCGCACTATCAAAACCGGCGTGCGCAACGTCTGCTTCGTCAAAGGCTCCGGTGAAAACGGCATTGACGATACCGGCCGCGAAGGCTACGCCGCTCTCAAGAGCGCGCTTGAGAAAAATAATTACAAGACGCAGACGATTTCTCTCCTCGAAACGCCGCAGGTACCGGCCGAGTGCACGATCGTTGTCGTCGGTGGACCGAAGCATGACTATGTCGCCCCCGCTATCGACGCGTTAAAGAAATTCGTTGCCGGCGGTGGCCGCCTGATCGTGAACTTCGATCCGGTCCTCAACACGCCGAACGATCAGATGGGCAATACGCCCGCGCTCGCGGCCATGGTTGCGGATTGGGGAATCACCGCAAAGGGCGATATTGTTCTCGATCTGAGCACGGCGTCGCAGATGTTCGGAGCTACTTCGCCGATCGCCGCCAGCTACACTTCGCATCCGATCGTGCGCGTCATGCAGGACAGCATTTCCGTGATGCCATTGAGCCGGAGCCTGGAAGTGAAGTCTCCCGCGGAAGCGCTCTTTTCTTCCTCGGACCAGAGCTATTCGCTCGTGAACCCCAAGGTTCCGATCAAGCAGGAAGACGTGGAAAAGGGGACCAAGGGTCCGTTTGTACTTGGAGCCGCCGCCACGATTGGAACCGGCGCTAAAGCGGGACGGGTTGTGGTGGTGGGCAGTTCGGGCTGGATGTCGAACGTCATGGTGGGTACAGCGCAGTTCGCGAACCGCGATCTGGCGCTGAACGCGATGAACTGGCTCACTTCCGACGAGGATCTGATTTCGATTCGTCCGAAAGATCCGGAGGACCGGCGGCTGCATATTACGACCTCCGGCATCCGGGTGCTGTTCTTTACCAGCATCATCGGGCTTCCGCTGATCGTCATTCTTTCGGGCGTTTTGGTCTGGTCGAAGCGGCGCTAAGCGCTGTTCCGATTCCGGGACGATTTTTGAAACAATGCTGAAACCACAAGGTCTGATTACGGCGGTTGGTGTGCTGGCGATTCTGGGCGGCTATGCCTGGTGGGCGAACAGACACCCGACCTCGGATAAATCGGCGGCGGATAAGACGTCACCGAAGATCCTCTCGCTCACGGCGGATCAGATTACCGGATTCCGTCTAGCGAAGACGGGGGCTGACCCCGTCGTCCTGAGCAAGAACGGCGACAAGTGGCAGATTACGGCCCCACAGGAACTACCCGCCGATTCCGATGCCGTGAACGGACTCACCGGCGCCGTTGCGCCACTGACGTCTGACCGGCTGATTGAAGAGCATCCGCAAAACCTCGCTACCTTTGGGCTGGATCATCCGACATCGGAAGTCGATATCACCACCAAAGACGGGAAGACGAGCAAGCTGCTGTTCGGCGCGGACACGGTTTCGGGCAGCGATACCTATGCGAAGCTGGATAGCGACCCGAAGGTTTACACGATTGCCTCTACGTCGAAATCGGCGCTTGATAAGTCGGTCAACGACCTGCGCGACAAGCGGCTGATGACTTTGAATTCGGACAAGATCACGTCCGTCACGCTGACTGCTAAAGGTCCGGCTGTGGAGTTTAACAAGAACGCCACGGGCGACTGGCAGATCACCAAACCGAAGCCGATGCGCGCCGATGGCGGCTCTGTGGACGATCTGGTGAGCAAGCTGAAGGACGCGAAGATGGACCTCAGCGCGACACC
>DASYCD010000344.1:0-12492 GCA_036500405.1 Bryobacteraceae bacterium
GCTTTCTTCAGTACCACCAGTCGGTCTCGGTCCCGCTGGGTCATGGTGAGAACTCCTTGTTCTGGCACCTCCCCAGCCTGACCTCGTCAACAGGACATTTCTACCTGGCACTAATAGGACATTCTCACTTTGCGACGACAAAATTCCGGTTCTTGTTGACTTCACAAATATGCGGGGATACACTCGGTTTTGCCCGGCGAGGGAATAAGGTTGCATAATCTGCAATTGATGTTTCATTACGCGCCGCTCCCGGAAATGCAGATTCTGCGCGTTTCGTCCACGCGCGTGGGCGTAATGCCGCCATCGCGGTACTGGAAAATTTGGAGTTGAGATAAGACAACTATGAGACTGAAGGGAAAAGTTGCGCTCATCACCGGCGCCAGCCGCGGTATCGGCCGCGGCATTGCTGAAATCTTCGCCGAAGAGGGCGCCGACGTCGCGGTCAATTATGTCTCGGCAAGCGCAAAGGCGGAAGAGGTTGCCGCTTACGTGCGGGGTAAGGGCCAGCGCGCCATTACCGTGCCCGGCGACGTCTCGGTCCGCGCCGATGTCGAATCGATGGTGGACCGGACATGGAAAGAGCTGGGACCGATCGACATTCTGGTGAACAATGCCGGTATTGAAACGATTGTGCCGTTTCTGGAATTGACTGATGATCAGTGGACACGGCTGACGGATATCAACCTTCGCGGGCCCTGGCTCTGCTCTCAGGTTTATTGCAGACGTGCTGTTGCGGAAGGCCGCAAGGGTTCAATCGTGCACATCGGTTCCATCCAGGCCGCGAAGGTTCTGCCTGGGCGCACTCACTATGCGCCAACTAAGCTCGGGCTGGAGGCTCTCACACGGAATATGTCAGCCGAGGTCACACCGCTCGGTATCCGCGTGAATTGTGTCCATCCAGGCCTCATCGACACAGACATGACGGAATGGGTCATGAAGAGTCCCGATTTGCTGCCTGGCATTCTGGCGCAAATCTCAGTGGGCCGTGCAGGACGCCCGCGCGAGATCGGTACGGCTGTGGCTTATTTCGCATCGGATGAAGCGTCCTATCTGACCGGCCAATCAATCCACGTAGACGGTGGATGGGCAGGCAAGTAACACCGCAGGCGCAGGGCTACGAACGAAACGTGTAACCAAGCTTCTGCAGGTAGGCCTTGCTGACACGCGCAGTTTCGAGAGGCGCCATCGGCATTCCAGGCGAAGGGTCCAGTTCCACCATGATCATCATGTCTTTCCCTGCTTTTTCGAGCAAGTCCACAATGGCCGGTATGTCGACTTTCCCCTGGCCAAGCGGACAATAGCCCAGGTAAGCGTTCCCGCCGTTGAAGTCCTTTAGATGGACGTGGCGGATGATTTCACTGAAGTCTTTCACGACCGCCACCGGATCGGAGCCGCCCTTGGCAAGCTGGCCTACATCGGGTCCGAACTTCACGTACCGTGTATCCACCGCATGCAGGACCGCGTAAGTCTCCTCCCGCGATTCCACACACGTGCCCGTGTGCTGATGCAGAACGCCAACCAACCCGACGTCCATTACGGCCTTTGCCATGTCGTTCAGGCTGGCAACGATACCTGCCTTGTGGTCCGCGAAATTGTACTGGCTGCGCTGAACTGAGTTTGGACCGATCACCGCAACCGAACCCCCACACTTCCGGATCAGTTTTGCCCAGGCAACGATCTTGTCAACCTCGGCCTTCCTCTTGTCGGGGTCCGTTAGCGTCACCGGACAGTAGGCTGAACGCAGGCCGAGACCCGCGGCGCCGAGCAGTTTGTCCAGCCCGCCCCTGGGCTCCCATGCTTCGAGTACGTTGCCAAAAGACTCGTAGCCGTGATAACCCAGACTTGCGACATCTTTGATGGCCTGCTCGGCATCCGCCGGCTGGAAGCCCCAGGTGATGCCAGTATGGCCAATCTTCAGGCGCCTGGACTGGGCGGCCAACGTGAGAGCGCTAAAACCGACGGCCGCAACTTTCGCGAAGTTCCGGCGATCCATCCGGAGGGACATTTTATTTCTTCCTTTCAGTGGCACCCCAAAGCATACCGCAGAGCAGGTACGTCCAGGACGCGTTTACGAGTTTGGTGAAACGGCCGTCAGGCGGCGCGTTTCAGCCGGCTGGCTCCCGGACAGTTTCCGAGTTCGCGCGCGCGTACGCATTCCGAACTTCCCCACCGCTGCCAGCGGAAAGTGCGCACGAAGCAACACAGGTTGCGTCATGCGCAACTCGAGCGCGGCGCGTGATATACTCGTCGCCCATGGCTGGAGAATGCGCGCACAAAAATGCGACCGGGTCTGAAATAGGCTCGCATCCCGCGTGCGGCGGTTGGAACGCCATGCCTTGACGATCGGGAGTTTTATGAAAACAGTTCATCTACGCCCTTTTCCTTTTCTGACGATACCGCTGGCATTCACCGGAATAATACTTGCGCAGCAAGCCGGAACCTCGTGGAAGGATCATCTCGGAGGACCGGACAGTTCACACTACTCCCCGTTGAAGCAAATTCATGTAGCCAACGTCAATAAGCTGGATGTCGCATGGTCTTATGACACGGGCGACGCCACGGCCTACACGTTCAGTCCGCTGGTAATCGATAACATCGCGTATGTCGCGGCGAAGCACGGATCGCTGGTGGCCCTCGACGCAACCACCGGCAAAGAATTATGGGTTCATTCGTTCGGCGCCGCCCCCGGTGGGCGCGGGGGCATTTCCGGGCAGCGCGGCGCGAATTATTGGGAGAGCAAGGACCGCAAGGACCGCCGGATTTTTGTATCCGAAGGCGGCTCGCTCCAGGCTATCGATGCATTGACAGGCAACCTGGTCGATTCGTTTGCCGATCATGGAAAACTCGATCTGAAAACGGGGCTTGACCGGGCGACAAGACCGCTGGCGTCGAGGAATCCGGGGCGAATCTTCGAGAACATCATCATTTTGGGAAGCGCGACCGGCGAAGGATATCTGGCGCCGCCTGGAGATATTCGGGCGTTCGATACAGTCTCCGGCAAATTGCTCTGGGTCTTTCACACAATTCCGCGTCCCGGAGAGCCCGGCTATGAATCGTGGCCCAAAGATGCATACAAGTACATGGGTGGCGTTGACGTCTGGGGCGAAATCACGGTCGACGAGAAAAACGGCATTGCGTACTTTCCCGTAGCCTCCGCCAAATATGAACTCTACGGTGGAGACAGGAAGGGCGACAATCTCTACGCCGATTGCCTGCTCGCCCTGGATGCCCGCACAGGCAAGCACCTTTGGCATTTCCAGACGGTGCACCACGATGTCTGGGATTACGACCCCAACTCGGCGCCGCAGCTGGTCACCGTGAAACATGACGGAAAAAATGTCGATGCGGTAGCGCTCGCCTCGAAGAATGGCTTCCTTTACGTGTTCGACCGGGTTTCGGGAAAACCGCTCTGGCCGATCGTGGAAAAGCCTGTTCCTCAGAGCGATGTTCCCGGTGAAGTCACTTCAAAGACACAGCCGTTTCCAACCGTGGTCCCCGCATTTTCGCGGCAGGGCATGACGGTCAAAGATATGTATGACGGCTTCATGTCACCCGAAGAAAAGGCGTGGTGGAAAGACCGTCTCTCGAGCGCGCGAACCGGCTTCTTTGTGCCACCGTCGCTGAAGGCTGACACAATTAACCTTCCCAGCGTGAACGGGGGCGCTCTGTTCTTCAGCACCGGCGCGGATCCGACGAACGGAACCGTGTTCGTGGAATCGAAGAACATGCCGTCGATCGTGAAGTTAGTGCCGGCGGGAGAATCGACGGCCGCCAATAGCGGCGGACTGATTCCAGCCCGCGCGGGCCGCGGAGCTGGTGGACGAGGCGGGTCGGGCCGCGGTAGGGGTGCAGGCGTCGGAGTCACTGCCGGAGTACCGCAGAGACTTGGCCGCGCCGTCTATGAACAGACCTGCGTGGCTTGCCACGGATCCGACCTGAAGGGAGACAGAGGCCCCGAACTCCTCACCGCTGTGAAGCGGCTGGGCGTGCAGGGAATCCGCGATACCGTTACCAACGGCAGGGCGACTATGCCTGCGTTTACGGGAATTCCGGCCGCGTCCATGGACAACCTGATTGCATTTCTGACGCAACCGGATCTCGCTCCGCCCGGCTCCGCTCTGACCGCGCCTGTGGGGGGCAGAGGTCCGGGAGAACCTCCTTATCCTGAGGATGTCGAGGGACCTCCGTCCCGTTACAAGACTGGTTACGGAAACGAGGGGTATGTGACGGTTCCGCCATGGAGCACAATCACCGCCTACGATCTGAACACTGGAAAAATCAAGTGGCAAACCCCTTATGGCGATCTGCCGCAGGCCGGGCCGAGCGACAAGCTACGGGGGAACGTCTTTCCGAAAAGCGGGTTTGTGATCACCGCGGGGGGGCTCGTGCTGTTCGCGGGCAACGATTCGAAGATCTACGCACTGAACGAAGAAACCGGAAAAGTGATCTTCACGAAGGAGATCCCCAACGGGTCTTTGGGTGTGCCCGCAGTCTATGAGGCGAATGGCAGGGAATTCATTCTTTTCGCCGTATCCGGTGGGAATTCCTTTCCGGCCGGGGCCTACATGCCGCCCGGCGGTACTACGCCTCCGGCGATTTCGAAGAGCTGGATTGCCTTCGCGCTTCCGGCGGCGAACAAGAGATAGACCGCTTCCATTACGGCTTGCGCGGGGCGCACCGGAAGCTGCGCCCCGCAACATAACAGGATTCGATGTCTCTCTCTGGTCTTCTTGCAGCGCGGCAAAAATAGCCCCGCAAGCCCCGCAATTCTCTTGACTTCCCGAAATCTCCCTGATAACATCCCATAGATCTTGATGCAATGAATATTGCGCATTATGCAATAGAATGGATGCCAACGTGAAACTGCCCCTATACGCTTTGACTGTTTTTCTGGGAGTCATACTCGCGGTACACCTCGCGATGAATGGCAAGGTCGGGGCGGTTCTCGGCAATCCCCGCGTGGGAAACGCCCTTTTCTGGTGCATCGGCGCGTTTGGAGCGGTCGTGATTGGGTTCACCGGATGGCATTCCGGCGCGCTCGGTCCGCTGTCGGAGGTTCATCCGTTGCTGCTCACCGCTGGTTTGATGGGAGCGAGCCTCGTGTTCGCAATCGCATGGCTGATTCCGCAGGCCGGAGCCGGCCCGGTGATGATCACCCTGCTCGCGGGCCAGATTCTCGGTGGCATGGTGATGTCTCATTTCGGCCTGCTTGGTTCGCCTGTGCAGCCTGTTTCTCTCACGAATCTGCTGGGCGCGCTCGTTATGATGGCGGGCGTCGTGATGGCAACCTACAGCCCGGCCAAATAAGGGCCGGGGTGATTTCCGCCTGAGCGGTATACTCAAAGACGCACACTGTTCTGCATAATACGCAACGCTCTGCAGTACGCGCAGCGGCTGATTCCGGGTAAAGAACTATCCGGCGCGGTCGAAATATAAAGGAAATCAATGGTCGCACAAGAAATCAAAAGAACCGGATTCATCGTGGGTGGGAAGTCGAGGACCTCACAGAGCACCCGGTATTTCGACATCTTCAATCCGAGCACGGGCGAGGTCATTGCGCAGGTGCCGGACTGCACCGCCGACGAGATCGATATCGCGGTTCAATCCGCGGTCAAGGCGTTCCGCCCCTGGGCCGATACTCCTGCGATGAAGCGCGTGCAGATCCTGTTTAAGTTCCGTGAACTGCTCGACGCCAATCTGACCGAACTGACCCGCATGGTGGCGACGGAACACGGCAAAGTCTGGGATGAGGCATACGGCGACGTTGTGAAGGCCAGGGAAGTTGTCGAAGTGGCCTGCGGCGTTCCGTCGCTTGCCGTCGGCGAGTCGCTGATGAACGCCTCAGCTGGCTACGACACGGTGCTGTATCGCGAGCCAGTCGGTGTTTTCGCAGGCATCACGCCCTTTAATTTTCCGGCGATGATCCCCATGGGATGGATGATGCCCCTGTGCATTGCCCTTGGCAATACGCTCGTGTTGCGTCCCTCGCCGGTCACGCCGCTGACCTCGATCCGCATGCTCGAATTGCTCTACGAGGCGGGCCTGCCGGAAGGCGTTGTGAATCTGGTGACAAGCGGACCAGAGCAGGCTGAAAGGCTGGTGTCGCATCCTGACGTGAAGGGCGTGATGTTTGTCGGTTCCACGCGAGTGGGTAAACAGGTTTACGAAAATGCCGCGCGGCATGGCAAGCGCGTCCAGACACTGTGTCAGGCGAAGAACCATGCTCTGGTCATGGAAGACGCTCCGATTGAACGCACTGCGCGTGGCATCATCAATGGCGCCTTCGGATGCGCCGGAGAACGCTGCATGGCGCTGCCAGTCGTCGCCGTACAGGAATCCATTGCGGATGAACTGGTGCAGGCATTGGTTCGGTTCGCTAAAGAGCGCAGATTGGGGCCCGGCTATGAGAAGTCGTCGGATCTGGGTCCGCTGGTGACGGCCGCCCACAAGAAGTCAGTTACAGACTGGGTCCAGCGTGGAGTGGATGAAGGAGCGAATCTTGTGCTGGACGGCCGGAACGCGATGGTGGATGGATACGAAAATGGATTCTTCCTGGGCCCCTGCATCTTCGACCATGTCGAACCCGGCATGAGCGTCGGCGAACAGGAAATTTTTGGCCCGGTTCTTTCCGTCAAGCGCGTGAAGAATTTTGAAGAAGGCCTGAACCTGATGAATTCCAATCCTTACGCGAACGGTTCGGTGATTTTTACCCAGAACGGATATTACAGCCGCGAATTCGCGCGCCGCTCCGACGCAGGCATGGTGGGGATCAATGTCAGTATTCCGGTGCCCTGCAGCGTGTTTCCCTTCTCCGGTCACAAACAATCGTTTTTCGGCGACCTTCACGCGATGGGAAAAGACGGCATCCGGTTCTTTACCCAGGTGAAGTCAGTCACCTCCACCTGGTTCGACGCGGAGGAACTGAAGCGCGAAAAAATCGATACCTGGGACGGCATGCTGGGGCGCTGACATGATCGAGCAAGCGACTGTTTTGAGCCGCCAACGCAGCATCTTCGGAACGCCTGGGTATCTGCGGCGCCAGGGACTCGTGAAGTTGCTGGAGATCAAGGATTCCGACATCCGAATCCTGACCATCGAGCAATGCCGCGATGCCGCCGATAAAGGCCTGCACGCTGGCGGTGCGTTTTCCGCCACCATCCCGCTGGTCGCGCTGTTTTATGGCGGTTACCTGAACCTCGATATCGCGGACCCGACACAGCTGGGGCAGGACACCTTCGTCCTCAGTAAAGGACATGCTGTTGCCGCATTGGCGTCCATTTACGCTGAATTGGGCTACTTCGAGAGAGCCGTATTGAAGGGATCCCGATCGTACGACAGTATTCTGAACGGGCACCCCGGCCCCGTCCTTCCCGGAATTCATATTGCTACCGGGCCGATGGGACAGGGAATGCCGGTGGCGCAAGGGTTTGCGATTGCGGGCCGCACGAATCCGCGCTTCGATTCCTATGCCATGACGGGCGATGGCGAATTGCAGGAAGGCACCATCTGGGAAGCGGTGATGTTCGCGGGCCAGAAGCGCCTCGATAATCTCTGCGTCCTGGTGGATCAGAATAACGGGCAGCTCGATGTTGCCAGCCGCATGGTTTTCCCGACCCCACGCCTCGAATCGGTGTTTGAATCATTCGACTGGCAGGTCTTCAGTGTGGATGCGACTCAGTATAGCGGCGTGCTGGCAGCTCTCGATCAGTTCCGTTACGGAGCGCGCAATGGCAAGCCGACCGCCATCGTCTGCCACAGTTCCAAGGGCTACGGCGCCTGCTCGGACTCGTTCAACCGCCATAAGGTGGCTCTGGGCAGCGACATCATCGAACAGGAGCTGCTGTTACAGCAACGCCGCCGCGAAGCCCGTGTCGAGGATTTCGCCGCATTCTATCGCGTTCTGGATCCGGCCGTGCAGGGCGAACTGGCCGGGATGGCGGAAAGTATGCACCTTCACGTTGTGCCGGATTCGTCCGCGGGATTCGGCGTCCGGCAGGTGATCGGTCCCGTGGTTACCCGCCGCGCGGCGCCGCGGCAAAAGCAGATTCGGTATGACCCCGCCGCGCTGCCACGTATTGATGCCGCAAAGGAGTACGCCGCCTCCGATATTGTTACCGCGGCGATGAAAATCTTTGCGCGTGATTCGGCAGTGGTGTCAATCGATGCCGATCTCGGTACCACCAGCGGCCTTGAAGCCGGCGTGGCTTATGTAGACCAGCTTCGCGCCTTAAACACGGGTGTCGCCGAAGCCAACATGATGAATATCGGCGAGGCGTTCGCTGCATTGGGACGCAACGTTTGGGTCAGCACCTTTTGCCCATTCTTCAACTGGCAGGTACTGCGTCGCATTGCCGTCGGTCATCAGGAACGCCTCGAATCCATCGCAGATCCGAAGAGCTGGCTTAGCGATGGCCACGGCCTTGACTTCACATTTCTCGCGACAGGCCCGGATTTCGAAACGCGCACCAATGGCGCCACGCACATGGGGAACGACGATATTACGATTTTCGATGGCGTCGCCCATCTGCGGATTGTGAGCGTGTCCTGCCCGCGCCAGTTGCTTAGCCTGATGAAATGGGTCATGGCCGGCAATCGCGGCATGGTTTATGCGCGAGTGATGCGGGCGCCTTCCGGAGTCCTCTACAAAGACGATTTCGAGTTCGAATTCGGACGGGCCTGGCCTCTGCGGAGCACCCCCGAAGATGAGGTTGTCATCGTTTCCAGCGGGCGCGGGGTGCACGAAGCGCTTGCGGCAGCCAGGGAATGCGCGGCGCGCGGAGTGAAGGCGGGTGTGATCGACATGCCTTCGATAGACGAGAGTTGTCTCCTTCGTCTCTGTGATTCCGGAAAGCTCATTGTGTTTGCCGAGCAGAACAACGGCTATCTCTGGCAGCACGCAATCCGGACTGCCGCCCGCCACGGGAAGCATTTCGGCCGGATTCTGGCGCTGAATTCTTTGGCGCCCGACGGACGGGCGCAGTACATTCACTCCGGCACCTATGAGCAGTTGCTCGACGCGTTCAGCCTTTCACCCGCGAAAATCGCGGCGAAGATTTTGGAGACTGTTCAATGAGCGTCCCGTCGAATCACGAGAGCGAAGTAGAAGGGCTCGACCTTCCGGGCCGTAATCTGCGCTGGCTCGTCAACGCGGAGACCCTGGGTTCGAAGCACATGTCAGTCTGCCTGATCCGTGTGGCGCCCGGTGACAAGGTTCGGCCCGCGCATTCGCATCCGAATGGCGAAGAAGCGATTCACATCATCGCCGGCGAGGGGCGCGTCATGGTAGATGGTGAGGTGAGCCCCGTCCGGCCCGGGACAACGGTATTGTTTCCTCAGGGCCAGATTCACATGCTCCATAACACCGGCGCCACAGAAATGAAAGTGATTTGTTTTTTCGCTCCGCAAACAAATCTGGATAACTACAAATTCTTCGATGACGTGGATTTCCCGGACTAGCGTCTGCCGCCGTTCGCACGGGGCAACACGACACGGGAAACCATCGAACAATCGCCATTCCGTCAGGCGAGAGTTCGCCGTGATCATCCGGGCTCCAGCAGGGCGCTGAAAAACTAAACTTCAACCTGCGGATCTTCGATTTGGATAAAAAAACCCGGTCGGCGGATGGGCGTCAACGGTGCAACCTGGAGTGCCAAAAACGGGCGTCAGCTTGTTACTCGTATAGAAGGGCGGCGTATGGATATGGGGGCGGATGTACGTCCCCTTCCAACTTGTATTCTCGTCTCGCAATCGTTCCCGCGCAAGTCCTATCTAACCGCTTGCACATTCGCGATCAAAGCTATATAGTTCATTCCAGACAATGATCCTTCGAATCACAGCGATACTTCTGGGGACCGGTTTCGTCATCGGCCCAGTGCTGCTGGCTCAACCCGTTTTCCGCGATTCGCAGTCGCCCCAGGTCGCCTTCGCAGCCGCCGAAATCGGCCGTGCGTTTGGACCGAAGGGAGCAACGTCTGTTCACCCCATCCGCGATCTGAGTTCCGACACGAGTTCTTTGCGCTTCGCCATTGCCGCCGATCCAGCGGAATCGAAAGTTCTTGCTCAGAGATTGGGCGTTGCTCCGCTCAAGACCGCTGCGCCCCAATCCTATGCCATCCGCCGCGCCGGAAAGGCCGGCAGGGTTACCATCGCCGTCCTTGGAGCCGACCCGGCTGGCGCGATGTACGGCGCCCTGGATGTTGCCGAAGCTCTCCGGCTCGGCACAGCCGCCAGCCTCGCCAATTCCGATCACTCTCCCCGCATCGCGCAGCGCGGGATCAAATTCAATATTCCGCTGGACCGCCGCACCCCGACCTATTCCGACAGCAGCGATTCTGCTCAGGCAAACATTCCGGAAATGTGGAGCATCGACTTCTGGCACGAATTCCTGAACGAAATGGCGCGTCAGCGCTTCAACGTCCTGACCCTCTGGAATCTGCACCCCTTTCCTTCGATCGTGAAAGTGCCCGAATATCCCGATATCGCGCTCAACGATGTGTGGGGCAACCGCGAACCGTTCGACCTGAAATTCAATATGAACAGCAAGGCGATGTCCGAGCCGTTCCATCTGGGACAGGTCGCGGTAGTCAGGCATATGACCATCGACGACAAGATTCGCTTCTGGCGCGAGGTAATGCAGTACGCGAAGGATCGAGGCGTCGACGTTTACTGGTACACATGGAACACCTTCGTCTGGGGCACCGAAGGCAAGCATGGGATCACAGAAGACGGAAACAACAGCGAGACCGTGGCTTACTTCCGCGCGAGCGTGCGGGAAACGGTGAAGACTTATCCACTTCTGGCAGGAATCGGGATTACGGCCGGCGAGAATATGAAGAGCGCGCAGGGACCGTTCGATCACGAAGAATGGTTGTGGAAGACGTATGGAGAGGGTGTTCGCGACGCGCTGAAAGATCAGCCGAACCGGCAATTCCGCCTGATTCACCGCTACCACCAGACCTCACAGTCAAAGACCCTCGAGGCGTTCAAAGACTATCCAGGCCCGATGGATTTCAGTTTCAAGTACTCGGTCGCCCACATGTATTCAGAGCCGAACCCGCCGTTCATAGCGCCGGTGCTTACGGAAATGCCGAACAAGCTTCGTACGTGGCTCGAAGTGAGAAACGACGACATCTACAGCTTCCGCTGGGGCGACCCCGATTTTGCGCGAGCCTATATCAATAACATTCCGGGGCCAGACCGCGTGGCGGGCTTCAACATGGGTCCGGATGGTTACACGTGGGGCCGGGAGTTCATCGACAAGGAGCCGGAAAACCCGCGACAGCTCGTGATGCAGAAGCAATGGTACAGCTTCGCCATTTGGGGCCGCCTTAGCTACGAGCCCAGCCTGCCGAACTCGGTCTTCGAGCAGATGCTGGCTGCGCGCTTTCCCGGAGCGCCCGCGAGCAAAATCTATGGCGCGATCGCCGCCGCTTCCAAGACCATGCCGCAGGTGACCAGGTTCTTCTGGCGCGACCTCGATTTCAAATGGTTTCCGGAAGGCAACATCCAGAGCGCGCACGGCACGGGCTTCTTCACGGTACGGGATTTCATCGAAGGCCAGACTATGCCGGGAAGCGGCATTCTCAACATTCGGCAGTGGCGGACGCGATCCCTTAGCGGAACGAAAATGGACGGGATCACGCCGCTTGAAGTAGCAGCGGAACTTCAAAAGAACGCCGCCGCCGCCCACCGCCTGGTCGAGGACGTGAGACCGGTCGAGGGCGACAACAAGGAGCTTCGCCTTTCGATGGGAGATGCAGATGCGATGGCTGATCTCGGCGCCTACTACGCGGAGAAAATTCTCGCGGCCTGCGACCTGGCATTGTTCGACAGTCAGGGCAAGGCGGAACAGCAGGCTTCGGCAGTGCGCCATCTCGAGTCCGCACTTGCTCACTGGAAGGCTTACGCCGCCGTCGCGTCGAGCCAGTACAAACCGCAGCATCTGGGGCGCCTGAACCGGGTTGTGGATCTGAATGCTCTGGTGGATTCGGCTGCCGCGGATATCGAGGTCGCCCGGCAATGGCATCCGGGAACCATCACCGATAACGGCGAGGGTCCAGTGGTGGGCGACACCAATTTCCGCAAATAACGCGGGCTACTTATCTCTCGAACAGCAGCGGAGCGACCCGTGCAGGCGCCGCCGTCAGCTGAGCCATTCGTGAGCGGTAATTCATAGGTCGTGCCGTGCGCATCCTGCGTCCTGCATATTATCAGGTGCCGACAGCCCTTAGATTACAAACTCCTGTGACATGTCGCACCAAAGTGAGAAGTTCCTAATTGGCCAAAGTAGAAAGTTCCTCTTGACAGGCGTAAGCCGGAAGGATGGAACGAATGGCGATGAGTCAACAGGAGGGGACTGGCTGGAGTGGCTGAAGAAAGCGCGCGACGGACTGGTTACACAGCGGCAGGCAGCGGAAAAGATGGGGTGACGGACCGATGGGTCCGGAAGCTTCTGAGCGGGCTGAAGCAACGGGGCGACGCCGTGGTGGTGCA
>DASYCD010000345.1:0-1873 GCA_036500405.1 Bryobacteraceae bacterium
AAAAGAATAGGGAAACCCCAGGATTCCACGCCAGCCGACGCTGGTCAGCACCAGCAAAACCCATACCAGCAGCGCCGTAGCTGAAAAATCCAGCAGGTTGCGCGTTACAACTCCGAGACTCAGCGCAGGCAGAATCAGCCACAACGAACGCACGAGGCAAAGTCCGATGAGCGCGCCGGCATTCGCAAATACGCTGGCCCCCGCGCGGACTTCGAGCACCACACCCGCCAGCATCAGGGGCACGAAAACGAACGCGAAGAGAAACAGAACTTTCGCCCCGACCAGGCTCGCTCTGTCGTATGGCCGCGTCAGCCAGAACGGACTCTCCTCCGCCGGCCCGTCTTCATGGATCGCGCTCGCTCCCAGCGTCCAGCACGCCATCACAATCAGCGCTGCCGGAAGATCGTTCCAATCGACCATCGCCCCGCTCTTAACGAGCGATGTGTCCGACGAGAAGAACGCATAGACTGCGAACAGTCCCGCGACCGCGGCAATCTGCGGCCACAATCGCCGAGTGTCCTTCGCGAAGATATGCAGCGCCTGTCTCACGCCGCCCGCCTTTGCTCCCGCGCCAGCGTGACGAAAATTTCCCGCAGCGGCATGGCGCGCGCCGAGAGATCCGTCATGCGCGGAAACATCTTCCGGACGCGCTCGCCGATTGTCTCCTCGTCGAAATGCGTGTCCACAAAGCGCACCACGGCTGGCGTCGTTTCGGGCCGCAGCCAATCCACGGGCCAGTTTCGCGGCACCTCTGACGGCGCGCCCAGCGTCACTTCCACTTCGCGAAAACGCGCAGAGAGCGAGGCCATCTCTTCAGAAAACTGCATCTTGCCGTTTTCCAGATAACCTGCGTGGCTCGCGAAGCTTTCGATCTCCGCCATGTCGTGCGAGGAAATCAGAATGGTGGTTCCTTCCGCGTTCTCGATCAGTCCTTCGATGAACTCATCCCGCACCAGCGGATCGAGCCCCGTGAATGGCTCATCCAGAATCACAAGCGGGGGATGATACGCAAGCGATGAGGCCAGCGCGGTCTTCATCCGCATTCCGCGTGAAAGCTGGCTTATTTTGCGGTCGCCCGGCAAGCCGAACCTGCGAAGCAGGTCGGACGCCATCGCGTCATCCCACGCCGGATAGAACGGCTTCAGATAACGCATCAGGTAATCGACCGTCATCCACTCCGGCATCTTCTGGTTTTCCGAAACATAGCCGATCTGCCGGAAATCCCGCCCGCGCAATTGCCTGGAATCCTTGCCCGCGATCTCCACGAGGCCCGCGTCTGGCTCGTAGATGTTCATCATGGTGCGGATCGCGGTCGTCTTCCCGGCTCCGTTCGCGCCGATCAGCGCGTAAACAGCGCCCTCCGGCACATCCAGATCGAGACGCTCGAGCGCCTGCACGCGCCGGAATTGTTTCGAGAGCTCCAGACACCGAATTGCAAAGCTCATGAGTTTTCTCCGTCTCCTCTCGCGCCAACCAGTTGTTCGCCGTCTCCCAGCCGCCGCCAATAGCGCTCCACGCCGCTCAGCACGTCGTCGAGTTCCATCCCGAGCTTTTTCGCTTCCACCACCAGCTTTTCCATTTCGTCGCGCAGCAGGCGGGAACGCTCCGTCACGCCCGGCGTGGGGCGCGTCGACACCACGGTCCCTTGTCCCACGAGCACTTCGAGAAGCCCTTCGCGGACCAGCTGCATCACGATTTTGTGCGCGGTATTGGGGTTGATTCGCAATTCTTTGCTAAGCGTCCGCACCGAGGGGAACGGATCGCCTGGCCGCAGTTTGCCCGCGACAATCGCGCGCTTCACGGCGTAGACCGCCTGATCGCAAAGCGACTCACCGGGCTGAAACGTCAGCCGGAAAGGAATCATAGCTGTATT
>DASYCD010000346.1:0-29103 GCA_036500405.1 Bryobacteraceae bacterium
CTCACCCAGCGGAGCACGAGGTTCTGTTCGACCGTGCTGCGGATGGTTTCCTTGACGTATTTGCGCGCGAGGTCGGCGACTTTGCGGAGCTGCGTAGCAGTGATATCGCCGAGAGGCAGCGCGAGGGTGACTGTCGAGTAGCCTTCCTGGCGCTGCTGGTAGACGTTGATGCGCTGCCACTTGTCGAAACCTTCGGGCCGGATGGGCTCGATCTGGAGCAGCGAGGGCGGCTTGAGGGTTTCTTCCTGATGGGCGTGGGCTTCCTGGAGGTAGCTGGTCCAGCGGGGATCGTACTTGAGGCCGGCGCGTTCTTCGCGGACGACGCGGCGGAACTCATCGATGCCGAGCTTGCTGACGACGAACTTCAGACGCGCGGTATTGCGGTTTTTCTTTTCGCCGAGGCGGGCGAAGACGAGTCCGATGGCCTGGCAGAGGGGAAGAATTTCTTCTTCGGGAACGAAGTCATCAAAGAGGCGGGCCTGCTGGGGGACGGGGCCGAGGCCGCCGCCGACCCAGAGCTGGAAGCCGCGGCGGACCTGGCCGTTCTCCTCGCGAGTGACGGCGATGGCGCCAAAATCGTGCAGGCGAACGAGTCCGCAGGCTTCATGGGCGCAGCCGGAGAAGGCGATTTTGAATTTGCGGCCGAACGCCTGAGCGTCGGGGTGGCCGAGCATGAAGTACGCGGCGGCCTTCGCGTAGGGCGTGACGTCGAACGTCTGAGTGCGGCAGACGCCGGCGATGGGGCAGCAGGTGACGTTGCGAACGGAATTGCCGCAGGCTTCGCGCGTGGTGATGCCGACCACGCCGAGGCGGCGCATGATGGTTGGCGCGTCTTCGATGTGGATGAAGTGGAGCTGAACGTCCTGGCGGGTGGTGATGTGGGCGATGCCGTCCGAGTACTCTTCGCAGAGGTCGGCGAGGGTTTCGAGCTGGGAGGCGTTGAGGCCGCCGTAGGGAATCTTGATGCGCTGCATGCCCGGGGCGTCCCACATGGTGCCGGGGCCTTTGGTGGGGACGTCGGGGTACGGGAGGGTGCGGGTGGCTTCGCCATCGGAGCGCTGACCATTGTCATAGCGCTGGCCGTAGGAACCGCGGCGGAGGCGGGTTTCGGCGAAGATGCGATCTTCAATTTTGCCGTGCTTGCGGAGGGCGATTTCGTTTTCGTAGACGTCAAGCTCAGTGGCCAGAGGTTCGGCGATGTGGCCCTGAAGCTTCGATTTCCACAGTGAGTTGCTGGCTTTCATCTAAACACCCTTAAGTATATCGGATTGGGGATATTTCAGTATATCGTGCAGGTTTGCTCCCTTTATTATGCGGCATCTTCTGCTTTGGGCCAGGGGAGAAGTTCGGCGGGGCCGGTGGAAGAGGCGGCGGTGGCGAACTGGACGCGGGGTGGGGTTTGGCGGAGGCTGGCTTGGGCGACTTCGAGGGCGCTGGCGCGGTGGGCGGCGGCGCGGATTTGGTCATTCGAAAAAACGAACCCATTTGGGGTGGGGGCGGTGGGGGCTGAATAGGGCAAGTTGTTGATATCGCTGGCGCGGGCGAGGAGGGTTTCTTCGGCGCGGGCTTCGGATTCGCGGCGGCGGCGTTCGGTTTGGATGTCTCGGAGGGTGGCCAAATTTTTGTGGAGGGTGCGGGTGAGGCGTTGTTCGTAGAGGCTGAGGCGATCGAGGTGGGCGGATTCGTGGAGGAAGGTGGCGGCGTCGGAGATGGCTGGCTGAATTCTGGGATCGTCTGCGACAGCGTCCGGATTTTCTGCTCCGAGGGCGTAGAGGTTGGTTTCGACGGCGCGGAGGTGGTTGAGGCGCCAGGTATCCCAGGCGATCCCGTGGGCGAGGGAGAGTTCGAGGGTGGTTTTGGGTTGGAGGTCGGCGATGAGGTTGGATTTGAATTTTTCGAAGTGGGGGCGGTCTTCGGCGTCGAGGATGATGATTTGGCCGGTGAAGCCTTCGCGGCGGGCGTTGAGGCGGGCGATGGATTTGCCTTCGGGGGTGCGGGGGCCGGTGGATTTTTGGGCGTTCCGGCGGTTGGCGGTTAGTTGTTTTTGGGTGGGCATGGGAGTGGGTAAAAGGTTCCTTTTCTGGAGATGAGTAATAACACTCCCGGACTCGTATTGAACGAAACGAAGGCTCGGATTTTCCGATAAATACTTGAGATTAATGGCAGAAAAAATTTGCGAGAAACCTGTGAATAGTTCCTGCAATGAATCGGAGGCGGCGTCACCCGAATCTGGGGCGGAATGATTTGTCTAGTTTTTTTGTCGTAAAACATGACACGTGCGACACTGGTTACATGAGGAGAGCGCGGGCAGGGGGACGGATTGCCGGAATGGTTCGCAAGCGTATAACGGGCGGCGGGGAGCGGGCGTGGAGGCTGGAAGATTTTGCGGGACTTTCTTCGACAGCCGTCGCGCAGGCACTTTCGCGTCTGGCGCGGCAAGGCGTGATTGAGCGACTGAGCAAGGGCACCTACTATCGCTCGCGCGAGACGACATTCGGCAGGAGCCGGCCCAATCCGGCGGCAATCCAGAAGCTGGCGTTGCGCCGTAAAAATATATTTCCGGCGGGCATTGCGGCCGCCGGCCTTCTTGGATTTACCACGCAGATTGCGCGACGCGGTGAAGTTTCCACGAGCGCCCTCAGCCTGCCGCGGAAGCTCATCGGGGCCGACACTATCGTCCACACGCGGCGTCCGCAGGCGTGGGAGCGCCTTTCGAGTGAGGATGCTGCGTTGCTCGATTTCCTGCGGCGCGGCGGCAGGACGAGCGAACTGCCTCCGGCAGAAACCATTCGTAAAACTCTGGCGCTTATTTCTGAAAAAGGACGGCTCGGCCGTCTGCTTCAAGTTGCGGATTCGGAGCCGCCACGGGTACGCGCCATGTTGGGCGCGATTGCGGAAGAGCTTGGGAAGAATGCGCCGACGAGGACGCGACTCCGAGCTTCACTGAACCCGCTTTCACGTTTCGATTTCGGACTCCTGACGGGCCTTTCCCATGCGCGAAGCTGGCAGGCAAGGGAGACAGCCAATTGAGGCTGTTCGAACATCCGGATTTTGAGCAGGCCATCGTGCGTGCGGCGGAGCATTTTCGCGCGCGAGGATTGCGGGCGGCGATGATCGAGAAGGATTACTACGTCACGGAGGCTCTGCGTGTGCTGGCCGGGAGCGAAGACAGAGCCATCTTCAAAGGAGGCACGAGCCTCGCGAAAGGATGGAACCTGATTCAGAGGTTCTCGGAAGATGTGGATATTTTTCTCGATCCCGACGCGTTTCCGGGCGGTTTGGGCAAGAACGCCATCGACCGGGAACTAAAGAAGCTGCGCGATGCGGTGGGGCGTCATCCGGCGCTGACTTTTCTTCAGAAGGAAAGTCACCATCGGTGGATTTGGGCGTAACGATCGCTTCTCTTACAGACAGCACTTTGGCGGCGCGGGAGAGGTTTCGAACCGGGTACTCGTGGAGACGGGCACAGCCAGTGGACGTGAGCCGACAGTTCAGGTTGAACTGCGCTCGTATGTCAGCCAATTCCTGCTGGAGACCGGCGTGTCGCTGGGCGCCGGGGATGAAGCACCGTTTTCGATGCGCCTGCTGCATTTTCGGCGTACTTTCGTCGAGAAGATGTTTGCGATTCACGGCAAAGTGGAGCTGCTGAAGCGCGATCGGCGTCCGCTCGGCCCATACGCCCGGCACTACTACGATCTCTACCAACTCGCCGAGCAGGATGCAGTCGCAATGATGCTGGGCTCGGATGAATACGCAGCCATCAAGGCGGATTACGACCGGATCAGCCGAACTCATTTTGATCGGAGCTACTTTTATCCCGCGGGTATGAGTTTCGCCCGCAGCGATGCGCTATTTCCGCCTGCGGAACTGGCGCCGGCGATCAGGGGTGAATACGAAATGCAATGCCTGCAACTCTGCTACGGGCCATATCCCTCATGGACGGAAGTTCAGGGGCAGTTTGAACGACTCCGTCATTTGCTTTGATCGGAAGAGCGAAACGCACAGAATGCTCTTTGCGGAATTGTGAGTTCTCAAGCCCTGAGGGTTCCGAAAATTCGTGGTAATCTCACTGGAACGGCGCTCAGGACGCGCCTGCATTGAGTCCGCTCACGCTTATCGTAGAATCTCCGCCGGACGGCAGCGGGGCTCAACTGATCAAGGCGATCGCCGATCTGATTGCGGCGATCGCGTGGCCTTTGGTTATCCTGTTCCTGGTTCTCACGCAGCGAAAGCGAATTGGGGAATTCCTGGCTACTTTTACGGCGAAGTTTCAGGCGTCTACGCGGATCAAGATCTGGGATATTGTCGATCTGGATCTCAGCCAGACCGCGCAACATGCCGAGCAGCGCACCGATGTTCCGCGTGAAGTTCCGACCGAACAGCGGCAGGCGGCGACGCGCGTCAGCGGTTTGGTTTCCGAAACCGAGTTACCGAATCTGGAGGCCCGCTTGGCAGCGATGGCGCGGGAATACGAGGCGACGCGGGCTGGAATGGCTCCCGGCCCCGGGAGGACTCGCGCGTTCAACGTCACTATGTCGAAGATGCGCGTCCTGGCGCTGGCAGCAAAGCCGCTGCTTCGGAAATTCTCGTCGAATTCCGAGTCGGCTGGCCTGCGGCTGGCAGCGATTGCGATCCTTCAGATGAGTCCGGACATGGAGTATGTCAACTGGCTCGTTGAACGAATGGGCACGGAGCAGCCATTTGTTTTTTTCCAGGCCAGCAATGCTCTCTTGTCGGCAGTCCGGGCATTTGGATCGACGCATGGCGCTCAGCTCAAAGCTGCGATCGAAAGGGCGCTCGAAACCGTCCATGCATTTCACGGCACGCCGGACGTCAACACAATCGAGACGCTCGAACTCGCCGCGCGGGAACTGCACGGCTGAGACTGGCCGATCCAGGCACAGGCGTGCGATTCACTCCCGCGTGAAGGCCGACCTTTTTTGCAGATTTTCAGAAAATTGATACTGGAAATTGTCCTGCAATGGCGCGATGGATGCGTTCTATTTTCCTCGTTTCGGTTGCAGCCGCGGCTTTCGTGATGCCCCAATGTTTGTTCGCGCAGCGCGTATCGTTTGGATTCGTCGGCGGCACGAATATTACGCACGATTTTCATCTGTGGCAGTTCCCTTATCAGAGCGACGCCTATCCAGGGGGACTCACGACCTTCGAATTATTCTCGAAGACCCATACTTTCATCGCAGGATTCTCGACGGAGGTCCAAATCCACAGCGGGTTCTCGTTCGAGGCGGACGCGCTGCACCGCACGCTGAACCTGGAACTGCAGTCGGTCCTGCCAGACCGGTCGATCCTGCCGGACGGCACGGAAAACATCATCACATGGGAGTTCCCCTTGCTGCTGAAGTACCGGCTGCCGCTGGCCGGGCCCGTTCACCCGTTTATTAATGCGGGACCCTCGTTCCGGACTCGCAAGAATACGGCCTCCACAGAGCCGTCTCAGTTCGGGGGCACGGTAGGGGCAGGCGTGGAGTTCCAGGCAGGACGGCTTCGTATTTCACCGGCGATTCGATATACGCGGTGGCAGTATGACGGCGATTTTCCACTGTATGCAACGAAGCCCGATCAGTTCGAATTCGTCACCGGCGTCAGTTACGCAACGAGCATGGGTAACTGGAGAGTGGGGCGCAGGGCGGTGCAATTCGGCCTGATCGGAGGCACGTCATTTACTGGCGGGGTGGCGGGACGGTACGCGGCAGAAAAGGTCGACGAACGGCAGGGATACATTGGCGGGCTGGCCCTCGAAGTGGAGGCGCGGAAGCGGCTTTCGATCGAGGTGAATGGGTTGTACCGGCCTTTTCGGACAGCGATTGTGACGCCCGGGGGACCGGCCGGCGATTACCGGTTCGATTTCACAATCGTCACGTGGGAGTTTCCATTGCTTGCGAAATACACGTTCCAGCCGCAGGCGAAGATCCGGCCGTTTGTCGAGGCTGGGCCTTCATTCCGGCTTTCGGGAAATCGGAATGGCTCCAATCCGTCCAGCGCGGGTATTACGTTGGGGGGCGGGTTTCAGACGAATTATGGAGTGATGAAGGTAAGTCCGGTGTTGCGGTATACGCGGTGGGCGGATGATTCAGGGACAATTCCGGGAGGGTTTTTGACGAAACCGAATCAGGTGGAGTTGCTGGTCGCGTTCACGTTCTGATACGCGGCGGCGGACTCGGGGATCCGCCGCCGCAACAGATCCGGCATTTACTTTAGTTCTTTGAGAAGTCCTTTACCTCAACATCTGTGTTGTGGGCGAAGCGGAGGCCGTAGGCTCCGTCGGTCGACTTCAGTTTGCCTTCGCCGACGACGGCGCTCTTGTCATAGCTCGCGACAACTGTGCCGTTGATGGAGCATTCGACTTTGTCGCCTTTGACGGAGAGGGCGATGTCCTGCGAGACGGGCTGGCCGGGGCCTTCGGCTTTGTGGACGGCGGCGTTGGCTTCTCCACCGCGGCCGTTCATCTGGAACGTAGCTGGTCCGAAGCCGCGGACGATGAAGTTGCCGTTACCGTACGCCGCGCAGTAGAGTTCGGTCTGATTTTCCGTATCCATGTCGTTACCGCCGATGAAGACGCCGTACGGATGCGGGTGCGTGTTCAGACTCATGTACTTCGGTTCGGTGAACGAGGCTTTGACGGTGAAATCGCCGGTGGCTTTGTCGTTCGTTTTCCAGTAGCTGCTGGCGGGGCCGGTGGTGACGTGGATTGTTCCGCCGCTCTCCTCGAGTTTGGCGTCGTTGATTATCATGCCGGCTTTCTTCTCATTGGAATCGACCTGGCCGGACCAGCCCGAGGCTTTGATGCCGCCGTCGGTGACGGCGCGGGAGCCATCGGCAGTGGGGCTGCCGGGACCGCCAATCATGCGGCCGCGACCTCGTCCGCCGCCCGCGGGCGGTTGCGCGAAAAGGCCGAGAGAGCAGGCGATCAGACACGTGGTGAAGACTGCTGTGGAAATGGAAATCGGACGCATGGGATTCCTTTCGTTCTTTGCTTGTGAGAGTACCGATGCTAATGTAGCCCAAAAGGCGGGCGGGCGTGTAAGGAGGGATCAGGGGCGTCGCCGGCGTTCCCAACGCTGCAGGCGATACCAGCGAACTCCGAGGACGCCGGGTTTCAGATTCAGATAGACGATGTCCGATGGCTGGATGGCCCTCCAGGTTGCGCGACTGACGGTCAGAGGATTGGGACGGTCCTTCGGCCCCCATGGCGCCAGGGTGAGTTTATACAATCTGCCCCTGCTGCCGCTCGTGTGTTTGCCCTGCACGACAGCGGTCCAGGTGACGCCCGGGGACATATCGAATAAGCCGTTGACCTCGATGATGGCGCCGTAACCCCAGGCAAGAGAAACGCAGACCATGAGGGCGAGAGCGCGCCATCCGCGCCGCAAAGACGAATCCGCCCAGATGAATGCGGCGATCATCGCAGCGGCGGCGGCAACGGTGAGGCACCAGGCTTGGGATGAAAAGATCACGTTGTAGCGGCTGACCGCCAGGACGAAAATCGTAATGACTGGAAAGGTACCGGCAATCGTCAGGTTGGGGTAGTCATCGCCTTTGCGGGCCTTGACGAATCGCAGCAGGCCATTGGCGTCTTTGACCGCCACGATTGCGAACCACGGGAGAAGAACGAGGGCCGCGGCGGCGATCGAGTTGGCGACCTGCGACAGGAAGCACCACAAACAAACGACGAGGGCGATGGTGTTCAGGACCTGCGCGAGTCGCCGGGTAGCAGGGTCCTGCACGTCCAACTATTCTCGCAGGGTGCTGAGGGGTTCTAATCGTGGAGATGTATGCCGACGGACCAGGAGAGGTCAGGCTGGGATTCGCAGTAGCGGACTTCGCCGTGGACGGTTTGGTCCGTGAGGTCGATGGTGACGCGGGTGGAGACGGGCCAGGGGACGTCCGTGTGGAGCTGGAGACCGCCGTCCGAGGTTTCTTTTACGCGGGCCATGACGCGCTCTTCGCAGTTTGCGAGGTGGGCGTGCACAATGACGGGGTTGCATTCGTGGCGGAGCTCGCGGCGGCGTTCTTCGCGGAGAGTGGGGCGGCTGGGGGGCCTCGAGAACATGATGCGTGTGTCCGTTGTTCTTATCGGGGACGCACTCGGAATTTCGAACGATTATTGGACCTTTATATCAAGAAAAGCCAGCCAGTACTGGACGGATTGGAGTGCGAAGCCGACGAGCACGATCCCGATGCCGGCGACGCCCATGCGCTTTGCGGGAACGTTGTTGGCGACCCATTCGATCAGGGGAGTTGCGGGTCCGGTGAAGGCTGTGACCAGGCCGATCGCGAGGCCTGCGCTCAGGCCGATCGAAAGAGCCTGGGCGCGGTGTCCGGCTACGAGACTGGTGAGATACGCGGCGACTCCGTAGCCGATGGTGCGGTTGACGGCGGCGAAAAGTATAAAACGATTGAAGCCTATGCGTTTTTGCGGATCGTAGAAGCGGGCGGGGCGGATATCGAGGCGATAGGCGGCGGCCTGCGCAATGGTGCTGACGGTTCCAAAAATGATGCCGAAGCGGGGGCCGAAGAGGTACGCGGTACCAATCGCGAAGCTGGCGCCGCGGATGGCGCTCATCGTGGTGTCGCGCCGGAAGCTGCGGTCGCGGCAGCCTTGAGAAGCCCAGGAATACTCCCATCCGAGGGTTACGCCGTGGGCGATGCCGGTGACAAGGCCAAAGACCGGGCCCAGCGCGAGGCCGAAGCCGATTCCGAAAAGCACGCCGTAGGTCATGGCGCGCGTGAGAGTGCGGAGCGGGCCGTGTTCGCCGCCGAGGAGATCGTAGGCGAGGTAGAGGGCGCCGAGGACGTCGAGCGAACTGCCGACGATGCTGATCAGGGCGACGGTGTGGTGATCGAGCATTTCTGCCAGAATGCCACAGGGGGTGTGCGCGGATAAAATACATGTTTGAGCAACGCTGCAGGCGAATCGGGCGCAGTCGCTGTTCTCGCTGAGAAACCTTCCGTCGCGCGGGATATCGCCAAAGTTTTGGGAGCCGGCGCGCGGGGTGACGGCTATCTGCACGGCAACGGGTATGTGGTGACGTGGGCGATCGGGCATTTAGCGTCGCTCGCGCAGCCGCATGAAATCCGGGCGGAGTGGCGCGCCTGGCGGCGCGATACGCTGCCGATGCTGCCGGAGGCGTGGCCTCTGGTTGTCTACGAAAAAACCAAAGATCAGTTTGAGGTGGTGCGGAAGATTCTGTCTTCGGCGAAGGTGAGCCGCGTGATCTGCGCGACGGACGCGGGGCGCGAGGGTGAGCTGATCTTTCGCTACATATATGAAGCGGCGGGATGCTCGAAGCCGGTGAGCCGATTGTGGATTTCGTCGCTGACGCCGGAGGCGATTCGCAAGGGGTTTGAGGCGGTGAAGCCGGGGCGCGATTACGAGCCGCTGGCGGATGCGGCGCGGGGGCGCAGCCGGGCGGACTGGCTGGTCGGGATGAATCTTTCGCGCGCGTACACGCTGACGTATGGCGATGAGCTGAGCGTGGGGCGGGTGCAGACGCCGACTCTCGCGATGGTGGTGGAGCGGGAACTGGCGATCCGGAGTTTCGTGCCGGAGGATTACATCGAAGTGGTGGCGACGTTCCGGCCTTCGGCTGACGCGAGGGCGGAGAGCTATCGCGGGACGTGGGTGCGGGATCCGAACGATGCGCAGAAATCGGCGCGGCTGCCGAAGGATGGCGAGGAAGCGGCCGCGATTGTGGCGCGCGCCCGGAGTGGAAGCGCGGCGATTGAGTCGGTGAAGGCGGAGACGCAGAAGATGGGTCCGCCGCTTTTGTATGACCTGACGGAATTGCAGCGGCATGCGAACCGATTGTATGGGTTCAGCGCGCAGCGGACGCTCGATATCGCGCAGGCGCTGTATGAGAAGCACAAGCTGATTAGCTATCCGCGAACGGACAGCCGTCATCTTTCGCAGGATGTGGCGCGGACGCTGGGCTCGGTGGTGAAGGCGTTTGCGGAGCGGTATCCGGGACTGGCGGCGGAGGGGACGGGGACGCGTCCGCTGGGGCGGAAGTTTGTGGACGATGCGAAGGTTTCGGATCACCACGCGATTATTCCTACGGTGACTTCGCCGGAGCGCGCGAACCTGCCGCCGGATGAGGCGAAGATTTATGACCTGGTTTGCCGTCGATTGCTTTCCTGCTGGCATGAGGATCATGTGTGGTCGGTGACGACGGTGATCACGGCGATTTCGAATGATGGGATCGTTGACCGGTATCACTCGACGGGCAGGATGATCCAGCAGGTGGGTTGGAAGGTGCTGGATCTGCAGGTTTCGAAGAAATCCGCGCAGCAGGAAGAGGAGCAGGCGCTGCCTTCCGGGCTGGCGCGTGGGCAGGCGCAGGATGTGCTGGATGCGGAGGCCGTACGGAAGAAAACGCGGGCTCCGAAGCGATTCACGGAGGCGTCGCTGCTGACGGCGATGGAGACGGCGGGGAAGACGCTCGATGAGAAAGAGCTTTCCGATGCGATGAAGGAGAGCGGGCTGGGCACGCCGGCGACGCGGGCTTCGATTATCGAGACGCTGCTGAAGCGCGAGTACATCCTGCGCAATGGGAAGAACCTGGAGGCGACGGATAAGGGCGTTCAGTTGATTGAGGTGGTGCATCCGGAAGTGAAAAGTCCGGCGATGACGGGGCAGTGGGAAGCGTATCTCAAGCGGATCCAGCGGGGCGAGGCGCAGCTGGAGCCGTTTTTGCGCGGGATTGAAGATTATGTTCGGGAGGTGGTGGGGAAGGTGGGGACGCTGCCGGCTGCGCCGCGGGAACGGCGAGAGCAGCCGACCGCTCCGGCCGCTCCGGCCGCTCTGGCCGTAGCCGCGGTGGCGCCTGCGGCGGAGAATGAGCCGCTTGAATCACTGTTGCATCGGGCTTTTGGATTTGCGAATTTTCGGGCGAATCAGGAAGAGGTTTGCCGTACGGTGATTGCGGGACGCGATGCGCTGCTGGTAATGCCTACCGGCGCGGGGAAATCGCTCTGCTACCAGTTGCCGGGTTTGGCGCGCGGGGGAACGACGCTGGTGATCAGTCCACTGATTGCGCTCATGGAGGATCAATACGGAAAGCTGCGGGAACGTGGATTCGCGGTGGAGTGCATTCATTCGGGGCGCGACCGGGCGGCTTCGCGGCAGGCGTGTATCGATTATCTGAATGGGCGGCTCCAATTCCTTTTTATTGCGCCGGAGCGGTTGCGGGTGCCGGGATTTCCAGAGATGCTGGCGCGGCGGAAGCCGACGTTGATCGCGATTGATGAGGCGCATTGTATTTCGCAGTGGGGGCATGATTTCCGGCCGGATTACCGGCTGCTCGGGAGCTATCTGCCCACGCTCAGGCCCGCGCCGGTGATCGCTTTGACAGCAACGGCGACGGGAGTGGTGCAGCGCGATATCTGCACGCAGTTGGGGTTCGACGGGCAGGCGAGTTTTATCCACGGATTCCGGCGCTCGAATATTGCGATCGAACTGGTGGAGACGGCTCCTTCGATGCGGGCCGGGCTAGCGCTGGAATTACTCGAGGATGACGCGCATCGTCCCGCGATCATTTATACGCCGAGCCGGAAGCAGGCGGAGAGTGTGGCGGCGCTGGTGGCGAAGCATTTTCCGGCCGCGGCGTATCATGCGGGGCTGGATGCGGACCGCCGGCATCGCGTGCAGAGCCAGTTTCTCGACGGAAAAATTGAAGTGGTGGTGGCGACGATCGCGTTCGGGATGGGGATCGATAAGGCGAATATTCGGTCCGTGATTCATACGGCGCTGCCGGGGAGTGTAGAGGCGTATTACCAGGAAGTGGGGCGCGCAGGGCGTGATGGCGAGCCAAGCCGCGCGATTTTGATGCATTCGTATGCGGACCGGCATACGCACGATTTTTTCTTCGAGCGGGATTATCCGGAGGTGGCGGCGCTCGATCAGATTTACCGGCGGCTCACGGGTGAGGCGCAGCCGCGGGAGCGCGTGGAGAAGCAGACGAAGGTGCCGGGCGAGGTGTTCGAGAAGGCGATTGAAAAACTGTGGGCGCATGGCGGGGCGCAGGTGGATGCGTCTGAAAATCTGACGCGCGGTTCGGACGCATGGCGGGATTCCTATATCGCGCAGGGCGAGCAGAAGCGGGCGCAGATTGAGGCGATGATCCGGTATGCGCAGAGCCAGCAGTGCCGGATGTCGAGCTTAGTACGGCACTTTGGCGATACGGCGGACAGCCAGAAGAGCTGTGGGGTTTGCGATTTCTGCGCGCCCGATCAGTGCGTCGCGCAGAGATTCCGTGCGGCCACGACGGAGGAGATTGAGGTGGCGCGCGCGGCGGTTGAGTCGCTGCGGCATGATGGGCGGTCGCTCGGGAAGCTGCATACGGAGCTGTGCTCGAAGAACGGGATGGATCGGGACTCGTTCGAAGAGCTGATGGGAGCGATGGCGCGGGCGGGGCTGGTGAAGCTGGTGGAGTCGGTGTTCGAGAAGGACGGACGGCAGATTCCGTTTCGCAAGGCGAGTTTGACCCGGGATGCGGAGTATGTGGATGAAAAGACGCCGCTGGAACTTTCGATTCGTGGTCCGGTGATTGCGCCGGAGAAGCGGAAACGCGGCGGGAAAAAAACGAAGCCGGCGGCGAAAAAGACGCGGGCAGAAAAGCCGGCGTGGGATGGGGAGACGAAGGCGGTCGCGATGCTGAAGGAGTGGCGAAAGGCTCAGGCGAAGAAGCAGGGAGTGCCGCCGTTCCGGATTCTGACGGACAGGACCCTAATGGCGATTGCGGAGGACCAGCCGTCGAACCTGGCGGAGCTGATGGCGATTTCCGGGATTGGGCTGAAGACGGTGGAGAAGTATGGGGGGCAGATTTATAAGATTCTGGAGCAGGCGCGCGGGTAGAGTCTTACGGTGTGCGAAGGATCAGGCGTTCTTCGCTGAGTTTCAGAAGATCCTGCAAGTATTCGCGGAGGGCCATGAGGATGAAGGCCAGCTCGGCGGTCAGGAACATTCCGATATATATGGCGGCGAGCGTGGTGGAGCGCGCCACATCCAGCATGTCGGTTTCGGCGAGAATTTTCGACGCGGAATAGGACGGGAGTCCACGCAGTAATGCTGAGGCCTGGACGTCGGCGATAGAGGCTTCGAGCTGGACGTGGTACGCGTAAACGAGGTACGCCGAGCCGAGGATCAGGATCAGAGGCAGCAGGGAAAATACGCCGCCGAGCCACGACGCGCGCAGGTTGAGCTGACGGCCGAACATCCAGCGTGCGATGTTGTGGCGGCTATAGAAGACAAATGCGAGCAGGAGGAAGCAGAAGAGGGATGTGTAAGTGCCCAGGAATTTTTGCTGGACGTCGTAGACGGGGATGAGCTTTGCAGCCGCGATGGGGATTGGCAGTGATGCGGTTACGACTGACGAGACGCTGATATAGCGCTTGAAGAACTGGGCGAAGCCTTCGATCCGCAATGGTTCCGGTTGGGCTACATTCATCACGGCACCTTGATCTGGACGACAACTTGCGCGAGGCCGCTGATGGGGATGCGTACCTTTTCAGAAGCGCGTTGTCCCTGTTGTGCGCGAAAGATGTAGAGGCCTGGCGGCAATTTGAGTGAAGTGGTGGAGAGGCCGGGCGCCCTGAGTTCGGCTATGTTTGGTGATGGTGAGCCGGCGTCCCATCGGTAGAACACTTCCCAGTCGCGCACCACATCGGAGGCGCGCAATGTTTCGACGCGGATCGGTATCAGGCGCGCCATTCCGAATTGACGGCAGTCGCCGATTTTTATTTCGAGGTCTCGGAGTATTGTTGACGCGGTCGCGGCGCCGCTTTCGCAGGCTGTGGCGATGTCGGCGAGATTTCGCAGGTATTCGGGCGGCACCGGCAACGGTCTGCGGGCAAGGGTTTTCGCCCAGACTCCATCGATGATGCCTTTCTGGAGGCGCGTCGTGGACGTCTGGAATTCCTGAGGATTGCAATTGTTGAGGCGAGCAATCAGGCTGGCGGCATTCTGGGCCGAGAGCGGCGCGATCCCGAAAAAGCAGAGAGCGGCGCACCACCTGAAGGCAGCCATGCCGTCAGTTCTACCACAAAAACGCACACGGCTTCCGGCCGGATTCGGGTCTGGCTGGAATTTGGTAGAATTCCTAAGTGCTCCTAAGGGGCGTAACAGGGATAGCGCGCAATGTTCAAAACAAAAAAGGAACAGGCCGTTGCCGAGGGGGGCACGGCGGCGAGCAGCGGTATTGAGTACACGAGCGGGGATGTTGCGCGTATTGCGGGCGTGAGTCTGCGGCAACTGCAGTGGTGGGATGAGCGGAATGTCGTCTCTCCCGTACAGGAAGGGCATCGCCGCGTGTACCGGCAGCAGGACGTCATTGAAGTTTCGGTGATTGCCGAGCTTCGCCGCAAGGGATTTTCGCTGCAGAAGATCCGGCGCGTTCTGAAGTTCCTGCAAAAGGAAATGGGCCGTCGGCTGGCCGATGCGGTGGCGGACAACAGCGATATCCACCTCATCACGGATGGCAAGAATATCTATCTGGAAGATCAGCCCGACCGCATTATCGACGTCATGAAGAACGCGAAGCAGCCGATGTTTCTGGTTTGCGTGACCGACCAGTGGCGCCGGTTTCAGCCTCCCGCCACTCGTAAGCCCGCCCGGAGCGCCGCGGCGGCGGAAGGCGCGGCTCTCCGGGCGCGGTTAGGTTAGCGCATCCGGTTACCGGTGACGCTCTCTGTCGATCTTCTCTGGCTGATTCCGCTCCTGCTGCTGGTTTCAGGCTCTATTGTTTACTGCGCGCTTGCGATTGCGGGCGCTGTTTCGTGGCGCAGGTCAGGCGCGGCGCGATTGCGCGGCGAGTTCCCGCCGGTGTCCGTGCTGCGTCCGATGGCGGGGGATCGGGATAACACGGAGGCGGGACTGCGGTCGGTCTTCGAGCAGGATTACCCGAAATTCGAAATCATTTTGGGGGCGGCGTCGCCGGACGATGCGGCTGTGCCGATTGCGCGGCGGCTGATGGCGGAGTTTCCGGATCGCCCGGCGCGGCTGATTTTCACGGGGGAGTCGCCGCATCCGAATCGTAAGGTGTGGCAACTGCGGGCGCTGTGGGAAGAGGCGGCGCACGAAACGATCGTGATGGCGGACAGCGATATCGCGTGGTCTCGCGATTGTCTGCAGACTGTTGTTTCGGAACTGGCGCAGCCGAATGTGGGGCTGGTGACTTGTCCGTATCGCGCGGCGGCGGGGCCGAGTTTCTGGTCGCGGTCAGAAGCGCTGGGGTTGAATGCGGATTTTATTTCGGGGATGCTGACGGCGCGGTTGGTGAATGGCATGGATTACGCGATCGGGTGCACGATTGCGACGCGGCGTTCGGAGATTGACGCGATCGGCGGGTTGAGCGAGGTCCAGCCGTATCTTTCGGAAGATTTTGTGATTGGGAACCGGATACATGCGAGCGGACGGACGGTGATTTTGTCACGGGCCGTGATTGAGCATTACATCGGGAACGATTCGTTTGTGAATTGCTGGAAGCATCGGCTGCGGTGGGCGCGCGGGTCGCGGCGGTCGCGGCCGCTGGGATATGTGGGGGAAATCTTCACGCGGCCTGCGATTCCTGCGGTGGCGCTGTGGCTGGTTGCGCCCGCGTGGTGGGGGCTGGCGGTGGTGGCGCTTGCGTTGCGGCTCGCAGTGGTGTGGACGGCTTCGATTTGGGTACTGAAAGATCGGGCGCTTTACCGGCGATGGTGGATGCTGCCGGTGGAGGACGTGTCGTCATTCCTCACCTGGGCCATGGGCTTCTTTGGGAACAGCCTGGTGTGGCGCGGGCACAAACTGGTGATTGGCCGCGACGGAACCATCAGGACAGCGTGACGGGCTCGGCCGAAAAACTTTGCCTGGCGACGAGTGCTTCGACGCAATCGGGGTCGAGTGCCCGCGGGGCGTCTTTGCGGAGAATATCGAAGACGGCTTCTTCGGGCATAGCGTCGCGATAGGGACGGCGGGCGGCGAGCGCGTCGTAAATATCGGCGACGGTCAGAATGCGAGCGGGCATGTTCATTTGGTCCCAGCCTCGGAAATAGCCGGAGCCGTCGAGCTTTTCATGGTGAGCGGCGGCGACTTCGCTGAGCTCGCCGAAACCTGGGATGCGGCGAAGAATTTCCAGGGTGTAGCCAGGGTGCTGTTTCACCACGTCCCATTCGCCGGTGGTGAGCGGGCCGGGCTTTTCGAGGATTGTGTTCGGCACGCTGAGCTCGCCGATATCGTGCAGAAGCGCCGCGCGCCGGATGAAGGCGACTTCGCGATCCGGCATGCCGAGGTTGCGGGCGATGCCGACAGCGGCTTCCGCAACTCCGTTTGAGTGCCGGTAAGTGAAGGGCGATTTCGCGTCGATCACTTCGGCGAATGCCAGGCAGATGTTATCGAGCATGGCTTCCGTCATCGTGATTTCGCGCTCGCGCGGTTCGAGCGTGGCGGCTTGCTGCATGAGGTCTGTACGGTCGAGACCTGCCCAGAGGGCCTGCCGCTGGTGCAGTGAGGCGGCCGCCTGAACCAGCGCAGGATCGAACCACCGGCCGGAACGCTTCTTTGCGACTGTGATGGCGGCTTCGGCTCCATGGCCTCCGTAGAACACGGCGAGCGTCTGGGCGAGGCTCATGATGCGCGAGAGCATCGGGATTTCTTCGCCGCGCAGACCATCGGGATAGCCGCCGCCGTCCCAGTGCTCATCCAGGTAATAGATGGCGTTCGCGACGGGTTCGGGGAAACCCATGCGGCGCGCGATGGATGAGCCGCGCTCGCAGCGGATGTTCACCAGGATGCGGGAATTGATTTGACGCCGGGCGCTGACACTGATCAGTGTGCGGAGGCGTTCGAGAAATGGCGCGTTGGTGGCGACATGATCGATGGCGTAGCGCACGCTTTCCCAGGCGAGGCGGGTCCAATCCTTGTCTTTGACGTCGCGTTTGGCGCGAATTTCGTCAGCGTTAATTATGTGGAAGAGCCTGGAGGAGTTGCTGCTGCAGCCGGCGTCCTTGAGCAGCAGGGCGTAGTAGAGATCCGAACGCGCATCCGCGGAGAGACCGATCTCGGTAGCCAGGCGCATGCCGACGATGCAGCTTCGCAGGGAGTGCCCAGGCGCCTGGCCTTCGGTCAGGTCGAGCGCGAAGGAAAGCGCGGAGATGAGCTCCGAGGTACGGGCTACGGGCGCAGTTTGGACTACGGTTTTCACAGGGCCTACTCGCAAATTTCCATATCGGCGATTTTGGGAGATTTCGAATAAAATTGCCATAGGATTTTCTCCGACAGAAAGATTGGCGAAGGTCCGCACCGGGCAGATCGCCCGAAAAACCGTTTGATCTCGCGCTAAAGGAGCTCGTTCTGTGCTTCGCCGTCGAAGTGTGTCCTTTTTCTGTTTACTTGGGTTAGCAGCGTTTCCGTTACGGGTTGAGGCTACGAGTGAAGTGATCATAGCGGGACCCGGAATTGTGGTGGCCGCGGCGGACAGCAAGGAAGTTGTGTCGTCGTACCTGGTAAGCGGAGGGACTGTTACGGACGCGCGAGAGAGCTGCAAACTGCGGCGAGTGGGATCGTCGGTGGCTCTGGCAGCGGGGGTTCTGCAGGCCAACGATTTTGACGCACTCAACGCAATCCGCGAACTGGCCCACGAGGGTCAAGCGCTCGATGAACTGGCGACCAGAGTCATGGAGGAGCTGCCGGCGAGACTGGCGCCGGCCCTGAACGCGGCGCGGAAAGCGGGCGACGAGACGCTGCGGCGAACGCTGCAGGACCAGGACGCGCTGGAGGTGGCGATTATCGGGATGCGCGATGGCGTGCCTGGGGTGATCGTGATCGCGTTTCGGGCTACAGCGGATGATGCGGGGACCATCCGCATTTCGAGCCGGCGGCAGCGGTGCCCGGGAGATTGCGCGGCGGGCGCGGGTTCATTTTTTCTGGGCGCGCACGAGGCTATCGAGAAGGCGATTGCGGACAATCCTTCGCTGATCGCGGCGCCGACGTTGAGCGCCGCGGCTTATCTCAACAATTTGGAGTATGGGAGCCGTCCGGATACGGTGGGTGGTCCGCAGACGCTGCTACGAGCCGACAGCCAGGGAGTGCGGATCGTGCAGCCGGGAGCGTGTACGCGGGACGACCTGAGGGAGCCAGCGCCGAATGCCGAACCGGTGCTCGAATCCATGGCGTTCGGTCGATTGAGGGATGAACTGGACCGACGGCTGGGCGCCACGGCAAATCTGCTCTGCCATGAAAGCATGGTTCGCTTCAAATACGGGGGAGGACATGTGGAGGAGGATCGCGTGGAGGCGGATCTGCGAGTGGTCTATAGCCAGGAGTTTTACAGCAACATTCGGAGGGCGAGGCGGCTTTACCAGGGGCTCACGGACGTGCCCGGTTCCTGGGCGATGGGTAGTCTGACGACGATGGTTCGGGCGACGCGCGCGTTGCTCTCTTCCCAAACTGCGAGCGTACGGGGGCGCGTGATGGCGGGCGGTGAGGAACAGATCGGGCTGGAATTCATGGGGAGTCCGCGCGACCGGCTCTGGAGCCTGTGGGTGGGTGGCGAGTGGTATCCCATGGCGTTTGCCGGCACTGCCTGGTTTTCGAAGGAGACGAGCGAGTTGCGGCAGATCGAGTGGAAGACGACGCAGACGGTGCAGCCGGCGCGGCTGCACGTGACGGAGATCATCTGGGCGGTGAATTTTTCCACCGTGATGGTGGCAGGAGAGCTTTTCCCTGCTCCTGCCGATTCCAGCTACAACGTGCGGTACGCGGCATGGACGCGGCGGGAGGATATGGTGCGCTCGACGTATTCGAATTTCCAGCGGTTCGATGCGACGGCGAAGCTGATCGTCGAGTAACAGAGTAACGGCAAATTCACAGGGAGTTATAACGCGGATCAAAATGGTCCGGGTTGTCTGGTACAATCATGTTGCAACTGATTTGCCAGTATGATCGATACGTTTGTCATCACTCTGCGTGAGGGTGTAGAGGCTGCGCTTGTTATCGCCATTGCGGTCGCTTATGTGAAGCGGATCGGGCGGCCGGATCTGCTGCCAGCGGTCTATCGGGCTTTGCTAACTGCCGTAGCTGCAAGCTTTATCGGGGCGTGGGGGCTGGCGAAGATTGGTTGGAATCCCGACGCCTATGAAGGCTGGGTCCTGCTGCTCAGCGCTTTCTTCGTAGGCACCATGGTGGTCTGGATGAACCGCCATGGGAAGCACATCAAGACCGAAATTGAAACTGGGTTGCAAAAGGGCCGCGGCGCCTGGGGTGTTTTCTGGTTCGTCTTCCTGATGATTTTCCGGGAGGGCGTGGAGACGGTCGCCATGCTGGCGGCGCTTGGCCTGAACACGTCGGGCGTGATGTCCGCCGTGGGAGCGGTACTGGGAATTGTACTGGCCGTGCTGTTCGGCGTCAGTTTCGTGCGGGGAACGATTCGCGTCAATCTGAAGCAGTTCTTCCGGGTCACGACGGTGATTCTGATGGTGGTTGTGGCGCAACTCACCATCACCGGGCTACATGAACTTTCCGAAAGCCAGGTACTGCCGAGCAGCAGCCGCGAGATGGCGGTCATTGGGCCGGTGGTGAAGAACGACGTTTTCTTCTTTATTACCGTGCTGGCGCTGGTGGCCGCGATGGTGCTGTTCGAATCGCGAGCGCGGCGCGGCCCGAAGGCGGAAGAACTGGAAGGCGCGGCGAAGCGCAAAGCGGAATGGACCGCCCGGCGGGAACGCTTCTGGATGGTGACGTCCTGCCTGGCTTCGTGCGTATTCATCATGCTGATTACGGCGGAGTTCGTTTATGCGCGGGCGCAGACGGCGCTTTCGACGCCCAAGGTGGTTGCGTTTGAGAACGGGGCCGTGCGGATTGCGGCGGCGGATGTAAGCGATGGCAATCTGCATCGTTTTGTGGTGGCGGATGGGGGTTCGCAGGTTCGGTTCATCATTATCGAGAAGCCGGACAAGTCGCTGGCCACGGCGTACGATGCGTGCGAGATTTGCGGCACGCAGGGCTATTACCAGAAGGGCTCGGAAGTGATTTGCCGGAACTGCGCGTCCGACATCGTGATTTCGAGTATTGGGTCGCATGGCGGGTGCAATCCGATTCCGCTGGAGTCGCGGATGGAGGGTGGCATGGTGGTTATCAACGAGCCGGCGTTCGAGCGCGGCATCAAAATGTTTCACGACCAGTAGGGTTCTATGATCGTTCGCTTTGTTCGCGATTCCATTCATCGTTCGCCGAGACGCAAGGCGCTGATTATCGCGGCTGTGGCGCTGGGGACGTCGGTGGCGACGGCCATGCTGGGCGTGATGCTGTCGATTGGCGACAAGATGAATCGCGAATTGCGGCAGGCGGGCGCGAATATTGTGGTGACGTCGAGTGCGGCGACGCTGACGGGCGGCGTGGGGGGCATTACGGCGGGCGCGGCGGGCACGGCGAACGAAATTCAGGAATCGCTGGTTCCGAAGATCCATCAGATTTTTTGGGCGTTGAGTATTACGGGCGTGTCGCCCTCGCTTGCGGCGCAGGATGGCGCGCTGCCGGTGGTGGGTGTGCAGTTTGCCGACCTGCGGGCGATGAATCCTTCGTGGCAGGTGCAGGGGCACTGGGCGGATGGCCCGGAGGATGTGAACAAAGATTCGTGCATGGCGGGCGAAGGGATCGCGCGGCGCAATGGGTGGGGCATTGGAAAAACGATTCCGGTGTTCGGCGAAAGCTGCCGGGTGGCGGGTGTGATTTCATCGGGCGATGAGACGGACGACCGCCTTCTGCTGCCGCTGGCGCGTTTGCAGGGGCTGATTCACAAGCCGGGTGTAGTGGATCGGGTGGACGTGGCCGCGCTGACCAAGCCCGAGGACGATTTCGCGCGCAAGGATCCAAAGACCATGGCGCCGAAGGAATTCGAGCGGTGGAACTGCACGAATTATGTGAGCTCGATTGCGCACCAGATTGCGGAGGCGATGCCGGGCACGCAGGCGAAGCCGGTGCGGCGCGTGGCGGATTCCGAGGGACGCGTGCTGGACCGGATCAGTGGGCTGATGGGTCTGATTACGCTCGCGGCTCTGCTCTCGGCGGCGCTCAGTGTGTGGAGTCTGACGGCGACCACGATGATGGAGCGGCGCGGCGAGATCGCGATTATGCAGGCGATTGGCGGGACGCGGTGGCTGATCGCGACGCTGCTCGGATCAGAGATTGCGTTGATCGGGCTGGTGGGCGGGATTGCCGGCGCGATGACGGGTGTTGGGTTGGCCCGCGTGGTGGGGCAATCCGTGTTTCATGAAGCGATTGAGATTTCGCCGGTGCTGCCGTTCCTGATTATGGTGGCGGCGATGCTGGTGTCGCTGGCGGGCGCGGCGCAACCGCTACGGCGGGCGCTGCGGCTGGAACCGGCGGTGATTCTGCGGGAAGGGATGTAAAGGTGAGGTCCGCTTTCTTCCTGCGATTCAGTTTGAGCGCGCTGCGGTACCGGCGGCAGCGGTTGCTGCTCGCATTTGGCGCGCTGGCTGTGGCGGCTGCGCTGGCGACTGTCCTGTTTGGAATTTACGCATCGGTGGAGCAGCGGATTCGCGAGGAATTCCGCGCGTATGGCGCGAACCTCATGGCGGCCCCGATGAACGGTGGGACCGTGCCGCTTGCGCTGGCGGACGCGGCGAAGCGCGAGGGCGCGGAGGCTCGTCCCGTGTTGGTGACGAGCGCGCAGGTGGATGGGCGCGCGGTCGCGGTGGCGGGTGTGACGGCAGCTTATTCGTACTGGCATGTTCTCCAGGGAAACGCGGAGATTGCTCCGGGGAAGTGTCTGGCGGGGGAATCGCTTGGGCTTGCGGTGGGCGCTGCTGTGCTCAATTGCCATGTGACCGGCGTTGTGACCACCGGTGGACCGGAAGACGGCGAGTTGATCGTTGATTTCGGAACGGCGGCGTCGCTTGCCGGAATTCATGACGCGGCGAGCGCGATTGAAATTCAGGCTCCGGGCGAACGGCTGGATGCGATTCGGGCGAAGCTTGCGGCGCAGTTTCCGGCGGCGGATATCCAGCCGGTGCGGGCGGTGGCCGGGACGGAATCAAATG
The DNA here is from genome assembly GCA_036500405.1 of Bryobacteraceae bacterium. Lineage (GTDB taxonomy): Bacteria > Acidobacteriota > Terriglobia > Bryobacterales > Bryobacteraceae > BOG-234. The sequence continues at coordinate 22,054 of DASYCD010000346.1, forward strand.
TCGTGGTGAAGATGCGCGCGGTGCTGGCGCTGCTCACACTGCTGATCCTTGCGATTACGACGCTGTGCGTGACGAGCAACTTCAGTGAAATGGTGATCGACCGGGCGAAGGAAATTGGGATCATGAAGGCGCTCGGGGGCGCGGAGCGGCGGATCGCGGCGTTCTTCCTATCGGAATCGGTCACGCTGGCGGTGGGAGCTACCGCAATTGGTTATGTGACGGGCGTCTTCGCGGCGGCCGGAATTGGCCGCGAGATTTTTGGCGGAGCTTTTCATGTGGCGCTCGACTGGCGCGTGCTGGCGGGGGTGGGCGCGGTGATGCTTGCCGTGGCAACTGCTGCGACGGCGATGGCAACGACTCGCATCTGGAACATACAGCCCGCCGTTATATTAAGGGGAGAATGAGCGCGCTCATCGAACTTTCCGGCGTTTCGCGCGTCTACGGCAGTGGGGCTGCGGCGGTGCGGGCTGTCGATGACATCCACTTCGCGGCCGATGCGGGCGAGTGGATCGCCATCATGGGGCCTTCGGGTTCGGGCAAGACGACGCTGCTGAATCTGATCGGGTGCCTGGATCAGGCGACGCATGGTCAGTTAATGATCGGCGGGACGGATACGGCAAAGCTGAGCCGCAAGGAACTGGTTCGTTTCCGCGCGGAGACGGTTGGGTTCGTTTTTCAGCAGTTTCATCTGGTGCCGCATCTGACCGCGATTGAGAACGTGATGCTGGCGCAGTTCTTCCACAGCATGACGGATGAAAAAGAGGCGATGGCGGCGCTGGAGCATGTGGGGCTGGCGGATCGAGCGAAGCATTTGCCTTCACAGCTTTCGGGCGGCGAGCAGCAGCGCGTGGCGATTGCGCGGGCGCTGGTAAACGATCCGAAGATCATCCTGGCGGACGAGCCGACGGGTAACCTGGACGCGGAGAATCAGCGGATCGTTTTCGATCTGCTCGGACATCTTCACGATCAGGGTCGGACGATCGTGATGGTGACGCACGACGAGAACGCGGGGCGTCTGGCCGACCGGCGTGTGTTTCTGGATCATGGGCGGATTCGTCACCAGCATGTTTTTTCGGCCGAAGAGAATCAGGATTTCGACGAAGTGCTGGAGCATCTGTGGACGCGGCGCGAGCCCGGCACGCATGTGGAATCGCACCATTTCACGCCGGTGCAGTGGCGGCGGCTGCTGAACACGATGGCGGGGATCGGGCTGGTCACCGTGAAGGATGGTGAGGGCGAATTTACCGCTGAGGGCGAGGCGCGGGCGCGCGATGTGATCCGGCGGCACCGGCTGGCGGAGCGGCTGTTCCGCGATGTGCTGGGAATTCACGATGAGGACGAGATCGAATCGAGCGCGTGCAAGTTTGAGCACATTCTGAGCCCTGAGGTAACGGACCGGATGTGTTCGCTGCTGGGGCATCCGGAAGAGTGTCCGCATGGCAGCCGGATACCGCGCGGGCCGTGCTGCGAGGCGGGGCTGGTGCTCGGCTCCGAAGAAGCGCAAAGCATCCTGAGCGGCCTCAGGGGCATCTGATAGGCTCAGAACTTAACCTGAAATGCATAACGTTGTGATTATCGGCTGCGGCTGCGCCGGAAATACGGCAGCCGTCTATACCGCGCGGGCTGGACTGAAACCGCTTGTCATCAAGGGCCTGGAAATCGGCGGGCAGCTTTCGCTGACCACGGAGGTCGAGAATTTTCCTGGCTTCCCTGAAGGGATTAACGGCCCGGACCTGGTGGAGAACATCCGGAAGCAGGCCGAACGGTTTGGGGCCACGTATCTGGATGGCGAAGTGAGGGAGGCCGACCTTTCGCAGCGGCCGTTCCGGCTGCGCGTGGACGATGACTGGATTGTGACGCGGACGCTGATCATTGCGTCGGGCGCGAAGGCTCGGTGGCTGGATCTGCCCTCGGAGCAGAAGCTGATCGGCCATGGCGTCAGCTCGTGCGCGACGTGCGACGGATTTTTCTATCGCGACAAGCAGATCATGGTGATTGGCGGCGGCGATTCCGCGATGGAAGAAGCGAACTTCCTGACGCGTTTCGGCCGCAACGTGGCGCTGGTGCACCGCAACGATACGTTCCGCGCTTCGAAGATCATGTACGACCGCGCGAAGGCCAATCCGAAGATCGAATTTCTCACGAACACCGTGGTGGATGAAGTTTTCGACGTGGAGCAGAACATCGTGACGGCGGTCCGGCTGAAGAATATGAAGACCGGCGAAACCTACATGCGTGACGTGGATGGCTTCTTCGTTGCGATTGGGCACACTCCGAATACGAAGGTGTTCAAGGGCCAGATCAACCTCGATCCGGACGGCTATATTCTCACGGCCGGCGGGGCGCGCACCAATATTCACGGCGTGTTCCATGCGGGCGACGTGCAGGACCGCATTTACCGGCAGGCGATTACCGCCGCGGGCGCGGGCTGCATGGCGGCGATTGAAGCGGAACGATTACTCGAAGCGGAAGGACATTAAACAGCCATGATTGAACGTCTCACTCCCCCTGGAGTCCCTGCTCCGCGCGGGCCGTATTCGCCTGCCGTGCGCGCGGGCGATTTTATTTTCGTGTCGGGCCAGGTGGCGGTGGATCCGGTCACGAATGAGCTGAAAACCGGCGACGTCCAGCATGAGACGCGGATGGTGCTGAATAATGTGAAGCTCGTGCTGGAAGGCGCGGGGGCTACGCTCGCGGATGTGGTGCGGGTGGGCGTTTATCTCGGCGACGGCAAGGATTTCGCGGCGATGAACGAGGTTTATTCGGAGTTCTTCGGGGCTGCGAAGCCGGCGCGGTCGACGATTGTGTGCGGGTTCGCGGCGGCGATCAAGGTGGAAATTGATTGCGTGGCTTATAAGCCGTCGGTGTAGGGGAAGAGAGTTCCCCGCCCCAGCAGCCATTGCGGATCGAGACGGCGCTTAATCGCCTTCATGGCCTCGATCTGTTCCTCCGAAAACTGAAGGTTTAACAGATCGCGCTTGCGCTTGCCGAGACCGTGTTCAGCGGAAACGGTACCGCCGAGTTCCACCGACTTGCGCGCGAAGGTGGTGATGAGACCCATGGCGGCCTGCCATTGCTCGTTATCGGCCGACAAGAAGTTGGCGTGGACATGCGCGTCGCCGATGTGGCCGAAAATGGCACATTTCCCCTTAAATTCCCGGTCAATCATTTCGCGATAGAAGCGCAGCATCTCGCGATTCTTCGCGATGGGAACGGAGAAGTCCGTGCCAACGGTCGTCAAACCGCGCTGACGGGCGAGATCGTTCACGACTTCGGGGAGCGTGTGACGAAACTGGCGGAAGCGTTCGCGGTCGGCGGCCGAGGTGGCGAACCAGGAGCCCTCAATCAATGCGGATGAGGTTTTCAGGCGGTGCTCCCAGGCTTCTTCCGCATCCTCGCCCGCGGCGACTTCCTGCTCGGTGAGGATGGCGGCTCGGGCTGAGGCGGGAATGCCGGGGAAGCGGGTGCGGACCAAATCGAGCGAACTGGCGTCGATATATTCCAGCATGCGAAGGCCGGGGATGGGACGCCAGGCGTCCACGGCATCGAGCGCGGCATCATCCGATTCAAAGAAGACGACGCCGGTGAAAAGCTGATTCGGCAGGGGCAGGAGCCCGACTTCCACCTGCGTCACAATCCCGAGCGTACCTTCGGAGCCGACGATCAGGTCCATGTAATCCATGCCTTCGCGCATGTAATAGCCGGCGGTGTTCTTGCGAACATCGGGCGCAGGCAGAGCGGGGATCGGGAACGGCGGCTTCTCGCCGCGGCGCAGCGCGAGGACTTCGCCCGTGGCCATGACGACGCGCAGGGCGCGGGTGTGACGGCGCGTGTCGCGATAGAGGAAACTGCGCGAGCCGCTGGCGTTGGTGGCCACCGTACCGCCGATCGCAGCGCTGTATTCCGTGGGATCGGGCGGATAGAACTGCTTCGAAGGCGCGGCGGCGGCCTGGATGGAAGTCAGGGATGCGCCCGCGCCGCAAATGGCATAGCCTTCGTGAACGTCAATGCTGTTCAGTTTTTCGAGCGAAATGAGCCAGCCGCCATCGGGGACGCGTCCGCCGGTGAGGCCGGAGCCGCCGCCCGAGATGGTGACGGGAATGCCCTGCGCCGCGGCGCGCCGCATGATATCGAGAACCGCGGCTTCGTTTTCCGGGATCAGCAGCTCATCGGCGTGCCCCCGGTAGTTCGACGCATCGGCGAGGTAAGGGGAATCGGGTTCAGGACGCATACTGGGGGACGGTAGACGGTACTTCGAACAGCGTGCCGCGGCCGAGCAGCCAGTGAGGATCGAAACGGCGCTTGATGGCGTGCATGGTTTCGATCTGCTCCGGCGTGAACTGCAGAGGGAGATATTCGCGCTTGCGTTTGCCGAGGCCGTGCTCGGCGGAAACGGTGCCGCCCATTTCGACAACGGCTGCGGCGAATTTTTTCATCAGGCCCATAGCCCGGTTCCATTCCTCGCGATTGGGAGGCAGCACGTTGATGTGCACGTGAGCATCGCCAATGTGGCCGAAAATGACGTACTGGCCTGGAAACTCGCGGTTCAGAGTCTCGCGGTAGAGATCGAGAATATCACGACTGCGGTCCAGCGGGACGGCGAAATCCGAGTTGGCTTTCATGAGCCCGCGCTGGCGGATGATTTCGTTGACGCCTTCGGCGAGGCCGTGGCGGAAGCGGCGGAAGCGCTCGCGGTCGCTGGCGGAGGCGGCGAACCAGGAATCGTCAGTGAGGGCGCCGGCGGCTTCGAGGCGGTCGAGCCAGGCTTCCTCGGCATCGTCGGCACCGGAAATGTCCTGCTCGATCATGAGGGCGACCCGGGCGCGGGCGGGGATTTCGGCGAAGCGGGGACGGACGACATCGAGCGAGGCTGCGTCGACGTATTCGAGCATGCGCAGGCCGGGGGTCGGACGCCAGGCATCCACGGCGTCGAGCGCGCGGGCGTCGGAATCGAAAAAGACGACGCCGGTGAAAAGAGATTTCGGGATATCGAGCAGCGCGACTTCGACTTCGCTCACGACGCCAAGTGTGCCTTCGGCGCCGATGAAGAGATCGATATATTCCATATCGGCCCGCATGAAGTAGCCGGCGGTGTTTTTGCGGACATCCGGCGCGGGGAGTACGGGGATTTCGAAGGGGGGCTTATCGCCGCGGCGCAACGCGAGCACTTCGCCGCTTGCGAGGACGACGCGAAGCGCGCGGATGTGATTGCGGGTGGCGCCGTAGAGAAAGCTGCGGGAGCCGCTGGCGTTGGTGGCGACGGTGCCGCCGATAGAGGCGCTGTTTTCCGTGGGATCCGGCGCGTAGAACTGCCGCGATGGCGCGGCTGCGGCCTGAATGGCGGCGAGCGATGCGCCGGCGCCGCAGACGGCAAAGCCTTTTTCGACGCGGATCTGGTTCAGGCGTTCGAGCGATACCAGCCACCCGCCATCAGGGACGCGGCCGCCGGTGACTCCTGTGCCGGAGCCGGAGATGGTGACGGGTGTGAGGGTCGCGGTGGCGTTGCGAAGGATTTCCGAGAGGGCGGCTTCGTTTTCCGGCGTCAGGACGTCCGAGGCGCTGCCGCGCATGCCGGAAGCGTCGGAGAGATAGGGGGAATCGGGCTCGGGCCTCATGACTATCTTTGATTTTGGCAGACGCCCCACATTAGATGGGGTCGATGCGGCCGTCGCGGCGGAGATGGAAGCGCAGGCCGCGCCATTCGACGGTGTCTCCTGCCATGCCGGCGCACCAGACGGCGAAGCCGAAGAGATCGCGGAACGGGACGAGGGCGAGGCGTAGATAGTTGTGGTCGCCTGTTGCGGCCATGGCTGCGGCTGCGGCGCCGAGGCGGATAGCTTCTCCTGCTACGGCTACCTGCCAGTGTCCGGTGAGGGCGGCGACTAAGCACCAGAACGTTGCCAGAGTAACCAGATAGCCCAGATAGCCCGCCGGGCGTGAGACTCGGATCGTGCGGGACCAGCGGACCTGGTGCTTCCAGACGTCGGACCAGGAGCCTGGACCGAGATTTGTCACCGCGACCGGGTTCGCCATGGCGATGCGTTTGTTCAGGGCGGAGATGCGGGCGCCGAGTTGGTAATCGTCGGCGAGGTATTCGCGGATTGCGGCGAAGCCCCCGATTTCGGCGAGGGTGGATCTGCGGAATGCCATGGTCGCGCCCAGGGCGAAGCCGCTTGAGGAGAGCAGGCGGGCAACGAGTACGCTGGGGACGAACTCGGTGACGATGCCGAGTGCTTCGGCGCGAGCGGCGATGGACTGGCCTTTTGCGCGATAGAGACCGGTGACGAGCCCGACGTTCGGATCTTCGAGCAGGCCGACAACATCCGCGAAGTAGTTGGGGGGGGCGACGATGTCGCCATCATTTACGAGCAGAACTTCGTGGCGCGCTTCGGCGGCCAGAATTTCGAGCGAGCCGACCTTGCCGTTCGGAGCATTGTTTCGCGTGCGGATGATGCGAATCGTCAGCGCCGGGAATTCCTGCTGGAGGCGACCAATATCGGCGACCGCGGGATCTGTTTGGTCGGCGACCCCAAAGAGAAGCTCGAATTCGGGATAGTCCTGCGTGGCATGGGAGCGGATGGCTTCGTAAAAGCCAGCATCGCGTCCTCGGACGGGCTTCAGGACGGAGAGGGGCGGTCGGTAATTTGGAACACGACGGCGTCGGCGGAAGGCCAGCGCGCCTGCGATCGCGAGCAGGTTATAGATGGCCCCGCAAGCGACCAGCAGGATCGCGATCACTGCGAGATCAGCACCACGCCCAGAGCGATCAGGGCAGCGCCGGCCCAACGGCGCCAGTCCACTTTCTCGCGCAGGAAGATCCGCGCGAGGATTGTTTCGGGGATCAGGGTAGCGGCCGAGACTGGTACGGCGAAGCTCAGCGGCGCGATCGAGACCAGCCGGATGAAGGCGAAGAACGAAACCGCCATCGCCATGGTAGAGAGGATGACCCACTTATTGCGGGCCAGCGCCCAGAGCGCGCGCCGAATCGCGCCGGGGTGGAACTCGCGGACTTCGCCGTGATTCTTCATGCCGCGCGCGCGAGCGATATCA
>DASYCD010000347.1:0-3401 GCA_036500405.1 Bryobacteraceae bacterium
GTGGTCCGCGTCCACAAAACCGCCGCAAAGCTGCTCGTGAACAATGGCTTCGTTTTGACAGGCGTCGCCGATGAGGGCGGCTGGGGTCCATATCTCGATTCCAACGAACAAGCCGCCGCCATCCTGCGCGAAGCTATCACCGAAGCTGGCGCCCAGATGGATATCGCGCTCGACGTCGCCGCCAGCCACTTCGGCGACGCATCCGGATACCGCCTGGAAGGTCGTGAGATATCGTCGTCCGGCATGGCCGATCTCCTCGCCGGCTGGATTCCCCAATACGGCATCGTCTCCATCGAAGACCCGCTCGGCGAAGACGACTGGGAAGGGTGGAAGCACATCACCCGCCAACTCGGCTCGCGCGTCCGGCTGATTGGCGACGACCTGTTCGTCACCAACCTCGACCGCCTCAACCGCGGTATCCGCGAAGGCGCCGCCAACGCGGTCCTCGTCAAAATGAACCAGATCGGCACCCTTACCGAGACCTTCGCCGTGATCGACCGCGCGCGCGAAGCCGGCTTCGGCGCCGTCATCTCCGCCCGCTCCGGCGAAACCGAAGACGGGTTCCTTGCCGATCTTGCAGTCGCCTCGGGCGCGGGCCAGATCAAAATCGGCTCCATTACTCGCTCCGAACGTCTTGCTAAATACAATCGCCTGCTCGAAATCGAGCGCTGGGAACTGTAGCCTAAACAAATCTTCCGGACCGCCGATAAGATGGCGTGTGGCGCTTTGGGAAAAAACGCGCTGAGCGCCATCGCGCCTGGGAGGAATCGCGGAACCGCATCCTCGGGATGCTGGTTTCGAGCGAGCCGCTGAGCGCGATCCTCGACGCCATTGTTCGCGCCGCGCGCGGACAGTTCCCGGGTTCGTTTTGCGTCATCCTGCTCAAAGAGTCCTCTCCCGACGCGCCGACCTCGGCTTGTTCTGTGCCGATTGGCGATCATGGCACAATTCTTCTGCACTTTCCAAATGGCCCGCCTGCCTGCGATTGGGAAGATCGTCTCCAGGTTCTGGCCCGTTTCGCTCAGATCGGAATCGAACGAGGGCTTCCCAATCGCGCGCTGCTGAGCGACCGCCTCGAAAACGCGGTGAGGGAAGCGCATGCGATGCGCCAGCGTCTCGGGCTACTCTGCATCGATGTCGACGAATTCCGGCGTATCAACGAACGCCTGAGTCCGCGAAGCGGCGACGCCATCCTGATTGAAATTGCGCGGCGCATCCGCGCCGCATTGCGTCCTGCCGATACGGTGGCGCGGATCGGCGCCGACGAGTTCAGCGTCATCCTGCCGGATATTGCGGACGCGAGTGTCGCGCTGGGCGTCGCCACGCGTCTGCTTGAAAGCGTTCGCCAGCCGATGCAGATCGATGACTGCGATCTCACCGTCACGGTCAGCGTCGGGACGACGGTATTACCGGAAGATGGCGAAGAGCCCGCCGCGCTGCTGCGCCAGGCCGACGCCGCCATGTGCTACGCGAAGACGCTTGGCCGCAACCGGGTGCAGGCATTCTCCGACAACGCCAGTATTCTCGATCGGGTTCGAATTGAGCAGAATCTCCGGAACGCGCTCCACAAGGGCTGGTTCCGCCTCGTCTACCAGCCGAAATTCACCGCCACCGGCGAACTGGCCGGTATGGAGGCGCTCATCCGTCTTCATCATCCCGAACTCGGCGAGATCCAGCCCGCGCAATTCATACCCGTTGCCGAGTCGACCGGGTTGATCGTGCCGATCGGAGACTGGGTGATTACTGAGGTGTGCCGGCAGATTGCCGAGTGGCGCAGCCGCAAGCGCTCGCCCGTAGTCGTCGCTGTCAACGTCTCCGCCGTCCAGATCTCGCGGCCTGACTTCGCCGCCAGCGTCGAGGCCGCATTGCATGTTTCGGGGATCCCGCCCTTCTGTCTCGAACTTGAAGTCACCGAAAGCATGGTGATCGATCCCGACAGCGAACAGCACCGCCAGATGCAGTTACTGCGCAGCGTCGGTGTTTCTGTTTCGATTGACGATTTCGGCACCGGCTTCTCCTCTCTCAGTTACCTGCATCGCCTGAAGATCGATGCTGTCAAGCTCGATCGCTCTTTCGTCCAGGCCATCGCGACGCAGCGCGGCGCTCAGCACCTCGTCCGCGCCATGATCGCGGTGGCAAAAGGACTCGGCGTCGACGTCATCGCGGAAGGCGTCGAAACCGACGCCCAGCGGCGCGTACTCATTGAGGCAGGCTGTCCCGTGATGCAGGGCTTCCTGTTCGCCCGCCCCAGTCCGCCGGAAATGGTGGAAGCATTCATCGGAGCCGAAGTTACGGCCCCGGTTGGCTAATGTGTCGTTCCGGGGCATGACTGCGCCGATTTACTACACCTCCTCCACGCAAGTGACCACAATTATTGGGCCACCGGCCACGTAGTTGTGGCAGGTCTCGTGCGAACGAATGTTCAATAGCATGAGACTTTTCCTCCTCGCCCTGCTCGCATTTCCACTCGCCGCCCAGTCTTATTACGCGCAATCGATAGCCGCTGGAATCCAGTTCCCCGCGGCAGGCGCCCCGGCCACGAGCATCCCCACGGGCGACAACTATCGTGTACGCGAGGTAACCACGGACGGCATCATCCATACCGTTGCGGGGAATGGCGGGTCGCCGTTCGATTTGCCGGGCGACGGAGGACTCGCCGTGGATGCGCAACTGTACCCGGACGCAATTGCGGTGGGTAGTCAAGGCAACCTCTTCATCGCGGTGCGCGCCACAAACAGCGTCCGGATTGTGGGGAAGGACGGGATCATCCGCACCGTCGCGTCCGGTTTGAACCAGCCTTCTGGTCTCACTGTTGACTCCTCTGGGAACGTCTATATACTCGATCAGGATAACTGGGTTTTCAAACTCACGCGGGCGCCGACTCCCTCTTACGTCAGCGCCGTCTTCGACGCTGCTTCAGAAACCGCTACGCTGATCTCGCCGGGGAAGATCATCGCGATCTATGGCGGCGGCCTGGGGCCTGCGAACGGCGTCACGGCGACGCCTTCGAACGGCTTCTTCGGAACTGAACTGGCCGGGACGACCGTCTCGATCAACGGCGCCGCGGCCCCGATTTACTACGCTTCTTCGACCCAGGTGAACGCCATCGTGCCCTATGCACTTAATCCTTTGTCCCGGACCGCAACCGCGAATATCACCGTCAGTTACCACGGCGCTATAACGCCCGCGTTTACCGCGACCCTGACGGCGACTTCGCCGGGCCTGTTAACCCACAACGCCAGCGGGAGCGGCGAAGTGGCCGCGATCAACGTCAGCGATGGAACGCTCAACACACCGGCGCATCCGGCGCGCATGGGCGACTATATCGCCCTCTATGTGACCGGCGAGGGGCAGACATCGCCCGGCGGTGTGGACGGAAAACTTGCGCCGCTGACGCTGCC
>DASYCD010000348.1:0-5011 GCA_036500405.1 Bryobacteraceae bacterium
GTGCACAGACCGGCGATGTGGTAATCCGGCCCTGTCCCCATATAGAAGTTCACGTTACTGAGAACGGTGGATGTCGTCAGCCCCACCATACCGGTAATCTCGAAATCGACCGTGCCCATCAGCGTCGGGCTGTGTCCCGTAATGCTGGAGTTGGCGTTGCTGTCCGAACCGGCGGCCATGATCATGTCCAGCGGTTTGCCTCCGGTCAGCGTGGTCAGATCGAATCCGGCAACTCCCTGACCCATCTGGGCGACCGTTCCGAAATTCCACCGGTCCGGAGTCGTCGTGGTGGTTGTTGTGGTCTTGTTGCTGTTCATCACGGTCACCGCGCCGCCCGTCCCGTCACCATTGCTGTTGTTGTTAATCACATTGGAGAGCGTGCCGGTCGCCGGGAGCGCCGTGCCGGCGTTGAGTAGCTGGAACGACAGGCCGCTGATGAGCTGGCCCGCGGCTTTCGGGTTGACCTGGGTGTTCGTGATGGCAATGTTCAGAGTGCAGGAAGAGGTCGGTCCGGTGACGCAATCGGAAATATAAAAGTTGGCATAGCCGGAGATCGCCCCATCGCTGTCGCTGGCTCCAGTCGGTATCGACCACGCTGTCGCCGCCTGCAGGCAGCCGCCGCCAAGAAATACACTCAACGCCAATCCTACGAGTCCACGCATGTACTTCCATGCTGGTGGTGGTTACTGAAATTTTGCTGAAAATCCGGGGGCGCGAGTACTACGGGACCAGGTAGCGGAAAGTTATCTTGCCCACGCAAGTTCCTCCGAAGCGAAGGCCTCGCTCCACATTATCAACGATTTAGTCCGAGACCCGCCGTCTATGCCATCACGGCGGCAACCGGCACTTCGCTGCGAATGAGTTGCAGGAATTCCAGCCCGGCCCGCGAGAGCTTTTTCTTCTTGCGGTGGATGACAGCGGTGGGGCGCACGAGTTCGGGAGCGTCGAGCGGAATCGCCAGTAACCGGCGCTGCTCCACTTCTGACGAGATCGATCGCTCCGGCAGAATGCTGATGCCCGCCCCCTGCGCCACAGCTTCTTTAATGGACTGAATGTTATCGAACTGCGCCGCAATCGAGACTTCAATCGCGTTATCGCGGAAGAACCGTTCCAGCTCGCGATGGATCGTGACTTCCTGATCGAACGCGACGAAATTCTGTCCATCGAGCTCATCCGGCTGAAGGAGCGTCCGGCCGGCGAAAGCATGAGACGGATACGCCGCCACCACCATCTGCTCCTCACGCCAGGGAATAACCGTCAGATCGCGATTCGGTTCCGGGTAGCTGATGAATCCGATGTCCGCATGATCGCTCAGCACGGCATCGTAGACCTTACTGGGGCGCAGAAATTCGACCAGGAGCTGCACGCCGGGGCAGACTCGAGCGAACTCCTCACGCAACCGGGGCATCTCCGTCAGACCGATCGAATAGATGGAAGCGATCCGAAAAGTCCCTTCCATCGCGCCTTTCAGGTCCGCCATGGACGCCATGAAGTCTTCCGCCCTGCGAAGCACGTCGCGGCAAAGATCGGCGTAGAGCCTGCCAGCCGGCGTGAGCCCCAGGGGGCGGGTGGTCCGGTCCAGCAGTTCCACGCCCATTTTGCTTTCAAGCTGTTGAATATGCTGGGTTGCGGCGGACTGGCTAATACCGTTGGATTGTGCCGCGCGGCTCAGGCTGCGCAGATGCGCAACGTCCCGAAACAGCCTGCACTCCTCAAAAATCACCTTCTCAGAATAATAAGTGTTTCTGATAATGTCAAGGACTTAGATTTCGATTGCGTTATAGTGAAGATTCCTGCTAATATTGGGAAACCATGGTGGCGCCGGATCTGCGTCCTGCCCCGCCATCGGCAGTTCGCCCACCAAACGGTTAGAACGGTAAGAAAACGTATGGATAAGAATCACTCTCAATCCACCAAAGGCCAGGTTGTATCCGGACTTCCCGAGGCTCAGGGTCTGTACCATCCGAGCCAGGAGCACGATGCGTGCGGAATTGGGTTTGTCGCCAATATCAAAGGCGAGAAGTCGCACGACATCATCGAGAAGGGCATTCAGATTCTCATCAATCTGACGCACCGCGGCGCATGCGGCTGCGACCCGGAAACGGGTGACGGCGCAGGCGTTCTGATTCAGATCCCGCACAATTTTTTTGCGCGCGAAACGGCGAAAATCGGCTTCACTCTTCCGGCCCCGGGCGAATATGGCGTGGGCATGTGTTTCCTCCCCGTGGAGCCGAACGAACGCCGCGAGGCGGAAGGCATTCTGGAGCGCATCATCCGCGAAGAAGGTCTTACAGTCCTCGGCTGGCGCGATACGCCGCTCAACATCAACGCGATTGGCCGGGTAGCGCGCGCTTCGCAGCCCTACATCGAACAGATTTTCGTCGGTCACGAAGCGAACTATACGCAGGATGAACTGGAGCGGAAGCTCTACGTGATCCGCAAGCGCGCCGAAAAAGAAGTGCCCGAGGCGGAAGGCATCGTCAATACGTCGATGTTCTACCTGCCGTCGCTCTCTTCGCGCACCATCATCTATAAGGGACTGCTGCTCGCGCCACAGATCGCGAATTTTTATCCGGAGCTGTCTGACCCGGAAGTGATGAGCGCGCTTTGCCTGGTGCACCAGCGCTTTTCGACGAACACGTTCCCCACCTGGTCGCTCGCGCACCCGTTCCGCTTTGTGGCGCACAACGGCGAAATCAACACTATGCGCGGCAATGTCAACTGGATGAACGCGCGTCAGTCGATTCTCGAATCGCCGCTGTTTGGCGACGATCTGAAAAAGCTTTTCCCCATCATCCAGCCCGGCGGCAGCGATTCCGCTGCGTTCGATAACGCCCTCGAGTTGCTGGTGCAATCCGGCCGCTCGCTCCCGCACGCCATGGCGATGCTGATTCCCGAAGCCTGGGACGGCAATCCGCACATGGATGACAACAAGAAAGCGTTCTACGAATATCACTGCTCGCTGATGGAGCCGTGGGACGGCCCCGCCGCCGTCACGTTCACCGATGGCCGCGTGATCGGCGCCACGCTCGATCGCAACGGTTTGCGCCCGGCGCGCTACGTCGTCACGCATGACGGCATGGTGGTGCTGGCCTCCGAGACCGGCGTTCTTCCCATCAAGCCCGAAGAGGTAAAGCTGAAGGGACGCCTGCAGCCCGGCAAGATGTTCGTGATCGATCTCGAACAGGGCCGCATCGTTTCCGACCGGGAAATCAAGGAACAGCTCGCGAATCGCCAGCCCTACGGCGAGTGGCTGAAGGAAAATCAGATCACGCTCGATACGCTGCCGGAACCGGCGCGTGTGCACGCCGTGGAAGATTCCACGCTCGTCGAGCGCCAGCGCTCGTTCGGCTACAACGACGAAGACGTGCGGAACCTGATGTATCCGATGGCGGTCAACGGCGAAGAGCCCATCGGTTCCATGGGAACCGACACGCCGCTCGCCTGTCTTTCGGACAAGCCGCAGCCGCTGTTCAACTACTTCAAGCAGTTGTTCGCGCAGGTCACGAACCCGCCCATCGATCCCATTCGCGAAGAGATGGTGATGTCGATGGTGAGCTATATCGGCACGGAGCGCAACATTCTGGCCGAAACGCCGCGCCACTGCCATACCCTGAGGCTGCCGCATCCGATCGTCACTAACCGCGATCTGGAAAAGATGCGCCGCGTGGCGGTGGGCGATTTCCTCACCATGACGCTGCCGACGATGTTCCAGGCGGCCGATGGCGAAGCCGGTCTGCGCCGCGCGCTCGACGCTCTCTGCCGGCGCGCCACGCTGGCGATTCAGTCCGGCTACACGATCATCATTCTTTCCGACCGCGGCATCAATTCCGACTGGGCGCCGATTCCGAGCCTGCTCGCGATGACGGCCGTGCACAATCATTTGATCCGCGAGGGCACGCGTACGCAGGTTGCCCTGATTGTCGAATCGGGTGAGCCGCGCGAAGTCATGCACTATGCGCTGCTCATCGGTTATGGCGCGAGCGCCATCAATCCCTGGCTCGCCATTGAGACGCTGGAAGAGATGGCGAACAAGGGCGTTCTGCCGGAGAATATCACCGCGGAAAAGGCGGTTTACAACTACGTCAAAGCCCTCAACAAGGGCCTGCTCAAGGTCTTCTCGAAGATGGGGATCTCGACGCTGCAGAGCTATCGCGGCGCGCAGGTGTTCGAAGCCATCGGCCTGAACGAAGCGCTCGTGAACGAGTACTTCACCGGCACGCCGTCGCGCATCGAAGGCGTCGGGCTGGATGTTCTGGCGCGTGAAGCGGTGATGAAGCACCAGTCGGCGTTCCATCCGATGGAAGCCGATACGGAACTGCCGGTGGGCGGTAACTATGCGTATCGCCTGCGTGGCGAATACCACTTGCTGAATCCCGCCTCGATCGCCAAAGTGCAGCATGCGATCCGGAGCAACAACTTCGCGACGTTTAAAGAATATACGGACATGATCGACGAGCAGAACCGGCAGCTTTGCACGCTGCGCGGCCTGTTCCAGTTCAAAAAGAGCAAGTCCGTGCCGCTGGCCGATGTGGAACCGGCCACCGAGATCGTGCGGCGCTTCGCCACCGGCGCGATGTCGTTCGGCTCGATTTCGAAAGAAGCGCACGAAACGCTGGCGATCGCGATGAACCGCATCGGCGGACGCTCCAACACCGGTGAGGGCGGGGAAGACGAAGCGCGCTTCAAACGCGACGCCAATGGCGATTCCCGCCGCAGCTCGATCAAGCAGGTGGCTTCCGGCCGCTTCGGCGTGACGGTGAATTACCTCGTCAACGCCGATGAGCTCCAGATCAAAATGGCGCAGGGCGCGAAGCCCGGCGAGGGCGGTCAGCTTCCCGGCCACAAGGTCGATGAGGTTATCGCCAGGGTGCGCCACTCGGTGCCGGGCGTCGGTCTGGTTTCGCCGCCGCCGCATCACGATATTTACTCCATCGAAGATCTCGCGCAGTTGATCTTCGATCTCAAGAACGCCAATCCGAAGGCGCGTATTTCGGTCAAGCTCGTTGCC
>DASYCD010000349.1:0-2932 GCA_036500405.1 Bryobacteraceae bacterium
GGAGCGTTGTTTCTCAAGGGATCGGCTAGCCCCTCAAATCCGAAGACGCTGCGGGCTTCGGCGGGGTCGCTGTTCCGGTTGCCGTTTGTCGCGGGTCTGGATGCGCCCCTGGCGAAAGCGACATTGCGGCAGCAGCGCGTCGCTGTGTATGCGGCCATGCCGTACGCGCCCGAGAGAAGACAGGCGCCTGCGGCGGATTTCGTGCGCCGTTGCGCCATCATCGTGGGCAGCGAAGGGCGGGGAATCAGCAAGGAGCTTTACGGGCTCGGCGAAGATGTGGCAGTTCCGACGACCGGCGTGGAGTCGCTCAACGCGGCTGTGGCCACTTCCGTGCTGCTCTACGAAGCGAGCCGCCAGAGGCGGGAAGCGGGCCGCTTGCAGGCCCGCCAGGAACGCGCGGTTTGAGTCTGTTCGAATCCAATCCGCTGAGCCATTCGGAGCCGCCTGCCGCCGATTCAAAGCGGCCGCTGGCGGAGCGTATGCGTCCCACCACGCTCGATGATTACGCAGGGCAGGAGCATATCCTGGGACCCGGCAAGCCGCTGCGGTCGCAGATCGAGCGCGATCAACTGGGTTCGATTATTCTCTGGGGTCCGCCCGGGGCAGGGAAGACGACGCTCGCCCTGATCATCGCTCGGATGACGAAAAGCGAATTTCTGCCGTTCAGCGCGGTCCTCGCAGGCATCAAGGAAATCAAGATCGTGATGGCGGATGCCGAGCGGTTGCGCAAGCTGGGGCGCCGCACGATCGTGTTCATCGACGAAATTCATCGTTTCAACAAAGCGCAGCAGGATGCGTTTCTGCCTTACGTGGAACGCGGCGACATTATCCTGATCGGCGCGACGACGGAGAATCCGTCGTTCGAAGTGAATGCGGCGCTGCTTTCGCGCTCCCGCGTCTACATGCTGCGGGCGTTGACCCCGGAGGAGATCATCCCCCTCCTCCACCGCGCGCTGCCGCTGCTGGATCCGCCTGTGACCGCATCCGACGAGGTGCTGGAAAAAATCGCGGCGGCTTCGAATGGCGATGTGCGGTCGTCGTACAACGTGCTCGAAGCAGCGGCGGCCGCGAGCCCTTCGGGAGCGATTGACGACCAGGCTGTGGCCGATGCGCTGGGCCGCAAGGTTCTGCTTTACGACAAGGCCGGGGAAGAGCACTTCAACCTGATTTCAGCGCTGCACAAGTCGGTGCGGTCGAGCGCGCCGGATGCCGCGCTCTACTGGCTGGCGCGCATGCTCGAAGCGGGCGAAGACCGCATGTACATCGCGCGGCGGGTGGTACGAATGGCGATCGAAGATATCGGACTGGCCGACCCTCGCGCGCTCGAGCAGTGCATCGCGATGCAGCAGGCGGTCCATTTTCTCGGAAT
Source organism: Bryobacteraceae bacterium (assembly GCA_036500405.1). GTDB lineage: Bacteria > Acidobacteriota > Terriglobia > Bryobacterales > Bryobacteraceae > BOG-234. Next base: position 1,370 of record DASYCD010000349.1, read on the forward strand.
TCCGGAAGGCGATCTGGCGCTCGCCCAGGCGGTGATCTACCTTTCGGTGGCGCCGAAATCGGATGCCGCCTACAAGGCGCTCGGCGAAGTGGTCGAAGAGGTTCGCCGTGGCCGCGCGGAGCCCGTGCCGATGCATCTTCGCAATGCGCCGACAAAGGCGATGAAGGAATGGGGCTACAGCGCGGGCTATCAGCATGCCCACAACTTCCAGGACGCCATCAACGAGATGGAATGTCTGCCGGAATCGCTTGCGGGCAAGTCCTGGTATCACCCCACCGGGCGCGGCATCGAAAAGCGAATTCAGGAGCGGCTCGAAGAACTACGCGCGCGCCGCGCTACTTCACCAGCGCCTGAGCAATAGCTTTTTCGGCCAGCGGGTTCATCACTTCGTAGCCTTTCGCCGTGGGGTGCAGGCCGTCTTCCGTCATGTCGGATTTCAGAAATCCTTTGTCGTCGACGGTGACCGAAAAGTAGTCGAGATAGACGGCATTGTGGGCCGCCGCATAGGTTTTGATCCACTGATTGAGCTGGAGAATCGTGGCGGGGGGACGGCCGATCGTCATCGGTGGACGAGTCGGCAGGTCGCAGACGGGCATCACGGAGGCCATGATGACCTTGATGCCCGCGCCGCGCGCCATCGTTTCCATAGCGGCGAGATTGTCCTCGATCGATTCGAGTGAGACAGGCCCAAGGTTGCCCGCGATGTCATTCGTACCGCCGAAAATCACGACGGCTTTCGGCTGCAGCGCAATCACGTCCGGATAAAAGCGCAGGACCATCTGGGCGGTCGTTTGTCCACCGATGCCGCGATTCAGGTACGGCTTGCCGGGGAAGAACGGACCGAAGCGCTGCGTGTTGTGCATGTTGTCCGTAATGGAGTCGCCCATGAAAACGACGCGCTGGTCGCCGGACGCGGCGGGCTGGGTCGCCGCGTTCTCCGCCGCGTAGCGGTGCAGGTTGCCGTAGTCATTGACGAGCGTAACCGCCTGTCGCAGCGGCGGCGGAATGACGACCGGAGTATTCGCAGCCGGCGTCTGAGCGAGCGCGGCGAGAGGCATCAGCAGGACAAGCGAAAATCGCATGCCTGTTATTGTATCGGCTTAATTTCCAGATGGTTTTTCCACGTGGTCGATCACGAACACATCGGCCGGCGCTTTGGTCGCTTCGATCTTCAGGCCGAGCTGCTGCTGCATGGCCGTGAAGAGATCGGGATTCTGCTGGGCGCCTTCCGCGGCCTGCGCCTGCGCGCGTGCGCCCTGGCCGCCAAACTGCGTTTCGTCGGGCGTCCATTGCATGGTGAAGTCGTAGCGCCCTTCGAGATTCGTCTGGTTGACAACGGGCCGATCCAATACCCGGGACTGCATCATCTGCGCGAAGTCGCTCATGTTCCCGTTGCGTACCACCAGATTGCCAAGGCCGCGGAAACCAAGCCCCGGAAGTCCCTTGGGGTCGCTGTCATTCTTCGTCAGCTTCGGGCCACCTTTGGCGACGGTGATGAGAAAGACCGAGAGCTCTTTCTTTTCGGTGTGGAACTTCAGCTTGAAACGCTCGGCGATCAGTTTC
>DASYCD010000350.1:0-3248 GCA_036500405.1 Bryobacteraceae bacterium
TCACACCCGCGCCGGCGGAGCCGTGCTCTCCCGAACCACCAGATCCACGGGATACACCAGCACCTGCTGCTCGCCTGGATCCGAAATCGCCTCAAACAATTTCTGGCAAGCCGCCCGCCCCATCTCCCGCGTCGGCTGAGCAATCGTGGTCAACCCCGGCCACAAAAGCGCGCCTTCCGGAATATTGTCGAACCCCACCACCGAAACCCGCTCCGGAATCCGAATCCCATGCTGCTGGGCGATGCGCATAAACCCCAGCGCAATCGCATCATTACCCGTCACCAGCGCCGTAAAATCAAACGGCGTTTTCAAAATCTCATTCGCGAACTGGCACCCGGCATCGGCCTCATAGCTCGAACAAAACGAAATCCGCTTCGGATCCAGCCGAATGCCGCGCTCCTCCAGCACTTCTTTCAAACCAGTCAGCCGCTGCCGCGAATCCACCGAATGCTCCGGCCCACCAGCGTAAGCAATCCGCTTATGCCCCAGATTCGCCAGATGGTGGGCCACCGCCGCGCCCGCCGCACGATTGTCGCACCGCACCAGATGAGCATTTGCTACCGCCTCGTCCGGCGCGATCATCACCGTCGGCAACTGCGCTTCAATGCATTCATGTACCAGCGCGCGATCCCGTCTCTGCGACTTCACCATGATCACGCCATCCACGCGCCGCTCGCGCACCCACTGCTGCACGATCCGCGGATCGTAACGGCCGCTCAGTTCCAGACTCGCCAGCATAAGGCTGGTGTCCCGCGTCGAAAGCTCTTCTTCAATCCCCGCCAGAAGCTGCGTGAACCAAAGATCCTGGCTGGAATCGACAACGACGCCCACACATCCCCGTACCCCGAGGCTCAAATTACGCGCGGTAACCGACCGAACGTAACCCAGCTCTTCGATGACTTCCGCCAGCCGCGCCCGCGCCTTCTTACTGACGTAATGTCCGTTCAGAAACCGCGAGACAGTGCTCACCGCCACGCCGGCATGCTGCGCGACGGTGGCGATCGTGGGCTTCCGGCGTCCAGGCTCTTTGGAGGGAGGCAAAATCGAATCCCATTATAGAGGAACGCTATACCCCGGCAAATGGTCCAAACCCCGCATCAGCCGCCTGCCCGAACCCGCCCCAAACGCGCAAGTTCAAATGGTCCAGCCACTTACGAGGAATAATCAGCACAATATCACCTGCTTTTTCCACACGTTTGTGATCTAATATTGCTTGGCTAGAAGGAGACTGTGTATGGAAAGACTCACTCGTCAGATTGCCTTCGGAGCAGGCTGCGTATTAGCGATAGCGGGAATCGCGGCGGCGCAGGGCCGCGGCGCCGGTGGTTGGACAACGGAAGGGAGCGATGCGCAGCGAACATCGTCGGTAGAGAGCGATCCCCAGATCTCCGTCGCCAACATGGAGAAGCCTGGCTTTAAATTCCTGTGGAAGGTGAAAGCAAACAACGAAGCGCGTCAGGGCGCGTCGCTTTCACAGGCCCTCATTCTGGATCGTTATATCGGATATCGAGGCTTCCGGTCGTATGCATTTTTCGGCGGCACATCCAACAACGCCGTCACGCTCGATACCGATCTCGGCCGCATCGAATGGACCCGGCATTTCGACGCTCCCGCAGCGCCCGCCGGAACAGCGGCATGTCCCGGTGGCATGACGTCCGGCATTAGCCGGCCAACCGCGCTCGCTGAGGCGGAACCCGCCGCCGGGGGCGGTGGAAGACGCGGCGGCGCAGCCGAAAGCGCCGTTGGCAAACCTGGCGATGGTGCTGTACAAGTTGCGGCAGCACTGGCAGCGTCGGCCGGCGGTCGCGCCGGCGGTCGCGCGGGACGTGGCGGCGCGCGCCCCGGTCCATTCCCAGGCAACACTTTGTTTGCCATCACGGGCGACGGCATGCTCCGCATGGTTCGGATCGCGGACGGTGAGGATTCCGCTCCTCCCGTTCGCTTCCTCCCCGCCAACGCCAACGCGACCGGCCTCATCTTCACCGAAGACGACGCTTTCGCCGCCACCCGCAACAACTGCGGCGGCGCGGCGAATGGCGTGTGGGCCATCAACCTCACCGACAAATCCGTTCATACCTGGAAAACGAACGGAGGCAGCGCAATCGGCACGGCGTTCATCCCCGATGGAACGATCGTCGCCTCCACCGGAGACGGCGAATACGGCGCCACAAGCTTCTCCGATTCCGTGGTCGCGCTCGACCCCAAAGATCTCCACCTCAAAGACCAGTTCTCACCCGGCAAATCGGAATTCACCAGCGCCCCAGTCGTCTTCAATCACGGCGGCCGCGATCTGGTAGCCGTGGCGAACAAAGACGGCAAGATCTATCTGCTCGACGCGAAATCGCTCGGCGGCGCCGATCACAAGACTCCGCTCGCCGTCTCGACCGCCGTCGGCAACGTGATCACCGGCAATCTCTCCACTTTCGAAGCCGCGGGCACGCGCTGGATCCTCGCGCCCCTCGCCGGCGGTGTCAATTCAGCCACTCATTTCGCCGCCATGAACGGCGCCGTAACGAACGGGGCCGTCGCCGCGTTCAAAGTAGTGGATCAGAGTGGAAAACCGGCGCTCGAACCCGCCTGGGTCTCGCGCGATCTCACCAATCCGCTGACGTCCCTGGTCATCAACGGCGTGGTATTCGCGACCTCCGGCGGTAACGCCCAGCATCCGGCTGTCCTCTACGCGCTCGATGGCTCGTCCGGCAAGGAACTCTGGAACAGCGGCAGCACGATTACCTCGTACTCCCGCGCCGCCGTCTCCGGCAGCGCCAGCCAGATGTACCTCAGCACTGTGGACAGCACGATTTATACCTTCGGATTCGAATTGGTCAAGTAGGGTACGCAAAAGGATCTGACATGCGAAAACTCATATTTGTTGTTTCGGCGCTGACGTTCTGCAGCATCCTCGGATGGAGCGCGGAATGGCTGACGGATGGCTACGACAGCCAGCGCACCCACTGGCAGAAGGACGAAAAAATCATTAGTCCTTCCACGGCAAAAGACATTAAGCTGCTCTGGAAGCTTCAGCTCGATTCCAAGCCGCGCGTGATGACGAATCTGTACACGGCGCTCATCGCCGATCCCGTCAACACGAATTCCGGCGCGAAGCAGATCGCTCTGGTCGCGGGCGTTACCGATAAGCTCTTCGCGATTGACGTCGATAAGGGCACAGTGATCTGGAGCAAGCAGTTCACCAGCACGCACGGCGATTATGGTCCGCTCGATAACGGCGCCATTCTCTGCCCCGGCGG
>DASYCD010000351.1:0-4862 GCA_036500405.1 Bryobacteraceae bacterium
TGGCTCAGCGGCAGATCCACCGAAGTGGAAACTTTGTCACGGGCCGTAGTGTGGCCTTCAATTTGCTTTCGAATCGAGTCGACGGCCGCGTGAGAACGCAGGAAGCGGTTAGCCAGTTGCTTGTCTTCACGTAACAGCCCGAGCAGCAAATGCTCGGTTTCGATGTACGGACTGCCGAACTGGCTCGCTTCGTACCTTGCAAAAAATATGACGCGCCGGGCCTTTTCTGTATATCTTTCAAACATTTAGGTAGCTCCCTGGTACTTCACCACCAAAAGCGCGGAATCTCCGCCCTACTATAAAGATACTCCTCGCGTCACTTCGGTTGCAAAGGCCCTTTAGTCACAGTTTGCAAAGGCTTCCAGCCACCAGCTTCAGTACTCGTCCGCACGATTGGGCAAAATGCGGATTGTGAGTAACGAGCACGGAGGTCAGATTCCGGCTGCGCCGCAGCCCGCTCAGCATTTCGAACACTTTTTCGCCGGTCCGCTCGTCGAGATTGCCAGTCGGTTCATCCGCCAGCAGCAGCGAAGGGTTGCCGATCAGCGCCCGCGCGATCGCCACCCGCTGCTGTTCGCCGCCCGAAAGCTCGCCCGCCCGATGCTCCGCGCGGTCGGCCAGTCCCACTTCCGCCAGTCGCGCTTTGGCTTCTTCGATCGCCTTCGATCTGTTCTCGCCAGCCACCAGCCGCGGCATCATCACGTTCTCGAGGCAGGTGAATTCACTCAACAGATGATGCTGCTGCCAGACGTAACCGATCTCGCGATTCCGGAGCCGCGCCACTTCGGATTCCGGCAGACCTCCAACATCCCGTCCATGAATCCGAACCGTCCCACTGGTGGGCCGGTCGAGTCCGGCGATCAGGTGAAGCAGCGTACTCTTGCCCGCACCGCTCTCCCCCATGACCGCAACCTGCTCGCCCGCGGCGACTTCGAGATCGAGATCGCGGAACACGACGATCTCGGCGGGTCCGGAACGGTAGGCGCGCGTCAGCTTTTCCAGCTGTATAACCGGTGAGTCCAAACGACAGTCTATCGCCTGCGCTGCTCGCGCTATCCTCGATTCAACATGGTCAACTGGCTCGTCGTCGGAATTGGAGACCTCACGCGAAAGCGCGTGATCCCCGCCATCCAGGAGGAGCCGCGCAGCGTCTTCCGCAGCGTCCTGACGCGGAATCCGGAAAAGGCCGCCGCATATCCCGGAGTTCAGGTCCATACCTCGCTCGAATCCGCACTCGCGCAGCCCGAAATTGATGCCGTGTACGTCGCTTCGCCCGTAGCTCTCCACGCACAACACACAATCGCCGCTCTCCAGGCAGGCAAGCACGTCCTCTGCGAAAAGCCGACCGCCATGACCTTCGCGCAGGCGCGGGCTATGGCCGAAGTCGCAAACGATTCCCGCCAGATCTTCGGCGTCGCGTTCTATCGCCGGCTCTACCCGAAGCTCATTCGCGCAAAGGAACTGATCGCCGAAGGCGCAATCGGCAAACCCGTACTCGCCGAAGCCACCGGTCACGGCTGGCTCGAAGCCGAAGACCGCGCCTGGCTGCGCGATCCCGAACTCGCGGGCGGCGGACCTCTTTATGACACCGGCTCGCACCGCATCGACGCATTCAACTTTCTCTTCGGGAAGCCGCTCAGCGCCACGGGCCTGCGCTCCCGAGCCGTCCACACCTTCGGCGTCGAGGATTCCGCTACCGTACTGGTCGAATACGCCGAGGGGCTCCACGGCGTCATCGACGTCCGCTGGACTTCCCGCATCGCGCGCGACCAGTTCCGCATCGTCGGCACAGAAGGCGAACTCGATCTCACGCCGCTGAACGGTCCTCCCCTGAAGATCACAACGCTCAATGGCGTCCGCGAGGAAACGCTGCCGGCTCACCGCAACGTGCACTATCCCATCGTCGAAAATTTCGTGCGGGCGGTTCTCGATGGAACGCCGCTCGCATCCCCCGGGGCGGGCGCCATCCTGACCGACTGGGTCACCGGTCTCGCCACCACCCCGCGTCCCCCTGATTTGCGTTAGCATTGAGGCTTGACGAACCCGCAGCCCATTTCGGCAATCGTCGCGGAGATGCCGCAGCCCGCCAGTCTTTCCGCGCGCGCTTATCAGGTTATTCTCCGCAGAATCCTGAAGGGGGCTGTCCCCGTCGGTGGAGAGCTCTCTCGCCGCCGCCTCGCCGCCGAACTCGGCATGAGCATCCTGCCGGTAGCGGAAGCGCTGCAGCGGCTCCAGAACGAGGGGATCGTCGAAACGCAGCCGCGTGTGGGAACGCGCGTGCGGCTCCCCACGCCTGCCGATGTGCACGAGCGCTATGAGGTCCGCGAGGCTCTTGAAAGCCAGACCGCCCGGCTCTTCTGCCGGATGGCGACCGATGCCGACCGCGCTGATCTCCGCCGCGCGGCCGAGCATGTCGATTCGCTCTACAGCCGCTATTTCGAAGGCGGCGAAACCGATCCGGAGTTTCTCTATCAGGTGCAGGAAACTCACGCCGCATTCCACCAGCAGATCGCGCAGGTGGGCGGTTGTGAGGCGCTTCGCACCATGCTGGAGACGAACCAGGTCCTGACCTTCAACTGGCTTTACAACATTGCCGCTGCTTGCCCGGTGTTGCCCGCCGACTTTCATTCTCAGTTGGCCGAAGCGCTCTGCACGCAGGATGAAGAAACCGCCGACCGCGCCATGCGCGCTCACGTCCGCTATGGCCTCGACCAGATTATCCGCCGCATGCCTGCCGATTTCTCCACTGCCGCTGCGCACTAAGTATTGCCCCGTCCGTTTGCTCCCCAACTTAAGTTGGGGAACTCATGAATTCTGTTGACATTGGATCAACCTTTTCTTTAGAATTGCCCTAAATTGACATTTCCGTTACGGAAATGTGACTGATTCTTCAGGAGCTAAATGTCTAAATACGTTGCTGTCGCTGTCGCACTAGTTGCGTCCCTGTTCAGCGTCCCTGCTTTCGCCCAATTGGATTCCGGAACCTTTACCGGCCGTGTGAACGATCCAAGCGCCGCCGTAGTTCCGGAGGCAACCGTAACTGTAGTGAACACGGAAACGAACTTCACCAGCGAAACAAAAACCAATACGGACGGGATCTATCGAATTCCCTCGCTGCGCCCCGGTCCTTACCGCATGACGGTCGCCGCCGCAGGATTCAAGCAGGCGGTTCATGATGGCCTTCTCCTCCACGTTGCGGAAACGCAGGAGGTGAATTCAACGGTGGAAATCGGCGTCGCCACCGAGTCGGTGAAGGTGACGGGCGAAGTCGCTCAGTTGCAGACGGAAAGCTCCGCGGGCGGACAAACGCTCGAAGGCGACTACCTCCAGAAGCTGCCGCTTTACCAGCGCTATGTCGAAGCTGTTTTTTACCTGACTCCGAATATCGATATCTCCGGCTTTGGCTACGCAGGCACTCTCCAGGGCTTCCATATTGACGGTCTTTCCGACAGCAAAATCGGCTTTTTTCAGGACGGCGCCTATGCGGTGACCGCGAACGGCGGCACTGTCTACACCGCGCAAACCATCCAGAGCACCGTAGAAGAAGTGAAAGTGATCGATTCGATCCTTCCGGCTGAGTACGGACACTCGGGCGGCGGCGCAATGGCGTCCGTCCAGCGAACCGGTACTAATACGCTGCACGGCGAGATCTCGGAATTCGGCCGCGTGAGCGCGATGCAGCACCGCAAATATTTCGATGTCTATCGCTTCGGCCAGATTCAGCCAGGCCAGACCGCAACCCCTTCCGAACTTTTCATGCAGCCCAACGCAACGTTGAGTGGACCGGTCTACATTCCGAAGCTCTACCACGGCAGGAACAAGACTTTCTTTCTGTTCGCCGTAGAACGCGTCATTGAAAAGCAGGCCAAGCAGCAGGCGTATACGGTGCCGGATCCTGCCGAGCTTACGGGTGATTTCAGCTTCCCCAACGCCAACCCGCTTTACGATCCACTCAGCACCTCCCAGGTGAATGGCGTCTGGACGCGCACCCCAATCCCGGGCAATATTATTCCTCAATCCCGGATCGATCCCGTCGCGCTGAAGTTTGCCGCTCTAACGCCCTATGCGCCGCCCAATGCTCCGGGAACCTACAGCACCACGGGTCCGCAAAACAACTTCCAGGGCACCTATCTGAAGAAGTATTTTTCGGAAAATTACACCGGCCGCATCGACCACCAGTTCTCGCCTAGTCTCAAGGTCTACGGCAACTGGTTGTACAAGTCGATCTACCAGCGCAGTCCCAATCCGCAGATTTCGAATTCCCTCTTTGATACCAGCCTTGTGCTCGAGCAGGACTACAACAACACCTCGACCCTCGGCATCACAAAGATCCTGTCGCCGTCGCTGATCAATGAAACCAAGATTGGCTATAACCGCTTTATCGCGGAAGTCACAAGCCCGGATACAAACGCGAACACGGCGCAGTTGCTCGGGATCCCGAATGTCGCCGGGACGCTGTTGCCCGGCGGCCTGCCGATCGGTGTGAATGGGCCGAGTACCAACGCGATCGAAAATTTCACGGCGAAAGACGACCTCACCTGGATAAAAAACAAGCATAGCTTCAAGTTCGGGTACGACCTGCTCCATCAGCGGCAGGATCAGTGGAGTCTCGGTACGCCGAGCGGCTCGTTTAGTTTCGACAATGCGGCAGGCCTTGCGGGCGATTGTGTTGGCAAAGTAACCGGTTCGTCTTCCTGCCCGAATACGGGGGGCATCAGCCTCGCCTCGTTTTTCCTCGGCTCGGTGACGAACTACAGCTCCAACGTTCCTACCGCGAGTTGGTTGCCCCGCGAAAATTCGCACTCTGTGTACTTTCAGGATGACTGGAAGATTCGTCCTAACCTCACGCTGAATCTTGGCGT